>JAKFFK010000294.1:0-21077 GCA_036675285.1 Paucimonas sp. | reverse complement strand
TGACCACCGCCACCTGGCAGCGGTCGAAGGCAAGCCCTTCACGCAGCACGCCGCCGCGCGCGGTCTCGAATACCGCTGCATCGACGTCCGGGTGCAGCAGCACATTGCGCGCGCTCTTCGGGCCGCTGCAGTCGCCGCTGTCGATCCTGCGCCCTTCGATATACACGCCGTCGGTATTGGTCATGCCGACCCGCAAGCCGGCCTGGGTAAATAGATGGGCAATCAGGCGCACGGTGGTGGTCTTGCCGTTGGTGCCGGTCACCGCCACCAACGGAATGCGGCCGTCGCCGCCGTCGGCGAACAGGTTGCTGATGATGGCGTCGCCGACCGCGCGTCCCTTGCCGTAGGATGGCGACAGATGCATGCGCAGGCCGGGCGCGGCGTTGACTTCGACGATGCCGCCGGCCTGTTCCTCGATCGGCTTCAATACGCTGTTGCAGACCAGGTCGACGCCGCAGATATCCAGTCCGATCATTTGCGCGGCCGCCACCGCGCAGGCGGCGACATCCGGGTGTACGTCGTCGGTGACATCGGTGGCGGTGCCGCCGGTGGACAGGTTGGCATTGTTGCGCAGGATGACGCGCTCGCCGAGCGCCGGCACGCTGCCGGCGTCAAAATTCTGCTGCGCCAGCCGCGCCAGCGCAATCTCATCGAAACGGATCCGGGTCAGCGACGTCGCATGACCGCTGCCGCGCTTAGGATCGCTGTTGACTTGGTCGACCAGTTCGCGCACCGTGTGCACGCCGTCGCCGAGCACCAGCGGCGGATCGCGGCGGGCAGCGGCGACCAGCTTGTCGCCGATCACCAGCAGGCGGAAATCGTTGCCGGGCAAATAGCGCTCGACCATGATGTCGTCGCGAAAACCGAGCGCGGCGTCATAGGCAATCTGCATCTGTTCGCGCGAGGCGACATTGACGGTCACGCCCTTGCCCTGATTGCCATCCTTGGGCTTGACCACCACCGGCAGGCCGATCTGATTGGCGGCGGTCCAGGCATCATCGGCACTGGTGACGATGCGGCCGAACGGCACCGGCACGCCGGCCGCTGCCAGCAGTTTTTTGGTCAATTCCTTGTCCTGGGCAATGGCTTCGGCGATCGCGCTGGTGCTGTCGGTTTCGGCCGCCTGGATGCGGCGCTGCCGGCTGCCCCAGCCGAACATGACCATGCTGCCTTCGGTCAGGCGCCGGTACGGGATGTTGCGGGCGATGGCGGCGGCGACAATGGAACCGGTGCTGGGGCCCAGGCGCACATCCTCGTCGAGCTCGCGCAATTGCGCCAGCGCGCCTTCCAGATCAAATGCAGTATCGTCCTCGGCGGCGCGGCACAGCTGCTCGGCCAGCGCCAGCGCCAGGCGGCCGACCGCCTCTTCGGTATATTCGACCACCACCTGGAACACGGCCGGCTCGACGGTGGGCGTGGTGCGGCTGAAGGTGACCGGGCAGCCGGCTTCGGCCTGCAGGCCGAGCGTCGCCAGTTCCAGCACTTGGGCCATGGACACGATGTCGTCCTGGCCGCTCGGCTGCAGCGGATCGAGCGCCGGAAAGCGGGCACGCAGCCGGGCTTCGAAGCCGGGAATGCTGCCGATGGCGATCTTGCTGTCGCTGCAGGCCACCACCGCTTCAATCGCGGTGTTATGGCTCCAGAGGTTGGGTCCGCGCAGCGCGCGGATACGTGAAACTTGCATAAAGCGCTCGTCCTGTATTGTGTCGTCGTCGGCGTGGTGCGCCGTTCAAACTGCCTTGATTGCCGGCTCGGGCGCAAACGTCCTGAGTCCGGCGCTGATCAGTTGCGGATCGATCGCCGTTGCCCAGGCGGCTGCCGTGGCGGCAATCACGCTTTCCACCTGCGCACCGGCGGCAGTAACGAACGATGGCAGCGCCAGCATGGTTTCCTGCGCGCCTACGGCCAGCACGATCGCCCCCTTGCGCACGAATACCGCGCGTCCGCCTTCGGCCCGGTGCCTGGCGAGCGCCTCGAGCTTTTCATGCAGTCCGTAATACATCAGGCCGCCATCGCACAGTTCAGCCATCCTGAGCACTTGCGGATCAGCCGCATTCAGGACTGCGGTGCCATGCGGCAGGATGACGTCGACCTGGCTGCGCAGCACGTTATAAACCTGCTCCGGTTCTTCGATGTAGAACTCGGCCAGTTCCGGCGTCAGCGTGACGTCGGTGACCACGCCCACCGAACATTTATCGTAGGGCAGCCCTTCGGCGAGGATCATGCGGTTGCCGTTTTCAAATACCGCCGCCTGCACCGAACGGTTGATCAGCAGGCGCTGGCCGGCGTCAAAGTTGGCGCAATCGCCTTTTTGCACCTGACGGCCGTTCATGAACAAGCCTTCGCGGCAGGCTAGGCCGACATGCTGGCCGGCCACATACATGATCCAGGCAGTCAGCCGCGCCACCAGCGTGGTGCCGCGGCTGCCGGCGATGCCGACGACCGGTATGCGGCCGGTGTCGGCGGGCGCAAAAAGGTGCTCGACGATGGCCGCGCCTACTGCACGCGGGCTGCCGCCGGCCGGCTTGATGTGCGCCAGCAGCCCCGGGCTGGCATTGACTTCGATGATCGCGCCGCGCTGTTCAGCCAGCGGGCGCCGGATATCTTCGGCCACCAGGTCGATGCCGGCGATGTCCAGCCCGATCACGCGCGCGGCCAGGGTTGCCATTGCCGCCACTTCCGGATGGACGTCATCAGTGACATCGAAAGCCACGTTGCCGTTGCGCTGGATGAGCACCCGCCGGCCCTGTGCCGGCACCGATTGCGGCGTCAAGTCCTGGCGCTGCAGTTCAAGCAGGATTTCGCCGGATTCGACCGGCTTGATCAGACCCAATGGAAACTCTTCGCTGTCGCCACGGCGCGGATCGCTATTCAACTGCGCGTCGACCAGTGCGACGACGCTGGAACTGCCATCGCCGCTGACCCAGGCGGCTTCGCCCCTGGCGGCGGCCACTACCCGGTTGCCGACCACCAGCAGACGATGCTCGTTGCCATGAATGAATTGCTCGACGATCACGCTGCCGTCGCCCTCCTGGCTGGCCAGCGCGAACGCTGCCGTTACTTCGGCGCGGCTGCTTAAATCCAGCGAGACGCCGCGGCCATGGTTGCCATCCTGCGGCTTGATCGCCACCGGCAAGCCGATCTCCTGCGCTTCTTCCCAGGCGGCTTCGGCGCTCGCTACGGTCACGCCTTGCGGCACCGGCACGCCGCAGGATTGCAGCAGCGACTTGGTCAAGTCCTTGTCGCTGGCAATGCCTTCGGCAATCGCGCTGGTGCGATCGGTTTCGGCAGTCCAGATGCGGCGCTGGGCCACGCCGTAACCAAGTTGCACCAGATTGCCGCCGGACAGGCGAATCGAGGGGATGTTGCGCTCGGTAGCGGCATCGACGATGTGGGCGGTACTGGGCCCCAGACACAGCTCGTCGACCATGTCGCGCAAGGCAGCAACCACCGCGGCGGTGTCATGCGGTCGGTCTTCGATGGCAGCCAGCAGCAGCGCGCGGGCGCTGCCGAGCGCGGCACGTCCGACCTGTTCATCGCGGGTGCGAAACGCCACCTTGTAGACGCCGCGCTGCGCGGTCTGGCGCGCCTTGCCGAAACCGGTTTTCATGCCGGCCATGGTTTGCAGTTCCAGCACCACGTGTTCGAGGATATGGCCGGCCCAGGTGCCTTCGCGCAGGCGCTCCAGAAAGCCGCCGCGCGTGCCGACGCCGCAGCGATGCTCGATCAGGCCCGGCAGCCAGCCGGTCAGGCGCTCATACAGGCCGGGCAGGGTGTTGGATGGCGCATCTTCGAGGGCGCCGATATCGACCCATACTTCGATGACCGGACGGTAAGTCCAGATATTTGGGCCACGCAGATGCGTCACGCGCAGGAATTGGAGGTCTTTGGTCGTCATGTCTTGATACGTGTTTGCGAGCCCGGCAGGCACCGCATTATTAGCCATTTCCCTAAGTTTCGCTTAAGCTTCAGGAAAAATTTTTTTAGATTCATTTATTGCAATGCAGCGCGAACCACGGCTTGCGCGACTTGCCATTGGCAAAACAACATGCCCACCGCGCAGGCATCGGCGAACCGGGACAAACCGAGCCGCTTCGGCGCAGCCGCTGCAAATATATTTGCTTTTCGATTCAACCAGTTCGCTCCTGATCCGTTTATAGTGCTGGCCGATACCGGCCGGTTTGCAGTTTGACTTACCCAGTTGCTTTGCCTTGCGATGGGCGCATGCCCGACACCTTAACATTCCAGAATGACAATCGAATCCTTTGCCGCAGGCGTTTCAGGCACCGAACTAGCCAATCAACTGCCCGCAGTGTGGCGCCATGACCTCGAATCGCAACTTTCTCCCGGAGAAAACGTTGTCGCCTGGGTTCAGGTTGACCTCGATGCGCAACTTAATTTCGGCGCGGGACTCGTGGCGGCAACCGAGCGCCGGCTGCTGGCGCGCGCACCGGGCGAATCGGCCTGGCGCAGTTGGCCGTATCAGGCAGGCTTGGCATTGCGACATCACGATCATGCCGGCGTCGGCCAGCTGGAACTGGTCGATCGCCATGCGCGGCTGGCCAGCTGGCGCTTTACGCTTGGCCAGAACCTGCAGGCGATCCGTGTCATCGACCAGTTTGCACTGCAACAGACCAGTCATGTGTCGGGCCAGCCGGTGCTTGAGCCGGATACCAATGTCTGCCCGAGCTGTAAGGCGCCTTTGTCGCCAGACCAGGAAGAATGCCCGGTCTGCACCCGGGTCATCCACACGCCGCCGTCGACTTGGACCCTGTTTCGCCTGTGGCGCTTCGCCCGGCCGTACCGCGGCCAGCTGCTGGCCGGGTTTATCCTGACCCTGCTCGGCACTGCGGCCAGCCTGGTGCCGCCGTACCTGGCGATGCCGCTGATGGACGACATCCTGATTCCGTATCAAAACGGCAAGCAGATCGCGCCATCGCTGGTCGGCCTGTACCTGGGCGGTCTGCTCGGCGCGGCCATCCTGGCCTGGGGTTTAAGTTGGGCCAAGACGTATATCCTGGCGCTGGTGTCGGAGCGCATCGGCGCCGACTTGCGCACCACCACCTACGATCACCTGTTGCGGCTGTCGCTGGAATATTTCGGCGGCAAGCGCACCGGCGACCTAATGTCGCGCATCGGCAGCGAAAGCGACCGTATCTGCGTGTTCCTTTCGCTGCACCTGCTCGACTTCGCCACCGACGTGCTGATGATCGTGATGACCGCGACCATCCTGTTTTCGATCAACCCGTGGCTGGCCTTAGTCACGCTGCTGCCGCTGCCGATCATCGCCTGGATGATCCACGTGGTGCGCGACCGCCTGCGCACCGGCTTTGAAAGAATCGACCGGGTCTGGGGCGAAGTGACCAATGTACTGGCCGACACCATTCCCGGCATTCGCGTGGTGAAAGCATTTGCCCAGGAAAAGCGCGAAGCCGGACGTTTCATCGAAGCCAATAAGCACAACCTGGCGGTCAATGACCGGCTCAACAAGACCTGGTCGCTGTTTTCGCCAAGCGTGTCGCTGCTGACAGAACTCGGCTTGCTGGTGGTGTGGGCATTCGGCATCTGGCAAGTCGCGCGCGGCGACATCACGGTCGGCGTCTTGACCGCGTTCATTGCCTACATCAGCCGCTTTTACGGGCGTCTGGATTCGATGAGCCGGATCGTTTCGGTCACGCAAAAGTCGGCGTCGGCGGCCAAGCGCATCTTCGACATTCTCGACCATGTGTCGAGTGTGCCGGAACCGGCACAGCCGGTGGCGATCAAGGAAATCCAGGGCAAGATCGAGCTGGTCGACGTCGGTTTTCGCTATGGCAACCGGGCGGTCAACCGCGGCATCAACCTGACTATCGCACCCGGCGAGATGGTCGGCCTGGTCGGCCACAGCGGTTCCGGCAAGAGCACGCTGGTGAACCTGATCTGCCGCTTCTACGACGTCGCCGAAGGCGCGATCCGGGTCGACGGCATCGATATCCGCTCGTTTGCGATCGCCGACTACCGGCGCCATATCGGCCTGGTGCTGCAGGAGCCGTTCCTGTTTTTCGGCACCATCGCCGACAATATCGCCTACGGCAAGCCGGAGGCCAGTCGCGCCGAAATCATGGCGGCAGCGCGCGCGGCACATGCGCACGAATTCATCCTGCGCCTGCCGCACGGCTATGACTCGATGGTCGGCGAACGCGGCCAGGGACTGTCCGGCGGCGAACGCCAGCGCATCTCGATTGCACGCGCATTGCTGATCAACCCGCGCATCCTGATCCTGGACGAGGCGACTTCGTCGGTCGATTCCGAAACTGAAAAAGAAATCCAGAAAGCGCTCGACAATTTGGTTGCCGGGCGCACCACGATTGCGATTGCGCACCGCCTGTCGACGCTGCAGCGCGCCGACCGGCTGGTGGTGCTGGACCGCGGCCAGGTGGTCGAGGAAGGCCGCCACGATGACTTGATGGCGCGCGAAGGCGCTTATTTCCGGCTGTACCAGGCGCAGGCGCGCAATGCCGAGCTGGCCATGAACGAGGCTTGAGATGACGACTACCCGATTTCAACTTGCGCGCAATGCCTTTGGCCGGCTGGTGCTGACCGGCGCCGATGGCAATACCTTCGACAACGTGGTGCCGGTGCGCGCCTTTCCGATCCAGGCGCCGGACGACGGGATTGCTATCGTGTCTGTCGACGGCGCCGAGGTGGCGTGGATCGAGCGATTGGCCGATGTGCCGCAAGCGATGCGCCAGCTGATCGAGGAAGAATTGGCAGGGCGCGAATTCATGCCGCAAGTCTCCCGTATCAATACGGTCACAAGCTTTGCCACGCCGTGCACCTGGAACATCGACACCGACCGCGGCCCGACCGATTTCGTGCTGCGCGGAGAGGAAGACATCCGCCGCATCGGGCCGAATGCCTTGCTGATTGCCGACAGCCACGGGATTCATTTCCTGATCCGCGACCTGACGGCGCTGGACCGTCACAGCCGCAGGATTCTGGACCGCTTCCTGTAACGGCCTACTAGCTTCCTGCAGTCACAGTAGAAGTAACTGCCTTGGGATGCAATTTCTCGTCAAAGTCATCCATGACAGGAAACCGCAGCGCCTCGGTAATCTCCAGCGCATCCAGGCGCGCTGCATACTCCTCCAGGTATCTGGTACGCGCCTCGGCAGAAATATAAGGTACATGAAACGCCACAAACGGCGGCAGCACGGCCAGCCCGGTATAGGCTAGCGTTCCCTGCAAAATAGGTTTGAGCATCAGCTCAAATTCGCCATGAATGCTGTGCGGCTGGAACATATGCGCCTGCCCGCCCAAGCTGGTTGCCACCAAAGCTTTCTTTCCCGCCAGTCCGCCCCGGTCATAGAACCGCATCCCACCATAGCAGTAGCCTGACACCAGCACGCGATCGACCCAGCCCTTCATGATCGCCGGCATCGAGCACCAGTAAATCGGAAAATTAAAGATGATCAGATCGGCCCATTTCACCTTTTCCAGCTCTGCTATGATGTCCGGCGCCAGCGTGCCGTTTTTATAGGCGACGCGCTGTTCCATGGCGTACACCAGGCACTCGGGATTGGCGCGCTCAAGAAAATCGTCACCGTCCGCGACCGCCTTGAATTTCATCGCATACAGGTCGGAGACGATGACTTCATGGCCATTGCCGCGCAGTTGCTCCACCGCCAGGTTTTTCATGGCGGTGTTGAAGGATTTTTCTTCGTTATGCGCGAAGACGATCAAGACTTTCATGAATGCCGGCCTTTAGATAAAACGCACCGACACACTGCCCAGCTCCTGAAAGCGTGCAATGATGCTGTCGCCGGCTTTCACGTGAATCGCTTCGGTAATGCCGCCGCTCATCACAAAACTTCCGGACGGCAGGATTTCTCCCTGGGTGCTCAGGATGTTGACGAGGCAGGCAATCGCTTCGGCAGGATGGCCGAGCACCGCAGCAGAAGCACCGAGCGAAACAATCTCGCCATTCTTTTCCATCACAACGCCCAGTGTACGCAAATCGATGTCCTGCGGATAACGCGCCCGACCGCCACTGACCACGCGGGCGCTGGAACCATTATCGGCAATCACGCTGGGCAAATCAAATTTGAAAGCAGCAAAGCGCGAATCGATCACTTCGATCGCCGGCAATACGAAGTCGGTCGCATCGAGCACCTGTTGCCTGGTGCAGTTCGGTCCTTGCAAGGCTTTTTTCGTCACAAAGGCCACTTCACATTCGACGCGCGGATGCACCAGCTTGGAAATGTCGATCGCCGAATTCTCGGGGCAGGCCATGTCACTCATCAGAAAACCGATGCTCGGTTCACTAATGCCCATCTGGATCATCTTGGCTTTGGAGGTCAGGCCAACTTTCCAGCCAATCAAGCGATTGCCGCGCGCCATCGAGCGCTGGCGCAATTCCTTTTGCACCGCATAACCGTCGGCGATGTTCATGCCGGGATATTCTTCTGTCAGCTTGGGAATTTCATGGGCGCGAAATTGTGCGCCTTCGACGCGCTCGGTCAAACGAACGACTTCTTCGCGAGATAATGTGGTGCCGCTCATGCCGCGCTCCTTCCTGAAAATTTGACATGACAGCTGCCGAGGCCGCCGACTGTGCAGACGAGTTCGTCGCCATCGGCAACAGGCACCAGCGCGGATTGCGAACCGGAGAGGATCACTTCACCCGCCTTGAATGGAATCCCCAATGCTCCCAGCGTATTGGCCAGCCAGGCAACCGCATTGGCTGGCGAGCCCTGCACTGCAGCGCCGACGCCGGTGGAAAACAGTTCGCCATTTTTTTCCAGCACCATGCCTGCCATGGTGATATCCAGCACACGTGGATCGCCTCTGGTTTTACCCAGGACATAGACGCCACAGGATGCATTGTCGGCAATCGTGTCCTGGATCTTGATGTTCCAGTCCTTGATGCGCGAATCGACGATTTCGAAGCAAGGCACCACATAATCGGTCGCACGGATCACGTCCATTGCGGTGATGCCCGGCCCTTTCAAGTCTTCCTTCAACACGAATGCCAGCTCGGCCTCCGCTTTGGGCTGGATCAGATTGCCGAGGTCAATGGTGTCGCCTTCCTGATAAATCATGCCCGAGGTAAGCTGGCCGAAGTCGGGCTGGAATACGCCAAGGAAATCCTGCACCGCCTTGCTGGTGACGCCGATTTTCTTGCCAACGATTTTCTCGCCGGCCGCGACCCGGCGATCCACCATGCGCTGCTGGATCTTGTAGGCGTCTGCTATCGTGATGTCGGGTTCGCGTTCAAGCAAAGGCGCAACCGTGGTCCGGTGCAGAAAGGCCAGGTACAGTTCATCGCCGTACTGTTCTATTTTGTTGGAATCCATGATCTTTGCAGTGTTATAAAGGGTGTGAAGATGCCCGGCTTAAGGCGCACTGTGAGCGCGGGATTGGATTTCAGCCTGGCGCGCCACGCTGGCGGGTGTGCCGGCAATGCACCAGTTCTCCGGATGGATCGGCGTACAGCCACCACGCACCAAGTCACGTTTGGCGCCCAGGATGTCAACGACCAGGTCGGTGAAACCTGTCAGCAGCCGATGTCGTTCCTCGATCGGGCGGCCTTCCAAAACGATGAAGCTGAAATAGGGCGCATCGGCCTGGCTGGACGACACCAATTTTCCTGCCACGGCGAACAGCGATGGCTTGTGCAGCGTGACGAAAGCGCGCACCCGTTCGATCGGCGACTTCAGGACTTCCGCATAAAGTTTGCTCGACTCCAGCAGCAGGTGTTCCAATTGGTCCGGCGTATATTTGTCTTCGACAATATGAAAATTAATAACTGGCATGCGATGTCTCCGTTTTTTATCAGCGATTCAAGGCAGGCCGCGACGGCGTCCGGAATCGAGCATGAGGGTTGAGCCGGTCATCGAATCGGCTTCTTCCGCCAGCAGCGTGGCGACTGCCCAGGCGACCTGTTTCGGTGTAGTGAATGCCTTGATGGAAGATTCTGCCTTCATCTCGGTCAACACCTGCTCGACGCTGATGCCACGACTGGCGGCACGGTCAGCAGCAACGCGATGCAGGCGTTCGGTATCGGCCGGACCGGGCGCAATCAGATGGGCGGTCACGCCACGTTCGCCATAGGCCAGACTTAACTGGCGCATCAGGTTGATCAAGGCGGCATTGGCAATACCGGCAGCCGCCGCATAAGCGGTCGGCTCCAGTCCATAGTGACCGCCAATGGCTACCAGTCGTGAATGGGGCGCCAGTCGATCATCCACTGCACGGGTCAGGCGCAACATGCCGCCCACCTTGATGTTGACCGAATCGACGACCGCCGAGGTTGGCGCTAGCAGGATGCCGCCGGCGACTGCCACGCCGGGGCCATGCACTACCATGCGCACCGGCCGGTCGAGCACAGAGCGGATCTGCTCGATCGCGCTGTCGTTGCTGATATCCGCCGCGCACGTAACCAGATCGGGAAAACGTTCCTGCAACGAGGCCAGCGAACTTGCTGTCCTCGCCACAGCAACCACGCCCAGTCCTGCGGCTGTCAACGCGGCGACGATCTCAGTGCCGAACGATCCGGTGGCGCCGACGACGACTGCCAGTTCTTTAAATTTTTTCATTACCGCTTCCTAAGAGAGTATTCAGCTTTGCAGCAGCCCGCGTTCCTTGGCCATGGTCATTGCGGTATCTTCGATCATGTCTTCCTGGCCGCCGATCAGCTTTTTCTTGCCAAGCTCAATCAGAATTTCGCGTGCCGACACGCCGTATTTGGCTGCAGCGCGGCGTGCGAACAGCAGGAAAGTCGAATACACGCCGGCGTAGCCAATGGTCAGCGACTCGCGGTCGACCCGCACCAGCTGGTCCATCAGCGGCAGGATCACGTCTTCGGCCACATCCATCATCTTGAACAGGTCGACGCCGGTATGGATGCCCATGCGGTCGCACACTGCGGCAAACACTTCCAGCGGCGTATTGCCGGCGCCGGCGCCAAGGCCGCCGACCGAGCCATCGATGCGGTTCGCGCCGGCTTCGATGGCCGCGATGGAATTGGCAATCCCCATGCCAAGGTTATGATGGCCGTGGAAGCCCAGCTGGGTCTTCGGGTCCAGCGCATTGCGCAGCAGGCCGACACGAGCGCGCACGTCTTCCGGCAACATGTAACCGGCCGAATCGGTCACATAAACACAGTTCGCGCCGTAGGATTCCATCAACAGGCCCTGCTTGAGCAAGCCTTCCGGCGAATTCAAGTGGGACATCATCAGGAAACCCGTGGTATCCATGCCCATGCCACGGGCGAAGGCAATGTGCTGTTCGGCGACATCGGCTTCGGTGCAGTGGGTGGCCACATGGACGCTGTGCACGCCGCATTCACGCGCCGAGCGCAACTGGTCCATGGTACCCAGGCCCGGCACCAGCAGCACGGACACCTTGGCGCGTTTGAGCTTGGGGATGACTGCATTCAGGTACTCTTCATTAGTATGACGCGAGCGACCGTAGTTCAGTGAGGAGCCACCCAGTCCATCGCCATGCGTAATCTGGATTAGGGGAATGCCGGCATCATCCAGCGCAGTTGCGACCCGCACCATTTCCTCCAGCGTCATCTGGTGGCGCTTTGCATGCATGCCGTCGCGCAGGCACATGTCATGCAACATTACTTTTCTTCCTTTAAGCGACATCATGCCGGCTCCATTGTTTTTGATTGGGCTTTGAAACGCCCGGCGTTCATCTCTTCGGCGAACATTTCAGCAGTACGTGTGGCGGCTGCAGTCATGATGTCGAGGTTGCCGGCATAAGTCGGCAGGAAATCCCCCAGGCCCTTGACTTCCATGTAGACCGAGACCTGGTGGCCGTCGAACACCGGCCCGTTCACCAGCCGGTAACCGGGCACATATTTCTGCACTTCGGCAATCATCGCCTTCACCGATTGGGTGATGGCCGCCTGGTCGGGCGGCGCGTCGGTTTCGCAGTAGATCGTGTTGCGCATCACCATCGGCGGTTCAGCCGGGTTGATGACGGCCATCGCCTTGCCGAGCCTGGCGCCGCCGATTTTTTCAATTGCGTTCGACGTGGTGTAGGTGAACTCGTCGAGGTTCTTGCGCGTGCCCGGGCCGATCGACAGGGACGCCAGGCTGGCGATGATTTCGCCGTAGCTCACCGACTGGACGCTGGATATCGCGTAGACGATCGGGATCGTCGCCTGCCCGGCACAGGAAATCATGTTGACATTCATTTCCCCTTTGCCTGCGTGTTCGCGCAAGTTGACCGGCGGCACACACAACGGACCGATGGCCGCCGGCGTCAGGTCGACCATCAAGACGCCCAGCGCATTGAGCTTGCGTGCATTCTCGGCATGGACATAGGCCGAAGTCGCGTCGAAAGCGATCTGGATACCGTCCGCCTGCACATGGGGCAGCAAGCCATCCAGCCCGGCAGCGGTGGTTTTCAGGCCCATCTCGCGGGCCCGCTTCAAACCTTCGGAATCGGCATCGATACCGACCATCCAGACCGGTTCCAGCAGCGGGCTGCGCTGCAGCTTGTAGATCAGATCGGTACCGATGTTGCCGGAGCCGATCAAGGCACATTTAATCTTTTTCATACGGTTCCCCAATGTCATTTCTTCCAGGCTTTGGCGGTCTTGCGTACTGCATCGCGGTCGAAATCGTTAATGCAGTTGTTCAGCGCCTTGGTCGAGACATTGGCGATGGCCGGGGTTTTTTCCGGCGTTCCCTTGTCCGTGAAAAGCAGTTCGGCATATTGCTTGAACTTGTCTTCATCGATCACGCCATATTTTTCGCCAGGACCGTAGCCTACGTTGAACACATCAGCAATGAACTTCAATTCGGTAACTGCCTTTTTAATCTCTTCAGGTTTGCTGGCCGGAACACGTGCTGACGGATTGAAGTTCCAATACAGTTGCAGCGCGGCTTCCGGATTTTCAGCGGCGAACAGCGATCCTTTGGCCATCGCCCGTCCATAACCGCACAATTCTTTTTGTTTGGTCGCGATGGTGGTGTCCGATGCCATCGAGGCCAGATTGCCGAAGGTGCCAAGGGTTGGATGGGTGAAGTAGGTGAACTGCTGGCCGCTGCGCTCCATCGCGGCATACATCACGTCCCACATTGCCAGCGCCTGCACATTGCCGTTGCGCAGCGCTGTCAGAGCCTGGTCGCCCACACCGACCGGCACAAAGGTATCGGCGGTCGGCGTAATGCCGGCGCTCAACAATATCGATTTGGCGACGGTAAGCGATGCGCTACCGAGGTTGCTGACGCCGATCTTCACACCCTTGAGATTTGCCGGCCCGGTGATGTTGGAGCCCTTGGGAACGGCAATGCTGTACATCAGGGTCTTGTGGTTTTGCAGGAAGGCCTTGGCTTTTATGCCACTCTCTTGACCGAGCAGCAGTGGCTCTACCGTTGCGATGGCGACGTCTGCATTATTGGCCGCAGTCAGTTGCACCGCGGTCGATGCATTCGCCGTATTGCGAATTTCCAGGTCGAGACCCTCGGCTTTGAAATAACCGAGCTGCTCACCGACGTAAATGCCGAGCAAAGTATAGGTCGGCACCGGAGCGCCACCCTGCACGATAAGTTTGGTCTGGGCTTGCGCGGCGCCGGCGGTAAAGGCGAGGGCAATGGCCATCGAGGTGATGCTTGCTTTTTTAAAATTGCGAATCAGGCTCTTGTTCATTTTCATCTCCGTTATAAGTTTCAAGTAATTTTCAAACGCCGCGGATTTCTTCGGCCGGTCCCCAGAAGACCAGCTTTTTGGACAATGCTTTGATGATCATGCTTAATATGATGCCCACTACGGAGAGCACCACCAGTACCGAGAACACGCCGGCGACATCCATTGCGGACTGGCGCTGGATGATCAATGCTCCCAGGCCGCGAGAGGCGCCCAAGAATTCACCGACGATCGCGCCGATGACAGAAAACACCATGGCGATCTGCAGTCCCGCCATCAGGAACGGCAATGCATTAGGCAGCTGCACCATGCGGAAAATCTGCCAGCGCGACGCTTTCATCACACGCATTAGCAAGATCTGCCGCGGGTCGGAACCGCGAAAGCCGACGACCGCATTGACCACGATCGGATAAAAGGCGATCAGGGCCACGATGACCACCTTGGAACTGATGCCGAAGCCGAACCAGATGATCAGAAGCGGCGCAATTGCCGGTTTCGGAATCGTCTGCAGGCAGGTAATGTACGGCGAGAGAATCTTGTCGACTAACGGAATCAGCGCAATCGCAGCACCGCACACAACGCCGAGTATGGTCGCGAGTCCAAAGCCCAGCAGGACCTCGGCCAGCGTGTAATAGATATCAACGCGCACGCTTTCCTGCATCAGGTCGGCGTACAACTGTATGATGACTTTGGACGGCGCGGGCAGCAGGTAACCGGGGATAAAGCCGGCACGCACACTGTATTCCCAGCCGCCCAGCAGGACCGCTGCGACCACGATCGAAAGTACAGTCCCGAGGTCAAAACGCGGCAGGCGACGCATGGGTGCCAGAGTGGTGGGTGCGACAGTTGAGGATATGACTTGGCTCATGGCTTTCATAGCTCCGTAGTGGCAGACAGCAGGCTGCGGATATGTGCGACATATTTTCCGAAATCAGCCGTAGTGGTGTCGGTGAGTTTGCGCGGACGAGGCAGATCGATGTCGATGATTTCCTGTACCCGTGACGGCCGCGCCGACATCACGACCACACGGTCCGATAGCAGCACCGATTCGGGAATCGAGTGGGTGATGAAGAGCACGGTTTTCTTGCTTTCCATCCAGATGCGCTGGAGTTCCTGGTTCATGGTTTCCCGCGTCAGCGCGTCGAGTGCACCGAACGGTTCATCCATTAACAAGAGCGGCGGGTCGCTGACCAGAGCCCGGGCGATTGAAGTGCGTTGCTGCATGCCGCCGGACAGCTCGGTGGGGTATTTGTTCTCGAACCCCTTGAGCCCGACCAGCTCGATCAGATCGCGGGCGCGCTGTTCATATTTGCTGCGTTCAAGGCCCATCACTTCAATCGGCAGGCAGACGTTCTGGAACACGGTGCGCCATGGCAGCAGCACCGCATCCTGGAACACCATGCCGAGATCGGGACTGGAAGCACCTGCAGGCAGCCCATGGAAGTTGATCGACCCACTGGTGGGTTGCAGCAGCTTGCCGATCATTTTCATGAGCGTGCTTTTGCCGCAGCCGGAAGGGCCGACGATCGAAATGAACTCGCCTTTGCTGACGTTGAACGAGACCTTCTCGATCGCATTGATCGGGCCGTTACGTGTGTCATAACGTTTTTCCAGGTCGCTCACCTCAATGAACGGCGTCTTCCTGGCGTTGGGGGTAAGCCGTGCCACATTCTCTACCATGTTTGTCTCCAGGCCATTTATGATTGCAGCCTTATATTGGAATTCTATTTTGTTTACTTGCTCGATCCTGGCAGTTGAATTTCCTCTTCCAGATAGCGGTAATACTGCTGCGACTTCGGCTTCTGCGCGTCTTCCGGCTTCACGTACGAAATGGTCGATTTGCCGAAATACGCGCTTGGAATGACCATCACGCGGATGAAACTGGCCGGGCCTTTGTCCCAGGTTTTGGCGTACACATGTTCCGGTCCGCGTTCCAGCCAGGTCACGCCCGGCGTGGCCGTCCACTGTTTGCCAAGCGAGTCGATAAAAATTTCACCGGTATGGAGGCATCGCACGCCCGGCGCTGCATGGATGTGGGTCAACGCTTCGCCGTTTGGCGGAAATGAAACCTGGTCGCAGCGAATGGCGAACTGCCGCTCGTCATCCGGCAGCGGCAAAACGTACGCACCCTTGTTCTGGCTGTCGACGCCGGCGCCGTGCGCAAGCGTAGCGGCATCGTCGGATGCCACCGGCACCAGTTCCCAGCGCCAGACAGTGGCCGGGCCGAGAGCGGCTTCGATGGTGGTCTCGGTCTGCACCAGCTGGGCATTGTCTTCGCTGAGGATGCGGCGCCGGCCGCCTTCGATAATGCGCACAGTGCCGGTGCGGCAGTACACGACGCGCATTTCAGGGCGCAGGATAATACTGGCGCCGGCTTCAAGCTTGTCGTGCACGACGCGTAGTTTGAGTTTTTCCATGATCGCCATTAGTGGGTCTCCTTGATGATGGGTTGGATGTTGTAGTGGGGCGCGACGCGGAAGTTATGCACTTCCATGCGAGCCCAGACATTGCCAATCTTGAAAGGGTCGGTGTTGTACCATTCGTCGAGCTCGGCGCGCGTGTCGAACTGAATCACGGCGGCCGAGCCGATCACGCCGCCGGCGTCATCCAATAATGCGCCGCCGATCAGCAAGTGATTTGCATGCTGGTAATGCTCGGCGCGCTTGAGGTGATCAGGGCGGATTTTGGCGCGGCGTTCTTGCGCACCAGCATCGGTTGCGTCGTACAGGAAGATTAAAAATTGCATGATGTGGTCTCTCGTCAAATCTTGTTTTGATTGCATTTCTGCACCGGCTTCAAATTCAGCTGCAGTGCATATGTGTTAAATTAACTGCTAGCGCCAATACTTTCCAATACCAATTCAACTACTATCCGATACAAAAATGGTATTGAGTTTTACAAGAGATCTGTTTGCCCATGGATTTTCGTCAACTTAAATACTTCATGGCGGTTGCCGAAGAGTCAAATATGAGCCGCGCCGCAGCGCGACTGCATATCTCGCAGCCACCCCTGACGCGCCAGATTCAACTGCTGGAAGAAACCATCGGGGCGACACTGTTCATGCGCACCGCCAAAGGCATGGAGCTGACCGATGCCGGCCACATGTTCCTTGAAGGTGTGCGCAATATTTTTGCGCTGATCGACCAGACCACCGAGCGCACCCAGCGTGCCGAGACCGGCCAGCTCGGCCGTATCGATGTCGGCGTCTTCGGCTCCAGCATCCTGAGCCTGATTCCGGGATTACTGCTGAGTTACCGGACCATTTATCCGGACGTGAAAATCGTGCTTCACACAATGGGTAAAAAGGAGCAGATCGAAGCGTTGCGGAACCGTTCCTTGACGGTCGGCTTTAACCGGCTGGTCTGGGATATACCCGACATTACTGCGGAAGTGTTGATGAATGAGCGGCTTTACATCGCTGTGAATCAAACCCATGCGCTGGCGCGACACAAGGAAATCGCCTTGACCGCGCTCGCGAACAATCCTGTGGTGTTATTTCCCAGCGCTTCCCGGCCAAACTTCATCGACTATGTGATGGAGCTGTGCCACACCGAGGGCTTCCATATGGAGGATACGCAGGAAGTCGCTGATGCTGTCACCGGCGTTGCCCTGGTGGGAGGCGGCTTCGGCATCTGCCTGGTGCCGGAGTCAGCCACTGCGCTGCAGATACCGAATGTGGTTTACCGCCCGATCAAGAAGGTTCCTGTGCCGACGGTGGACTTGAGCTGCCTGTACCGCAATGAAGAGCCATCGCCGATCCTGCAAAATTTTTTGAATGTGGCGCGCGTGTACTGCAAATCGCAAACCCATCATGGTCATTGAATCTTGCGCGACGCCAGAATAAATCCGGGCTAGGCGACCTCGACTACCAGGGTCGGATCGAATGCCGGGTTTTCCCATGCGAGCTGCTGTGGCGACTGCGCCGCGCGCCGGTTGGTCGCATAGCCGCGCGGGTTGGTGACCACGCGCGCGCCGCCGATCCGGTAATCGAAACTGTCGTGCACATGGCCGTGGATCCACAGGTCGGCCTGGCTGACCAGCGGCGTCAACTCGCTGATGAAGGCGGCATTGATGATCGAGCCGGCAAAGCGCGGATGAATCGAGTGCGGATGCGGTCCGTGATGGGTCACCACCACGGTGGCGCCGTCAAAATTTTCAGCCAGCTGTTGCTGCAGCCAGGCGCGCGATGTTGCGTGGATCTGCTGCGCATCCTTTGCAGAAAACACCTCTTGCCCGTAACGGATCAGGCGATGGTCCGGCAACAGCTTCTCGGCTTCCTGCATCGCTTCGGCCGGATCGAATGGCGCCAGCTGGTAATCGGTCCACAGGCAGCAGCCGAGAAAGCGCACGCCGTTCAGCACCAGCGCATCCCGTTCCAGAAAATGCACATTGCTGCCTTGCGCCTGTTCCCGTAGCTGCCCGATCAATTCCTCGTATTGCTGATGGTAAGCCTCATGGTTGCCGTGCACATACACCACCGGCACCGGCCAGTCGGCAAATGTCGCAAGCGCCATCGTGCTGCGATGGATATCACCGGCGATCACCAGCACGTCGGCATCGGCCGGTTCGATGATGCGATAGTCTGGAAACTGCTTTTCCAGGAATTCGTAGTGCAAGTCGGAGGCGATCTGAATTTTCATGTGGCTCAGGAAGCTTGGCTTCAAAAATTTGCAACAGTTGTCATGATGCGCAATTCGCGATGGCGCCGGCTCACACCAGATATCTGGATCGGCTGCCTGACTTTATCAGCGATGCGTGAAGCGATTTTACCGTTTTCTCCGGCACACCGAAAATCCGGCCTGGAACGATATTTACCTGGCCTGCCAGGAAAAGCATGCCGGCCCCTTGTCGCATGATAAGGCCACACTGCTAACGCAGCCATTGCGCGCGCATCAGCCACACCCGGCTGCGTTGGTTGGGCTGCAGGCTGCTGTTGACGATGGCGATGGCGCCTGCGGCATTCATGGCCAGTTTTTTCATCAGCAAGCCTTGCTGGCTGCCGTTGCGGCCGGCCGCCGGATCGCGGCTGGCCGGCACCATTGCCGGCGGCGTGAAACTGTCACCGCCATCGTCCGAGACAGTGAATGCCAGGCTGAACGGGCTCGCCTCCGGGTCAGCAAACACTTCCCATATCACGCATACCCGGCCTTGCGCATCGGCCGCCAGCGCCGGATAGCCGGCGCTTGTGGCAACACCGGCCGAGACGACGGATGAAGATGAAATGGCGCGCGCCGCGCCAAAGCCGCCGCCGCCTTCGAGCCAGCGGCTGTGGCGAATATGGTAACGCGCAAACGGCCCGCCAGCGCTTTCGGCATACACCAGATGCAGCGTGCCGCGCGCATCGAAAGCAAGTTTGGGCGCATCCGAATAGCCGCGGCCGGCCCCGACCATCTGCGGCGGGCCAAACGAGTTGCCGTGGTCACGGGAGCGGGCCACACGAATGTCGGCGCCAGGATCTTGACCGACAGTCCAGGCCAGATACACGGCGTGATCGGGGCCGATTGCCAAGGCCGGCGCGCGCGCCGGGCGCGCCTGGTCGCCGGCAACCCGGTGCGCCGATGAAAAATCCTTGCCGCCATTGGTCGAGCGCGCCAGCCACAATCCGCCTTCGTACTCGGTCCAGGCGGCATACAGATGGCCATTGCTGCTGATCGCCAAATCCAGGCTGCCGTTGGACCAGACGTCGCGATTGATGCGGCCCTTGCCATCGCCGCCGACCGAGTTTGACAGGTTCAGCGGTGCTGAAAAACTGGCGCCTGCATCATCCGAGCGCGCAAACAGGATATCGCCGCCGTGCGAGCCGCCGGAAAAGATTATTTCCTGCCACAAAATATAAATCCGCTGCGCATCCTGCGGCGCAATTATGATCCGCGGCAACCATGAAAAACTTGCCGAGTTGTTGGAAACATTGATCGGCGAACCTTGCCTGACGCCGTCGGCTGACACGCGTTGAAACAACACATCTTTTTTCTGTTGATCGGCCCAGGCAATTGCGATAGCGCCCGCAACATCGATCGCCACCGTCGGATCATCGACATAATCATAGCGCGACGCATTTTGCTGCCATGGACCTTTTTCACCGCGCCCGACGGCAATCTCGATGCTGCCGAGCCACTGAATCGGAGCAGCAGGACGTCCCCATGCCGCACATGCCGTGATCAATAAAAAGACCATCACGATGATGGAAAGAAGCAATCTTGGGTTCATCACGCACGCTACTGGTTCGCTGCCGCCGCTGCGGCAGATTGAAAGGATTGGACCCGATGCAACGGCATTGGTGCCGGGCCGTGCTTCAGGCGCATGCGTTGACTGCGCACCGTCAATTGGCGCCGGCTTTATACTGGCGGCGACACACCCGTCTTTACCTCAGTCGTCGCAGCTTGTTCAGGAGTATTTGTATGCAGCCCAGCCCATCATGGCGCCGCCGCCAACTGCTGCAGTCACTGCTCGCCATCAGCGCCGGCGCCTGGCTGCCGGCGGCTGGCGCAACAGCAGCACGCGCCTTGCTGACCCGCCCGATTCCCTCCTCCGGTGAAATGCTGCCGGTGATCGGCCTGGGCAGCTGGATCACCTTCAATGTCGGCCACGACCTGGCAGCGCGTGCCGCATGCACGGAAGTCATGCGCCATTTCTTTGATGCCGGCGGGCGCATGAGCGATTCTTCGCCGATGTACGGGTCGGCGCAGGATGTAATCGGGGAAGGCTTGCAACAGCTCGGCATGCCGGCACACCTGTTTGCGGCCGACAAGGTGTGGACTTCATCGGGTGCGCGCGGCCTGCAGCAAATCGACGCATCGCGCCGCTACTGGCGGATTCCAAAGTTCGACCTGCTGCAGGTCCACAACCTGCTGTCGTGGCAAGCACATTTGCCGACGCTGCTGGCGCTGAAGACACAAGGGCAACTGCGCTACGTCGGCATCACCACGTCGGAGGGACGGCGTCATGCGGACATGCTGTACATCATGCAGCGCCAGCCGATCGATTTCGTGCAAGTCACCTACAACATTCTCGACCGCGAAGTGGAACAGCGCATCCTGCCGCTGGCGCGCGAACGCGGTATCGCGGTGATCATCAACCGCCCCTTCCGGCAAGGCGCGCTACTTCGGGATCTCGCGCGTCATGCGCTGCCGACCTGGGCTGCCGAAATCGACTGCACCAGCTGGGCGCAATGCCTGCTCAAGTTCATCGTGTCGCATCCGGACGTGACCTGCGCGATCCCGGCCACGTCGAACGTCATGCATGTGCGCGAAAACATGCAAGCCGCGACCGGCCGCCTGCCCGATGCCGCGCTGCGCCGGCGCATGATTGCCGATGTCGAGAAATTGTGATGACCGAATGGTGGACATACCGCTTGTCGGATCTGTTGATGTTTTCAGCCAGGACTTACTATCGTCTGATGGAACTGTATAACGCCGCGATCTGGCCGGGCCAGC
>JAKFFK010000197.1:0-3792 GCA_036675285.1 Paucimonas sp. | reverse complement strand
ACCGCTGATTGCCAGGGACAGGACCAAAATGACGCTAAATCGGTTCATGGCTTCACGCTTCTTCCATTGGAATGGAAAAGGAACAAGAGATATCAAGGAATTTGCTGGCACTTGCATCGGCTGCCACCTTAAGGATGGCTTGATTATTCTAAGAATGTCATTGGAAAATGACCATACAGCCGCTATTGTATGCCGCAGTATGGCTTCACGAATCAATTGCCGGTGCAACTGGTGAAATTTAGCAACATCTTGTTGCTGCAGCCTGCATTTCAACGCTGCCCGGCAGAGTTTGCTATGGCAATTGGTCGTCCCCAATACCAACCCGCACGCCGGGATTGATCCGCTCAAGCGCCAGCAATGCTGCCGACTGGTCGGCCCGTGGCAGTAGATCCAGGATGCTGCGGTATCGCTCGGTGACCAGCGCAGTGACTGGCAGGTGGATCCCGGCAGCGGCCGCCGCCAGCAAGGCGTTTTCCAAGTCCTTGGTTTGGCTTTTGATCTGGCCGCCAGGAAGAAAATTGCGCTCCAGCATACGCTGACCATGCACCTCGAGAATGCGGCTTTCGGCAAATCCACCCCGTATCGCATCGCGCATGGCGGCCGGGTCGGCGCCACCGGCTTGCGCCAGCAATAGCGCTTCAGCGATGATATTGAGCGTGCCGCCAACAATCAACTGGTTGCACAACTTGGCCAACTGACCACAGCCTGGCGGGCCGACCAGCGTTGGACGCCCCAATACTTGCAACAGCGGCTGTGCCCTCTTGAAATCAGCCGCACTGCCGCCGGCCATGATCGCCAGCGTGCCAGCTTCTGCCCCGACCACCCCGCCGGAGACCGGTGCATCAATAAAAGATACGCCAATGGCTAGTAATCGGGCATGCAATGCTTCAGCTTCAACTTGTCGGGTCGAGCTCATGTCGATCACCAGCGCACCCGGCCGCAAACTACTTGCAGCCTGTTCGAGTACTGAAGCCACAATCGGCCCTGCCTCCAGCATCGTGATCACGACCTCAGCGTGCGCTACCGCTTCATCGGCGGTCTCGGCAATTTGCGCATGCAATGACGACAAGGCCTGTGCCTTGGCAATAGTACGGTTCCAGGCGCACACTGGATAGCCGGCCTGCAGCAGCCGGGTGGCCATTGGATTGCCCATCAAGCCGATGCCCAAAAATGCAATGCGCGGTAGCGACGTGGCAGCCATTGATATCATTCCTTGCCTAATTTTGTGTGTTTGCAAACTGGTACAGTATCATCACAAAAAGCCGCTTGGATGTCGATAGATTCACGCATGCTTCCCGTGTAGCTGGCATTGAATATAGTCCGCTTCAAACTTTTTCATTGATGATGAGATCAGCCAATCATGCATAGATACATCCTCGCGCTTGATCAGGGAACCACCAGTTCGCGCGCCATACTGTTCGACCGTGCCGGCCAGATCCAGGGCCGTGCCCAACAGGAATTTCGGCAGGTTTTCCCGCAAGACGGGTGGGTTGAACACGATGCCAATGAAATCTGGCAAACTCAACTAGCCGTTGCCCGTCAGGTTTTGCAAGAAAACCATATTCAGGCTGCCGAAGTGGCCGCGATCGGCATCGCCAACCAGCGCGAAACAACCGTGATCTGGGACCGCGCGACCGGCGAGCCGATCGCCAATGCGATTGTTTGGCAAGACCGGCGTACCGCGGACGTGTGCGATATGTTGCTGGCACAAGGCTACGCGCCTTTGTTCCAGCAAAAAACCGGGCTCATTCTGGATGCCTATTTTTCCGGCACAAAAATCCAGTGGCTGCTGGATAAGCTGCCCGGCGCGCGCCAGCGAGCCGAGCGCGGCGAACTTGCCTTTGGCACCATCGATTCATGGCTCGTGTATAAATTCACCGGCGCCCATGTGACCGATATCAGCAATGCATCGCGTACCTTACTTTGCAATATCCATACCCTGCAATGGGACGACGAGTTGCTTGAACTGCTGCGCATTCCCCGTGCAATCCTGCCATCGATTGTCGCCAGCAGCGAAATCGTCGGACACAGCGATGCGGAATGTTTCGGCGCCCCGATTCCGATTGCCGGACTGGCTGGCGATCAGCAGGCGGCAACCTTCGGGCAAGCATGCCATCAGCCTGGCATGGCAAAAAATACCTATGGCACCGGCTGTTTCATGCTGTTGAACACTGGCGCCCAAGTCATCAGCTCCAGCAACAAACTACTTTCTACCGTTGGCTGGACCCTGGACCGGCACCAACCGAATTCCACCATCTGGATGCTGGAAGGAAGCGTGTTCATGGCGGGCGCCACGGTTCAATGGCTGCGGGACGGTTTGCACATGATTCGCGATTCTTCCGAGATTGAAGCGCTGGCATGCAGTGTAACCAGCACGGATGGCGTGATACTGGTGCCGGCTTTTGCCGGCTTGGGTGCACCCTATTGGGATCCGTATGCACGCGGCACAATTGTCGGCATGAGCCGCGGCACCGGCCGTGCGCATATTGCGCGCGCAGCCCTGGAAAGCATTGCCTATCAATCTGCCGATGTGCTGCAGGCGATGCAGGCGGATGCACAATTGTCCCTGTCGGAATTACGGGTCGATGGCGGCGCTGCCGGCAATAATCTGCTGATGCAGTTTCAAGCTGACATCCTGGGAGTACCAGTCGCACGCCCGGCAATCACAGAAACCACCGCACTGGGTGCTGCCTACCTCGCGGGTATTGCGATCGGCTTTTGGTCATCACAAGAAGAAGTCGCCGCACACTGGGTCATGGAACGGCAGTTTGAACCAGCTATGTCCGCCGATCAGCGCACTAGTCGCCTTGACAGCTGGCGGCGCGCGGTTGAACGCGCCAAGGCATGGGTAATATAACAACACCATGCAATTATCTGTACCAAATCATCATCTGCGCATATAACAGGATTATGCTTTATGTGGTTTGTTAAACAAGATGGCAAGTAGCCGTTTCTATTTTGCAACAACATCCTGATTATTTGAAAACAAGTTTAATTTTCCGCAAGTTCTTTCAAGGAAACAGTCACCATACTGTTTAAAAAGAACACTAAAGTGGGGAGAGCAAGATGGATATTCGAAACAGATTGCAGTTATCAAGCTTATTTTTGATTGCTCTGTCTTGTGTCTACTCACCTAGCCATGCGGCAGACAGGATATCCATGGACTTAATGTCCGGCAATCAAGCCAAAATTGGCCGCATCGGATTGCAATTGGATTGGCAGCGCCAATGGTTCAGTGATGGTGACAGTCATCTCGGTGGCTACTGGGATACTTCTTTTGCCAATTTGTACGACAATTCAGCGCAACACACGCCTGGCAGCTCCCCCTATTTCAATGACGTCGGTATTGCAGCCGTCTTGCGCTTTCAGCGCGACGACAGAACCGGCTTCTATGCCGAAGCTGGTGCCGGTCCACGTTACATGTCCGATCTTTACGATACCACCGGACGTCGCCACGAAAGCCGTTTCGTGGTCAATTCTCACGCTGGTGTCGGATTCATCTGGAAGAATGGCGTGGATCTCGGCTTCAAGGCAATGCACCGGTCCAGTGGTAATGTGATGCAGCCAAACGATGCGGTCAATATGGTGGGCGTCGGCTTACGCTACCGCTGGTAGCCCAACCATCCACACAATAAGCATCTGTTTCTCATCTCCGTCGTTGTTGCAAAGCGGTTGTTGCAAAGCGAAACGCCCCGGACTCTTGCGAGCACGGGGCGTTTCTGGGTAAAAAGCCTGACGATGACCTACTTTCACACTGGTTGCAGCACTATCATCGGCGCAAAGTCGTTTCAC
>JAKFFK010000032.1:0-21170 GCA_036675285.1 Paucimonas sp. | reverse complement strand
CAGATCGAAGACGCGATTGCCGCGGACCAGATTTTCTCGACATTGATGGGGGACGACGTCGAACCGCGCCGGGCATTCATTGAAAACAATGCGCTGCAGGCGGGGAATATTGACGTTTAAAAACCCTCGCAGGTTTGCAAAGTCATTGAGGACAATACCAGCTGCTTGGTAAATGCATGACAAAAGGCCGGTGCGAATGCGCCGGCCTTTTTATATCCAATCGCGTTGTGAACCAGGCTTGCTGCTTGGCTGGCCCGATTTGGCCGAGAGAAAATCAACAGAAAAAAACTGAGGAGTAGCCGTTGAAACCCTTGCGCCGGATTTTCAAATTTTTCAAATGGTTCTTGATCCTGTCATTAGCCATGATGGCGATCGTGATCGGCTGCTGGCTGCTGATGCCGGACCAAGAGCTGGATCCCGGTGCAAAACAATTGCTGGAAGTCAGAGCCGCAATCCCATCCGAGCAAAATGCCTACTTCATGCTGTGGGGGCTGCAAGCGTCACCCGAACTTGATGCCCATGCGGTCGGCAGGCAAATCATTGATGCGCATGAAAAGCAGATTGCCGTGCACGCCAATCTCGTCGACTTCAAGCCGGCACAGTTTTTGGGCAAGACGCCGCTTTCGCTGAAGCCCGCCACCAGGCGTTGCGATATCGATCAGGAAAACTGCCTCAAGGTTTATCAAGGCTTGCAGCCGCAGGTCGCGTCCGATACGGTCAACTACGCTGCCTATCTGGCACGCTATCGGTCCCTGCGGAGCTATCCACAATTCTCGGAAAAAGCGATGACGGTATCGGCGGCGTCGCCAACGCTGGAATACGGGCCGCTTGTGACATTGAGCAACCTGGTCGATGCCGGGATCGCATTGCAAATGCAAGCGCCTGCCACGCGCAAGGCAGCGCTCGATGAGTTGAGCAAGGAAATCACGCTATGGCGACGCTTCCTGCAAGACAGCGACACGCTGCTCACGCAAATGGTGTCCACTGCGGTGCTGCACCGGAAATTCCGCCTGGCCAGTGAAATCATGCAGGCCGATCCCGACGTCTTGCGCGCCCATCCAGACCGCATGGCCGCCATCACCGCGCCGATTCCGCCTGAGCACGCGAATCTGACGCGCGCGCTGGCCGGCGAATTTCGTTTTGCTGCAAGCGTGCATCAGGATCTCAAGCGTGCGTTCGCGCAAGCCGCGCCCAGCGCCAATTTGGCCGACCGGATTTCAAAACCGTTCGTTTCCGTCGGCGCCTACCAGCCGAATGCCACCATCAACCGGGCCTACGCGCAGTACCTGGAATCTGCAGCATTCTATGCCAACAGCCCGAAGCAGATCCTGGCCGGGCACCAGGCGCTGACTGAAAAAGCAAGCCAGCTCAATTGGTGGAATCCGACCTTTATTGCTTACAATCCGATTGGCAAATTCCTGCTTGGCGGTGGCGCTGTTGATGTCAGCCGGTATGCATTCCGGCTGCATGATCTGGTCGGACATTCCCGCCTGATTGATTTGCAGCGGCGCATTGGCGAGGCAGGCATTCCAATGGACATGGTGCCGGCTTACCTTGCCAGGGCCGAGCCGAACCTGACCGACCCTTATTCGGAGCAGCCGGTCGTCTGGCATGCGCCGAGCCGGACCATGTCGTTTGGCGGGTATGGTGAACGCTATTTGAAAAACGGGCGGGTGCAAGTCGAACTGGGTGCTGGCGGACGTTAAAGACTGTTGCGCTGTTTTTAACAGTATTCACAATCATTTACGTCCGTGATCTGTGCATGCAACAGGACACATTTTAAGAACCGGTATCGCGACATTTAGCCCACGCCAGACGGAAGTCAGGGGTGTCAATTCTGCATTGTTGTGGTCGACTTATAGAGGCAGGTCTTGCCTTTTGCTTGCCAATTAACATAGAAGGCACAAGGCAAGACCTGATCCCATTGAAGCTGACATGGGTTAAACGCGGTCGTTTATGCGTTGAGTGCTCGTAAATCAATAAACCCATCTCCTGCATCGCGCCACCGTTCTCTTACTAAGTCCTCGAAAACAGCTCCGCTCTTAAGGTGCAGATGGTCCGCGTGATCGGTCACGATAATCTGTGGCGTTATGCCAGTTGCCTTAGCAGTTTCTTTGCAAAAAATGACCATCTGATCAAACAATTTAGTGACCGCCTCAATATCCTCGTCCACTGCCCTATTCTTCGGCCGGCTAGTATCCTTTGCGGCCAATTGCGCTGGCGAGAATTCGTCTGCGCTATCAAGAATTGTCGGGAAATAGACCTGACTTGGTTGATCAAAAAAGAGAATGGAAGGAATCGCACAACCTGCTCCGAGCTCACAGAAATAGCGCTGTAAGCTAAGGAAAAGAACTATATGGCAGGACAACCAATTTGCACCGCTGCCCATAGCCCTTAAGAACACTTTTCGGTCATCGTCAGTTTGGTGCCAGAGATCAAAACTATCTAATGAGAACTGTAGATTAATCGGATTATAGGAGCGCTCAAAATCAAACCGGTCGCCGTATATTTTTAATAGTGCACGAATTCGTGCTTCTGCGCCCTCGATTTTCTCCTTGAGGTCATAGTTAGCAGTCAATTCATCATTGATATTTTTGATATCGCTATCGAGCACTTTCAACTCGGCATCTGGTGCAGCGAGTTTTACGCTTAGGAGTTCTGTGAGAATCGCCTCAATGCGCAGTTTGGCTTCGACAGATAACTCATACTGATTCTTTACGGTCTTTAGATCCTGTGTCTGTTTCTTGATATCACGAATTTTTGAAGTGCATACTGCCAACTCTGAGCGTATCCCAGCAATTTCATTTTGCAATGCCGCTTGGTCCTCATCAAGGGCAAGTTGTCGATAGCTCGATCTCTTTAATTCGGCATTTAGCCAACCAATGGCATCAGAAAGCTTGTTGGCGCTCTCTTCGACCACGTGATTTTCTGAGTGACAGAAAGGGCAACTCGCATGAGAAATGGTTGCCGCACGCGGGATACCGATCTCTTTATTATGTGCCGCATAAAGTCTGGAGAATTCCATCGTCGAGTTGATCTCAGCCAACGAAATTTGAGATTCTCTCAGTTTCGCAGTGAGCGCCGTTCTATTTCCTTCTTCCTTGATCAAGAGTCTAATATGCTCATCTGACGATGCGCTGTACTGAATTTTCCTAGCCTTGAGCTTATTTAGCTCATTTCTTGGTGAGGATATTGCAGCACTAAGTTCCATCTCCAGTCGTTTTCCTGTAATGCTTTCAAATGCAAAAATCGCCTGTTCGAGTTTTGAACGATAGATTACTTCGATGTCTTTCTTCTTGGGAATCTCGCGAATTAGCCTACGGCGCGCGGCCTCAAGTTCATTCAGTTTTTGCTTAAGGGAAAAATAGCGTTGATCGGCAAAACCTAGGAAAATTTTAAGATGATCAATTACTTGTTCTCGTTTTTCTTTTTGGTCAAATCGATAAAATATTGCATGTTTATTTGCGACCAAATTCTGATGTTGAAGCATAAAAGAGGAAAAACTACGAACTGATGGCGTAGAAGCTCTGGCGCCACGGCGAAGCCTATCATTCATGTCTTCATCAATATCGGTCACAGTTATATTGAAGTATTGCTTTATCTTCTTGAGATATTCTCTTAAGGGATGAAAATAATCTTTTTCAAAATAAGATAAATTGAGCCAATCGATAGAGGAGAAAAGCGATAATTCAAACTCCTCCTTTAAAAAAACCTGATTGCTATCACCATGCCTGGCTAACACTAAGACCGTGTCACCAGTTTTCATGATCGTGAAAAAAATTCTAGCATTTTCAGTGATGACGCCTACCGGAACCGAGAAATCGGAACTGCCAAAGCAATAGTCAAATATCTCGATGAGTGCACTTTTACCTGTTGATGAGCGGCCGGTAATGACATTCACGCCGTCTTTGAACTGAACTGCATGCGGGGTATTGTCGTGATCAACAATTCCGATATATAAAATACTTGCTCTCATAGCGACAAAACTCCTACCATTCTGAAAATCATTGGCGCATCATAAGGCAAAAAGAAACGGGCTAAGGCAGTTGTCGCCTTTTCCAATCCGGCAGGCGGCGGTGCATCTAGCCCTTCGAGAACTCCGGCGACGACAATTTGGTCGCCGTTCACGCTAATAGCACCGTCGCTAATTAGATATTGCAGAGTGACATTCGTTATGGCGCGGTAGTCTGCAACCATCTCTGGAAGAGCATTGAGCAATCCCTTCCTTCCTACCATCGTTCTCAAATTGCTAGTTGATTTTGCATTTCGAAGGAATTTCCTGCGCTCCTTATGCAGCGCAATAGGCAAAACTAGATAGACCAATAATAACGAATGTTTTTTGCTTCCAAGAGCTGAACAAAAGGCTAGCAAAGCCGAGGCAAAAATGAATGGATTATTTGTCAGTGTTTCGAGGTGTTTTATTGGATCGTTCATGGTCGATTCAACTTCCATTGATACTCTTTACTGTGATCATTCATTGCCATATGAATGATGCCATTTCGAAACCAGAGTTGTGAATCGTTGTAGCCCTTAAAGCTAGGTGGCGGCGAGGTGAGAGTAGCGTTATAAAATTTTTGAGCTGAAATGATGTCTAGTGGTGGAGATTTAGAGGCCGTATCATAATTTAACTGAAAATTCAGATCGACGGCTTCCCGGAAGGTGTGCAAATTTTTGGCTGCAATTGAATATTCTCTAAAGTCAAAAGCAATGGTATCTACCGTGGATTCATATTCGCGGATTGCATACGAAATAAATTTTAAATGATCAATTTCTCGAATCTTCTTAATAAATAGATCCTCGCGATTCGAGTCAATCGTATCTTTGTCGAAGTTCTCAAAGTGCGTCGTGGGAAAATCTCGCGACTCTGAGCCAAAAATATTCATCAAGTGTTGACATTCTTTGTCGAAATCTTCTTGCAAAATTTCCCAGCGAGTGTCTTTACTCTTCCCTAATTTACAAATAAAACCCATCAAAGAATTGATGAAAACATCTTTATTTTTCTTAAGGACGCCAAAACTGCGCTCATTGCGAATACGGTCATATAGCGCTGGCATGGTCGGGGACGATGCCTCTATGAATACCTTATCAATAATCGACAATAAGCGGCTGCGATTTGCCTGATCAAGTATCTTGCGCTGCTGCTTTAGTGTTTTGCTTGGCGCATGCTGCGGATCTTTGGCCAGCGAATTAGCTGCACTCTGTTCAAAACCTGCATTTATCTTACTTAAAATAGCCAATCGTTCCCTAGAATCGCTTTCATTCCACGAGGCCAATGTCGCAGTGCTCGAAAATGCCTGTGTGGTCAGTAATATCAACGCCTCATATGCAGAATGTATAAATTGCGGATCCATCCAGTTGGTTATCGTGTTCCAAAAATTGGGATGCCCGTCGGTTAATGTATCCGAATAGGCCTTTACCTCAATTTGTTGCTTGTCTTCCTGTGTGATATCACCAAGTTCTTCGATCAGCAACTTCTGACCAGGTTGAAGCTTGTAGCACTGCTCAACCGCCAAGCACAATTGATAAACTGTCGCCCGAGTGGACGCGGTCGCCTCCGCTCTCACTGCGTTTGTTGACATAGTTTTATGGCAATAAATTGCTTAACAGTTAGTAATCGTCCATTGTATTCTGGAAAACTTGCTCGATGGTACTGTACAAATATCCAGATAATTTGGGCAAATTTTTTCATAGGATAAATCCGGATCTACTACAGTTTTTCTACTAAAACATGCATCTTTGGAAAAGCTTGTCGCCTTGTCGGCTCAGAATTCAGAGCGCGCTGCATGGGATACCGTCTTGCCGCGACCACGAGCCGACGATGTCCTCCTCCGTTGACACCACCGCTTCATTAGGGACTTCAAAGTCAGGTCTGACATTCCTACATTTCTCCACCCTGACACCCCTTCGGCAATGCATTTACTCCCATAAATGTGGAATACAACCCCAAGCCGGAATGCAGTTAAATTGCGTTTTTAGCAATTTAACTCAGCCTACTCTTCGCTTGCCATGGCCAGACCCTCACGCCTTGAATTTGCCGGTGCTCTCTACCATGTCACCTCGCGCGGTGACCAGCGTGAAGACATTTACTTGACCGACGATGATCGACGGGACTGACTCAACGTATTAGGCGACACCTGCAAGCGGTTCAACTAGGTGGTGCATGCCTGGTGCCAGATGACCATCACTTCCACTTGCTGGAGGAGACGGTGGATGGCAATCTTGGCCGCGGCATGCGCCAGTTGAAAGAAATATAGTGTCAGGTCTTGCCTTTTGCCTTAACCTCGGGCGAAAAATTGAAGCCAAGCTTAATGTTTCAAAATTTTCATAGGGATGAACCACTATATGGGTCGTGTACCTTTGCACGATGGATAGGCAACGCAACCCCAAAACGCATTACCAGCGTGAGCGCCCTTTTTTGCAGTCCGGCGCACCATCTCTTTGGAACATTGCGGACAAAGAGGCAGCTCCGCAATTGGCATCGCCACAGCATTGGCACTGATAGTCACGCCGGCTCTTTCTCTTTTCGCCGGGTTCGTCTTTGCTTGCCGGATTAACTTCATCAAAATCGGCCCGTCGATCAACTTCACGTTTCGCCCTTGGGCAAACCTCGTTGCCGCGTCAGTAAACCGGCCAGAAGTCACCAAAAATCCGCCTGCAGCGCCTCGTGCAGCCATCACGCCATACAATTCACGTACGACCTCTACACCAACCTTATACGCTTTCCATTGCTTGCATTGAACCAGGAGTACCTCGCCGCTCTTGTGCAAAACAAGATCCACGCCGCCATCAGGGCCGTTACCGCCGGTTTCGACTACCTGATATCCCTGCTGGCGAAACGATTCGCCAACCAACATTTCAAATTCTTGCCATGAAATCCCGTCCAGCGCATTGGCAGCATCGCTCTTAGCCACATTCACCAGCAACTCTGTGCGCTGCTTCCTGCGCCATGCCGACAAAGCCGCACCGCCCAGACAGATCAACGGAAGAATGTATTGCCCGAAGTTGGCAAACGCTTTCCATAGCATGGTGGACATGTACTGCCCCATTTGCCCAGCTTGTACCGACGCGACCACCGTTCGCTCAGCCACGGCATGCAGCACGAGATAACTGATAACAGCCAGTAGGGCACCGCCCCACCATGGAAGCATCGATACAAGGTCAAGCAAGTCTTCCGCAGGAGAGGTTTTACTTTTGCGTGCCATATTCTCTTTGTTTTATATTGATTATTGCGGGGCTTAACACTTCGACATTTCCAATATGCAAGATTCTATCTCTCACTTATGGATGGCGGTATCCCATAAATATGGGATGGCGCCTTCGGATAGGGCAGTGTCTAATTGTTTCTTATTTTTAAACATGATGGCAGCCTGCAGCGATGGCGCAGCCGGCCAAAGGCAACCAGTTTTCCTTCCGTGATGTGGAAGAAGTCAAACGAAACGGGCACTCCTACTTTATCGGGTCCGGTAACTTGAGTGGACCATATGCAATGAAAAATAATAATAAATTCATCCAAAGCCCGCTCTTTTTCATCTGGTCGCTTTTAATCGCAATGGCCTTGCCCTCCTGCGGCGGCGGGGGAACGACCGCTTCTTCGTCTTCCCCAACGACCACATCGAGTACGACGACCACCAGCACGGCGACATCAACCACCATGATGGATGAGGCGGTTTATTCCCCGCTCACCAACTACAGCAACGATTTTTGCAGCACCAGTGTCTACCCTGCGCAATGGACGTGGAACCCGGCAACCATCCAGACCAAGCCCGAGCCTGCCACGACCGGCACGCCGATGATGAAACAGATCCGCAATGGCGTCGTCATTGCGACCTTCAACAATCTCGGCGGTGATGCGGGCTATTCCTTTCCAAACAGCCAGGACGGCCAGGATCCCAGCAAAGGGCCTTTCCGACGTACGCCTTATACCCAATGGCGCAGCGGCGATGTATTCGAGATTTATCCGGCCGTGTATAGCGGCCCGACCATGCAGATTTATATCGGGCGCAACATTGCCAATGATGCTGCATACACTGCCGGCAACTACGATACGCCGGCAAACATTACGATTCGCGGGGTGACCGTCAACGGCAAGCGGCCGGTGATCGTCAATCCGCCAGGCGGCGCGTCAAACTCCAATTATGGCCAGTCGCTGGTGTATGTGGAAGCCGCTTCCAACATCACGATTGAAAACATTGACATTGTTGACGCGCCCACCGGCGGCAACCTCGGCAAGGCAGCCATCTATGCGAATGGCGCAGCAAACCTGACATTGCGTAACGTCCGGATCGCCGGATTCAAGCAACACCATGCCAACGGCATTTTTGGCACGTCCAACAATACCGGGACCTTACTGCTTGAGAACGTCGAACTGGATGGCAATGGCGGATCGAGCGGACCGGAACACAATGCGTATATCAATGCCAGTGCGACTGACCCGAACTACACTTTCCATGTCAAAAATTCCTGGAGCCACAGTTCTTACTATGGACATGCGCTGAAGTCCCGCGCCCAACGCACCGTGGTCGAGGGAAGCTATCTGAGCGGCGACACGGCCACAGCCGGCCAGCAAACCGAAACGTACTTGCTGGATGTGCCGGATGGCGGCGTTCTGATTGCCCGCAACAATATCTTTGTCAAAGGCTTTTCCGGCGATAACTCGAATGGCGCGTCGCTCACATTTGGCGTGGAAAGCCAAAACCCAGGGCGCACCTGGGGATTGACGGTTGAACACAATACATTCGTTGCTCTGTCGCGGTTTTACGATACGCAAAATCACCGGCTCTATCCCCTTTTCCTGTCAAGCCTTGCGCCAGGACCGCGGGTCGTCGATGCCAACCTGTTTGTCGGTTATTGCGCCACCGGCAATACGTCTCAGGATTTCCGCGGCACCAAGGCTGCGACGTTGAATTTCAATCAAATCGATCTGGCCTTCCGGCCCCGCACACCGCAACTCACCGGCAATCCGGCGATTGTGGGTACGCCGCGCTATTCTCATCTTGCCGTATCGTCGACACGGACAACGGCTGCATTGGGCGCACGAGACTAATGCTGGCGGCAATGGGCGGCGAGGGCGATCAAGCGGCAGCAGCGATCGACAAATTGCGCTAACCTGTTTGCCAAGGCTTGCCGGCGATCGGCACGCCAGCTAACAGTTTTTCGGAAGAATCGCCCATGACCATGCAATACCGCCAGCTCGGTAATACGGAAGTAAAAGTCAGCAACATCGCACTCGGCACGATGACTTGGGGCGAGCAAAACACCGAGGCCGATGCGCACTCGCAACTCGACCTGGCAATCGCGCATGGCGTCAATCTGATCGATGTCGCCGAAATGTATCCGGTGCCGCCCAAGGCCGAAACGCAGGGACGTAGTGAGCAATACCTCGGCACCTGGCTGAAGAAATCAGGCGCGCGCGATAAAGTGCTGGTTGCAACCAAAGCCTCCGGCCCTGCCCGGATGCCGCATCAGCCCAAGCATATCCGCGACGGCATCAATAGTTTCGACCGCAAGGGCTTGACGGATGCACTGCACGGCAGCCTGGCGCGGCTGCAAACCGACTATATCGATCTGTACCAGCTGCACTGGCCGGACCGCAGCGTGAATATTTTCGGGCGCCTGAACTACACCCACGTCGAAGAAGACACGGTACCGATTGAAGAGACGCTGGCCACTCTGGCGGAATTCGTCAAGGCAGGCAAGGTGCGCCATATCGGCGTCTCCAACGAGACGCCATGGGGCGTGGCCGAGTTCCTGCGCCTGTCCGGACAGCTCGGCTTGCCGCGCATCGCCGCGATCCAGAATCCGTACAACCTGTTGAATCGCACATTCGAGATCGGCTTGTCCGAATTCGCATTGCGGGAGCAGGTCGGCTTGCTCGCTTATTCGCCGCTGGCGTTCGGCGTCCTGTCAGGAAAATATTTGCAGGCGCCACCGCCGGCACAGGGCAGGCTGACCCTGTTTGACCGCTTCGTACGCTACACCAATCCGCAGGCGCAGGAGGCAACCCGGCAGTATGTCGCGCTGGCCCGGCGCCATGGCATCGACCCCGCCCAACTCGCTCTCGCCTTCGTCAATTCCCGGCCATTTTTGACCAGCACGATTATCGGCGCGACGACGCTGGTGCAACTGCAATCGAACCTGGACAGCATGCAGTTGCGCCTTGATGAAGACCTCCTCAAGGAAATCGAGGCAATCCACACCTTGCAGCCGAATCCGGCACCCTGACCAGACGCCTTCACAAATATGTATGGAAGATGAGGGATTGCAGGGAGATCACCCCTGCATCAGCGGACTTACTGCCCGTCCTGCGGAAGAAGCGTTCGATCCGCGATACAAACAAAATGCAAGCTCTGATAGAGCTGCCACAGTCGGCCAAACGAATTGCAATATTCATGCTGAACAGGCTAAAAATTGCGGGGCCCACCATCCTCTCTGGATCATATAGAGACCTCAGGGTCAGAGTTGATTAATTGGAAGCACGAATGCGAACCACAATATCACAGCAACGGCCCTTGGATTCCCGAACCAATGCACACTGCCTGCGTACGCCAGCCTCGTTTCAAAGTTCATTCGCCGGCGCAATGCGCCGCTGCCGTTCCTCTTCTTCTTTCTCCGCAAGACGGATCGCCTGCACCACTGTGCTTACGATTGAAAGCGACCTCATCAACCCTGGCATTCCATGCCGGACTGACCAAACACACTGCTGTCAGTAAACCGGCACCGCTCCAGCGACGGTGTCAAGAGCGAAGCAACCAAACACCTAGCCGGGCTGCGCCAGCAGCGTGCGGATGACTTCCTCCGTTTCCGCGTAGTTGCCTTCTCCGAAGTGCTGATACACAATCCGACCTTTTTTGTCGATCAGATAAACCGCCGGCCAGTATTTGTTGTGATAGGCACCCCAGGTGGCATAGCGGTTGTCCTGCGCCACCGGATAATGAATGCCGAAACGCTTCATCGCCGAGGCCACATTGTCGGTCGAACGTTCGAACGCGTATTCAGGCGTGTGCACGCCGACCACGGTCAAGCCCTGGTCCTTGTACTTTGCGTGCCACTGTTTCACGTAAGGCAGCGTGTTGATGCAGTTAATGCAGGTGTAGGTCCAGAAATCCACCAGCACCACCTTGCCGCGCAATTGCGACATGGCGAGCGGCTCGCTGTTCAACCATTTGTCGATGCCGGTGAAGGCAGGTGCCGGTCCCAGGTCCCGCAACGATGCCGCCTGTGCTGCGTGTGCGGTGACGACACATATACTGCTTGCGACTAACAATTTCTTTATCAAGGGAATCATATCAAGGGACTTTCGGTGGGGTTGAGCTGAGAAGCCAGGAAGAAAACAGTACGTCATACTGAAAATAAATGGCCAGTGCGGTCAGTACCAGCAGCACGCCGAACAGTTGCTGCAGGCGTTGACCATGCACGGCAACATAGCGCAGGCGGCCGCTTGCCAACTGCCCGGCATAGGCAAGCGTCAGCATCGGCACTGCGGCACCGATCGCATACAGCGCGAGCAGAACAGCCGCCCAGCCCAGGTCCTGCGCTTGCGCCACCAGCGCCAATATCGACGCCAGCACCGGCCCGGCGCACGGTGTCCAGACCGCGCCCAGCGTTAAGCCGAGCAGGAAGCCGCCAACATTGGTCGGCGCGGCGGGTGCAGCGGGGCGCGTGCTGCGCTGGAATGGATGGGCTATTTTGGCGATCAGCCATTCGTAGGGACGGGGCCATATCCGCATCAGCCCGCAGACCAGCAATGCGGCGATCGCGGCAGTTCGCAGCGTTGCGTGGGTCAGGCCGGCTGCGCTGGAGGCAAATGCGAGCAGCATCCCGAGCGCGCTGAAGGCGACGACAAAGCCGCCCAGCACAAATACAGGGCGGGCCCGCGAGGCATGTCCAGCCGAAGTGCCAAGCAGTATTGGCAGCATCGGCAATATGCAGGGCGACAGAATGGTCAGTGTGCCGGCCGCCAGGGCCAGTGGCGCTTCAATCAGGCTGTGCATGATGGACTTCCGTAAGTTGTGATGGCTGTATTTAGCCGGACTCACGTATCCCGCATGTGTCTGATGGTGCATTTTGGGGCAATGTTTTGTATCAGCGTAGACTGTAGATACAATCGGACACAAATCCTCGCCTGATTTCCGTTATAAAGGTGCTTTTCCGGAGTTGAAAGCACTTAATGTCCGCTGCCCTTCTACAGCAATCATGGCACTGCGGCGCCGGCTTGTCCGTGGTGGAGGATGCATGAAACGGTTCCTGGCAATATTGCTTTTTCTAATCGGCGGCGCTGGTGCGGAGTTAAGCAACCCAGTCAGCTGCGCAATGATTCACACTTCCCGGCGGACTAACAAACGTCGTACGATGGAATTGAACGATGGATACAACTGACCACATCCTGATTGTCGATGACGACCGCGAAATCCGCGAGCTGCTGGCCAGCTATTTGAGCAAAAACGGCATGCAGGCATCGACGGCTGCCAATGGTCGCCAGATGCGCGCGGTGCTGGAAGAAAATGCCATCGACCTGATCGTGCTGGATCTGATGCTGCCTGGCGAAGACGGCCTGCTGCTGTGCCGTGAACTGCGTGCCGGAAAATGGCGCGCCGTGCCGGTGCTGATGCTGACCGCGCTCAATGAAGAAACCGAGCGCATCGTCGGCCTCGAAATGGGTGCAGACGACTATGTCGCCAAGCCTTTTTCATCGCGTGAATTGCTGGCACGCATACGCGCCGTGCTGCGGCGGGTGCGCATGCTGCCGCCCAGCCTGCAGCCCAGCGAAGTAGTGCAGATGCTACGTTTTGGCGATTGGCAGCTCGACACGACGGCCCGCCATCTGCTCGATGCGAGCGGCACCATGGTGGCGCTGAGCGGCGCCGAATACCGTCTTTTGCGGGTATTTCTGGATCATCCGCAACGCGTGCTGACGCGCGATCAATTGTTGAACATGACGCAAGGGCGGGAATCCGACCAATTCGACCGCTCAATCGATCTGCTGGTCAGCCGCCTGCGCCAGCGCCTGCAGGACGACGCCCGCGAGCCGCGTTATATCAAGACATTGCGCAGCGAGGGGTACATCTTCTCGTCCGCTGTCGAGGTTCGCGAGGCTGGCGCATGAACGCCGCCAAGTGGTGGGATGGGCACTGGAACTGGCGCTGGTGGCCGCGCACCTTGTTTGCGCGGCTCATGCTGATCCTGCTGGTCGGACTTTCCGTGGCTTATGCGCTATCTTTTACACTGATCATCTACGAACGCGGCAAGGTCACTACTTCCGTCATGCTGGGCTTTATCGAGAAAGACGTGGCCAGCTCGGTCGCCTTGCTCGACCGCCTGCCCGCGAATGAGCGCGCACAGTGGCTGCCGCGCCTGGAGCGGCAAAGCTATGGTTTTATGCTGGGGCCTGGCTTGACTGGCACAGCGCCCGATGCGCACCTGTCAACTTTGCTGGCGGCATCGATCGAGCAGGCGATCGGCCAACGCTATCAGCTCACCGCCAATGCCATACCCGGCATGCGCGAACACTTGCAGGTGCAACTGCGCCTGAGCGATGGCACACCGCTGACCATCGATTTGCGGCCGAAGGGCCTGCCGGTATCGCCCTGGCTGATTCCAATGCTGCTACTGCAACTGGCGATGCTGGCTGCCTTTACCTGGCTGTGCGTGCGGCTGGCGACCCGTCCTTTGGCCGAACTGGCGCAAGCGGCCGATTCGCTCGGGCCCGACCTGAACCCGAGCCGCCTGCCGGAAGATGGCCCGGTCGAAGTGGCACGCGCTGCCACTGCCTTCAACGCCATGCGAGAACGCATCGCGATCTATATGCGGGAGCGCATGCAGATACTGGCGGCGATTTCGCATGACTTGCAAACGCCGATTACCCGCATGCGCCTGCGCGCCGATTTGCTCGACGATGGCGAGCAGCGCGACACCCTGGTTCGTAACCTGCAGGAAATGGAAGACCTGGTGCGCGAAGGCGTGACCTACGCGCGCACCCTGCACGGCGCCGCCGAGCAGCCGCTGCGGCTGGACCCCGATGCGCTGCTCGACAGCCTGATCTGCGACTATGTCGATGCAGCAGCGCCGGTAACACTGCAGGGCAAAATCGGCAAGCCGATGATGATGCGCCCTGTCGCATTGCGCCGCATTCTGACCAATTTGATCGATAACGCCTTGAAGTACGCCGGCAGCGCGGCGCTTTCCGTGCGTACATTGCCGGACGGCATGGTGACGATTTCGGTGCTGGACAACGGTGCCGGCATCCCGCCGGAAAAGCTGGAAACGGTATTTCAGCCGTTCTACCGACTTGAAGCGTCACGCAACCGCAGCAGCGGCGGCACTGGACTTGGCCTTGCCATTGCGCGCCAGCTGGCGCAGGCGATCGACGCCCGCCTGGTGCTCGCCAATCGTGACGGCGGCGGCCTGGAAGCACGCCTCACCCTGCCAGCATCTCACCAGTTGCGCGGCTGATTTTTGTACCGCAATGTATCTGGCGTCCAGCCGGATACAAAACTCCCTTCTTGCAACATGTGGCGACACAGCGCCGATACACGCGCGCAGTCTAATGTTCCTTATCGAAGCAATTTTGCTCCGACATCAAACAAGGAACGCATCATGAAAAAATTCAATCCCTCCATCATCATCCTGCTGTCTGCGCTGCTGATGGGCGCCACTGGCGCGCACGCACTGAGTCACCACAGTGGGAACTACGGTCCCGCTGCAACCACCGTCAAGGCCGAGCGCCCGATCATCGTCGCGCCATCCACACAGAGCACGCAGGCGGGCAGCGTACGCGTCAATTTAGAGCCGGTGCATGTGAGCCTTCCCTGAAATTCAGCATTCCCAATCGCTGCGTGGGAATGCTGAGCTGTTTTCAGCGATGCTTTTTCGCTTCACCCATTGAAAAATATGACTGACCAATTTTGATCGAGGCTAAAATGAAAAATCTAATCTGTTATTCGAGGCTGCATGCCATTGGCGCCGCTGCTGCCATGATGCTGACCCTGTCCGCCCAGGCCCAGCAGCCGCAATTGCCGCCGCCGGAAAAAACCGATCCGGTCGCGCTGGAAATCATGAAGGGGTTCCCGCCGCCGCCCGACAAGGTGGTTACGCTTGCCAACCTGCTCAAGTATCCAAACGGCCGCTGGGGCTTCCACCATATCCGCGAACTGGGACCGACCGCGAATGTATGGCGTGGCACAGCGGCGCCGTCAGCGCTGCCGGTAGCGAAGCGGCAGATGGCAAATATCGAGTTTGACGACCATAACGGCAAGCCGATCAGCATCGCGGACTGGCAAAAAAATACCTATACCGACGGCCTGCTTGTGTTGCATAAAGGTCAGATCGTCCACCAGCAATATTATTCCGGCATGCGCGCCGAAACGCCGCATGCGCTCTGGTCGCTCAGCAAATCGTTCACCGGCCTATTGTCGACGATGCTGATTCATGAAAATAAGCTCGACCCCAAGGCCAGGGTATCCGACTATCTTCCGGAACTGGCCAATACCGCCTGGGGCGATGCGACTGTGCAGCAAACGCTCGACATGACGACGGGGGCGCAATATCGCGAAGTGTTTTCCGATCCGAAAGCAGAAATTTTCCAGTATCTGTTTGCCGGCGGTATCCTGCCCGCTCCTGCAGGCTATGCCGGGCCGAAAACCATTTATGACTTTTTGAAAACCGTGAAAAAGGAAGGCGAACACGATCGCGGATTTAAATACAAGTCGGTCGATACGGAAGTCATGGGCTGGGTACTGACCCGCATCACCGGGAAAAGCTTCGCCGATCTGGTATCGGAGCGGATCTGGAGCCAGATCGGCACCGAGGAAAACGGTTATGTATGGGTCGATCCGGCAGGCACCGCGCTGACCAGTATCGGGCTGAACGCAAGTTTGCGCGACCTGGGCCGGCTGGGCGAGACATTGCGCCTCGGTGGCCGCATCAATGGCAAGCAGGTGATCCCGCAATCCGTCATCGCTGAACTGCGCAAAGGCGCCGATCGCGATAAATTCACGGCCAATGGACAGGCTGCGCGTGCCGGCTATTCCTATCACAACTTCTGGTGGATCCCGCATGATGCCGATGGCAGCTTCGAAGCCAAAGGCTTGAACGGTCAGCATATCCATGTCAATCCGGCTGCGGACCTGGTGATCGTCAAGCTGTCGTCCCATCCGGTCGGCGACACCGGATTCACGCATGCGCTTGACCGCAAGGCGTTCGCGGCAATTGCCACGGCACTGCGTAAATAGCTCGTGCCGGGTGGCGGCGATGCCGTCACCCGGCAGACGGCACGTCGGGCCGCATTCCTGGCCAAATAATCTGCCTATCAAGAGCAAGAGGTTGAATGATGAGTCAAGCTTCGTACGCATTACCATTTATATTCGAGTTCGAGCGCGAACAACTGTTCGCCGCTTTAAGGCGCGACTATCGCGCCGAGCTTGAAAAGTTTGGGCGTTCCAGAAATAGCGACATCGTGCACTTTGCGAATGCACGCAATAGCTTGCGATTACTTGAGGCACTCAATCCAAAACGGCCAGCATGTGCTGTCCCGGTCCAGAGATTGGAACCTCCGGCACTGGATGCCAAGTCGATTCCTGACCGGCAAGAAGAAATTGCAACAGGGTTGACGTAATGCCAAAATTTCGATTCGCTCAGGCCGACTGGCTGCTACTCGCCGTGTTGGTGGCGCTCAGCGTCATCCCAGTTGCTGCCGGCGTGGTTCGCCTGGTCCAGCTCGGTGGCGGTGCGTAAATCACGCGTATGTATATATGGGCTCAGGTCTTACCTTTTGCCTACCAATTAACATAGAAGGCAAAAAGCAAGACCTGACACCATTGACGCAACATTGACGCAATACAAAAGCCAACCGAGTAGGTTGGCTTTTGTATTGTCGAATACCTCGGCAATTGAGAACTGCGTGTAGTAAAAAACTGGTGCGGTAATCCCCCCATTTTTAAACGGGACGGATTCCTAGTCGCTAGTTTAAGGAATACCGATGGTCCTGGGAATCAGGGGGCTAGTTCAGATTCTAACAACTTCTTTTCACGGCGCTAACGTGCCAACCGTTCCATCAGTTCATTCGTATCCATAAAGACCATTTAACTCCGAAACGGGTCTGCTGCACGGTGACCGCAATTGAGAGTTCATTGTTCTCTGGTATTCATAAACTCACCACTCTGACGCTATGGAGTCTTCCGAAATGCTGTCCCGCTGTTCAACTGTCGATATGTAAGTTATTCAATACCCGTATCGTCGGGGTTGACGATAACACCAGATATGCTACGATTCATGCATTCCCCTGCATGAACAGAGTTCAGCATATTGAACGATAGGACATGGAGGGGTATCGATTTGGGTGGGAATGCGCGTCAGGTCAGAAACACGATGGCACAACTTTCAGACAAACGTTTCCCTAAAACTCAATCGGCCCGAGTGCTTACACCTGCAAATAAGTGTGCCACAGCACGGTTTTTAAAATTAATAACAACTGGAGATAAAGATGAGAGTAATGAAGAGAATTCCAGCAGCGATTGCATCGATTTGTGTTGCGGCTGCTATGTCGTCAACCGCACATGCACAAATTTCCGGCGACACCGTCAAGATTGGCATCATCACAGACATGTCGGGTGTTTATGCGGATATCGATGGCCCCGGCGGTGTCGAAGCAATCAAAATGGCAATTGCTGACTTTGGCAAAACAGTTGCAGGGAAAAAAATCGAGCTACTGACTGCTGACCATCTGAATAAGCCGGATATCGCTGCGAGCAAGGCACGCGAATGGTTTGACCAACAAGGCGTTGACATGCTGATCGGCGGCACCAATTCGGGGGTCGGTTTGGCGCTGGCCAAGGTGGCAGCAGAAAAGAAAAAAGTCTATATCAATATCGGCGGCGCAACAGCACGACTGACCAACGAGGATTGCACCCCATATACCGTTCACTATGCGTACGACACCGTGGCGCTCGCGCGCGGTACGGGTGGTGCTCTAGTAAAGCAGGGCGGCAAATCTTGGTACTTTCTAACCGCAGACTATGCATTCGGTGCATCTCTGGAGAAAGACACTACGGCGGTGATTAAGACCAGCGGTGGAACCGTGGTGGGAAGCGTGAAGCACCCGCTGTCCGCATCTGACTTTTCCTCTTTTCTGTTACAGGCGCAGGGTAGCAAGGCCCAGATTCTGGGATTAGCCAATGCCGGCGGGGACACCATCAACTCCATCAAGGCAGCTAACGAATTTGGCATCACCAAAAGCATGAAGCTTGCTGGCCTGCTGATGTTCATCAACGATGTTCACTCACTGGGCTTGAATCTGACCGAAGGCATGTACCTGACTGATGGCTGGTACTGGGATCTAAACAATGACACCCGCGCCTGGGCGAAGCGTTATTTCTCGATCATGAAAAAAATGCCGTCAATGTTGCAAGCTGCAGACTATTCCGCAACGATGACTTATTTAAATGCAGTGAAGGCAGCGAGCACGGATGATTCCGACAAAGTGATGGAAAAAATGCGCGCAACCAAGATCAATGACTTCTTTGCGAAAGGTGGTGTGATCCGTCCGGACGGCACAATGCTTCATGATATGTACCTGATGCAGGTGAAGGCGCAGAAGGATTCGAAATATCCGTGGGACTACTACAAGGTGGTCCAAACGATTCCTGGTGACCAGGCATTCACGACAAAAGATGAAACGAAGTGCTCGTTGTGGAAGTAATTCGTAGGCATCGTGGCGCATCTTTTTGTCCCGCCATTTTGTAGTTCGCGGCTCGATGCTTGAGCAATAAATACGATCCGGCGCTCTCACGTAGCGTGTTTATCGTTACGCTGGGCCATGTCTTAGGTAAGTACTCGCTATAGTAATTAAACCGTGCTTAAGCCCCCAAGTTCTGGGGGCTTTTTTTATTTTTTTATTCAAAACGTCTACTGATACCACTACCAAATTTGCGGTCACGTTGTCACCATAATAGGCGCCGAGGATTGCCCAGCCCGCTGACGCAAACACGCCATCAGCTTCTGCTGGGCGACGATGTGTTCGTGGAACGCCATCAGCATGAGGTTTTGCCCGAATCTCTACGCGAAGTCTCGAAAGCGCATCGGCGCGCTGTCGCCCTGCCGTTGGCAGCTTACCGGGATCGCCATACCAGTGTGGATATAGCGATGGCAAGAGCATATCTGTCAGGCGCTTATACGATGGCTGAAATTGCACAGCATTTCGGCGTTCATTACGCAACAGTCAGCCGGGCAGTGCGGAAATTCGAAGCGGATCAGAAATGGCAGGAGACATTCGCGCCGCTCACATAAGTCATGGGGACTTTTCACATGGTTAAAATGCAGGAATGTCAGACCTGACCCCCAGTGTGCTGACCCCCAGTGTGTTCGATCGCTCATGGAGCAAGAAATTGCAAGCTGCGAGTTGATCGAACCGTTTGAAGCCCAGCTGCCTGTCGATGAAGGCTACTATCTGGTTGGCCCCAAAGGCTCCTTCGTGCCGGGTGGCGCGGTTGAAGCTTTGAGGCTTTGGCTGAGGCAAGAATGTCGTGCAAGTTAGCAGGTCTTTTGTACAGGAAAGCCAAACACCAAAGTGTCCATTGCTTTTCTTTGGCTTGATCAGCTATTGACCAGCACCTTTACTGCCTCGACGACCAAGCGTCGAACAGTCGCTGCCACCTGCATCGCAGCTGGTCAGCTGCCAACAGCAGCTCAGTCACGTTTCGGAATTTCCAGGCCGTGAGCAACGGCAGGCCGGACGACGAAGGCATTGAGCACACGATTGACTTCCGGGAAGTCTGTAAAGCCAACCAGCTCGCCAGCTTCGTAGAAGCCGATCAAATTCCGTACCCACGGGAAGGTGGCAATGTCTGCGATCGTGAATTCATCGCCCATGATCCAGCGGCGGCCCGATAGCCGTTGTTCGAGCACGCCGAGCAGACGACGCGCTTCTGCGACATAGCGGTCGCGCGGCCGCTTATCCTCGTAGTCTTTGCCGGCGAACTTATGGAAGAAGCCGAGTTGCCCGAACATCGGGCCAATGCCGCCCATCTGGAACATCAACCACTGGATGGTTTCATAGCGTGCAGCTGCGTCGGCGGGCATGCACTGGCCACTTTTTTCGGCCAGGTATAGCAAGATTGCGCCGGACTCAAATAACGCTAGCGGCTTGCCGCCGGGGCCACTCGGATCGATAATCGCCGGGATCTTGTTGTTCGGATTGAGCGACAGGAATTCCGGCGACGTCTGATCGTTAGTCTGGAAATCGACCAGATGCGGTTCATATGGCAAGCCGATTTCCTCCAGCATGATGGAGGCCTTCACGCCATTCGGCGTGGGTAGCGAATAGAGCTGGATGCGTTCGGGATAACGGGCGGGCCATTTCCGGGTGATCGGGAAAGCGCTCAAGTCTGCCATTGTTACTCCTATTATCAGTGACGATTAGGGGACGATGCAACCGAATCAGTCATCATAACAAACGATACTATTTTGCGCAGGCGTGCCTACTATCACCTACCAAGTTCGACCTGCGCACCAGCAGAACTTGCCTTGCGCCTTCGGGATGCACGTTTTGACGATTGCACATCAACCGCGGCGCGCCGCCTCGATTGCAGCGATGTTGATCTTTCTCATCTCCATCTAACTTGTACAGCCCGATCTCTCACACGAGACCGAATTCAGACTCTTAGTCTTTCTTTTCTCGGAATTCAACGTCGATAACCTTGTTGTCAGTGCTGTCTGGGTCGTTTGGATCAGCTGACGATTTGAAGAGAAACGAAAAAGTTCGGCTTAAAATGGTCTGCCTCAACCATCGATAGGTGAGCAGAAAGGTCACGGAAAAACCCAGAAACAGCATGGGCACCATTTCACCTTGGTAAAGAAAACTCAGTAAGCAGAATGCAAGTAAGGCAACGATTACTGGTAGCCGAGAGCGTTTAGGCAATAGACCGACGGTGTGTAATTTCCCTTCGCGTACCCAAGGTAGCCTCGCAAAAAGACCGCCAAGAAGCAGGCCTGCGATGAAACGGCCAGTACCGAGATGGTCAGCGACGACGCCGACAACAAGGTAGCCGGTGTAGGTCATGGTGCCAGCTAAAGCCGCCAGCGCGGCTAATGAAACAGCGATCGCTAGCCTTGGCATACGTACCGCCGCTTTTACTAATAAGCTTAAGATTTGCTTACTCCTATAAAGCTGTACGGGCGAG
>JAKFFK010000132.1:0-21193 GCA_036675285.1 Paucimonas sp. | reverse complement strand
CCAGGTGCTGGCCGATCCAGGCATCCATCAAGACATTGCCGGGGCCGGTATCGAAGCCGATGACCGGTGCGGACGGTCTGTCAGCAGCGCTCAGCACGCTGATATTGCTGATGCCGCCGATATTGGCGACCACGCGCATCTCGCTGCTGGCGCCGAAGACAGTCTGGTGAAATGCCGGAACCAGCGGCGCGCCCTGGCCGCCGGCTGCGATATCTCGGCTGCGAAAGTCAGCAATCACATTGATGCCGGTGAGTTCGGCCAATAACGCCGGATTGTTGGTTTGCCGGGTATAACCCAGCTCTGGACGGTGGCGAATGGTTTGTCCATGCGCGCCGATGGCGGCAATGCGTCCGGCTGCCAGGCCGGCACGTTCAAGCAGTTGCGCAACGCAGGCGGCATAATGGCGCGCCAACTGGTTGGCGAGCAGCGCTTCACGGTGGATTTCATCGTGACCAGCCGCTTGCAGCGCCATCATTTCGCTGCGCAGTTCTGCCGGAAATGCCACATAGGCAGTGGCCAGGGTGGGCGCGGCGCCGCCTTGGTAAGCATCGGCAAACGTGGTGAGTGCGCCATCGACGCCATCCAGGCTGGTGCCCGACATCAGGCCGATATACAGGGAAGAGGATGTGGAGCTGGTAGGCATAAAAAAACCGTTCGTGATTGCCAGATTCTACAAGTCCTGGCAGGCGAACGGTTTATCTATTTGAGAGTTTTTGCTTGCGGGGAAGGCAAAGTAATTATTTTGCTGCCAGTTTGGTACCGTCCTGGTCCGGGCGCAGTAGTGCAAAGCGGTGTGACATGTCCCCGGCAACGACGCGGAAGCGCTGCAGTTCTGCGCCGGCCAGCGGCTGGGCCGTCGGCAGATCCACCGCCATCGGGTCGCGCGCCACATTATTGACACGGAACTCATAGTGCAGGTGCGGACCGGTAGACCAGCCGGTGCTGCCGACATAGCCGATCAAATCCCCCTGGCTGACTTTCATGCCTTTGCGGATTCCCTTGGCAAAGCGGCTCATGTGCGCATACGCAGTCGTATAGTTGGCCCAGTGCTTGATCTCGACAAAATTGCCATAGCCGCCACGCACGCCGACAAAATTGATCACGCCATCGCCCGAGGCGCGAATCGGGGTGCCGGTGGCAGCAGCAAAATCAACGCCGGCATGGCGTTTCCATTTGCCTGAAATCGGATGCTTGCGCATCGAAAAGCCGGAAGAAATCCGGGAGAATTCCAGCGGGGATTTGAGGAAGGCTTTTTTCAGCGACTTGCCGTCAAAACCATAATAGCCGCCACCTTGCCTGCTGCCCGGTTCTTCGAACCAGACTGCCTGGTAAGTCTTGCCGGCATTGATGAATTCACTGGCCAACACCCGGCCGGCGCGAACGTATTCGCCGTTTTGCCACAGGGTTTCATAAACCACATTGAAGCGGTCGCCGCGCCGCAGATCGGAGGCGAAATCGATATCGGTGGCAAACATGTCAACGATCTGCATCGCGATATTGTCGGGAATCCGGGCCAGGTCGGTAGCGGCAAACAGTGAAGAGCGAATTTCAGCGGTGCGCATTTCGACACGCTTTTCCAGCGGCGACGGAGATTCGCCAGCCTTGAAGTGGTCGCCGTCGCGCTGGATGATCAGGTTGGTTGCCAAGCCGTCGCGGCCACTGGTCACCGTGGTGCGCAGCCACTGCAGCGCGCCGTCAGGCGAGATCTGCGCCTGCACTTGCCTGCCTGGTTTCAATTGCAATATCTGATAAGCGATACGGTCGGTCTTGATGAATTCAGCCGCTGCATGGTCGGCCACATCCAGCCGCGTCAAGAGCGTTGCCAGCGTATCGCCGGAACGGATTTTTTCTTCGCGCACAAAAAACTGCGCCGCATCTCCCAGCGCGGCGATCTGGTTTTTCAGTTCGGGCAAGGCCAGTTCCAGCGCGATCGATGTGACCGGCAGATCGGATGCATCCGGCGCCATCGGCGCCACGCCGACCGCGCCAAAGGTACAGGCGGCCAGAAGCAGGGCTGAGCCCGAGACGATCCGGGATTTGCGCGTGGTGCCGAACAGTAGCTTGCTACTGACGCCCAGGGCGATCAATTTATCTCTAATGAACATGCAATCAGTTAAAATCTGCCGTTTCTTATTCATTTGTTGTTTTTATTGATTCACGGCAAGGTTAATCAAGCGAAGATTATACATAGCCAGCAAATATTCTCAAATGAACTTTATACAGATGACTGGAAATTTGAAATTGACCGCGGATAAGGACACGAATCATTCTGCTGCAGAGCAGCAAAAAACCACATTGTCGGATGCGGTAGAACAAGCATTGGCGGTTGCCAAGCGCGGTGTTGATGAATTACTTATTGAATCCGAATTCATCGCCAAACTGGTGCGTGCCGAGCAAACTGGACAAGCGTTGCGCATCAAGCTGGGTCTTGATCCGACAGCGCCAGACTTGCATCTCGGGCACACTGTGGTGCTGAACAAAATGCGCCAGCTGCAAGACCTCGGGCATCAGGTGATTTTCCTGATCGGCGATTTTACTTCGATGATTGGCGATCCGTCCGGGCGCAATATCACCCGTCCGCCCTTGACGAAAGAGCAAATCGAGGAAAACGCCAAAACTTACTTTGCGCAGGCGAGTCTGGTGCTCGATCCGGCCAGAACTGAAATCCGTTACAACTCGGAGTGGTGCAATGCGCTGGGCGCAGCCGGCATGATCCAGCTGGCGGCCAAGTATACGGTGGCGCGGATTCTGGAGCGCGATGACTTTACCAAGCGCTTCAAGGCAGGCACGCCGATCTCGGTGCATGAACTGCTGTATCCGCTGGTGCAGGGTTATGACTCGGTGGCATTAAAATCGGATCTGGAACTCGGCGGCACTGACCAGAAGTTCAATTTGCTGGTTGGGCGTGAATTGCAAAAGGATAGCGGTCAGGAGCCGCAATGCATCTTGACCATGCCGCTGCTCGAAGGCCTGGATGGTGTGGAAAAAATGTCCAAGTCCAAGGGCAATTACATCAGCATCACCGAACCGGCCAACACCATGTTTGCCAAGTTGTTGAGCATTTCCGATGACATGATGTGGCGCTATTACGAATTGCTGTCATTCCGGCCAATGGCTGAAATCGCCGGCTTCAGGCAAGAAACCCAGCAAGGGCGCAACCCGCGCGACATCAAAGTGCTGCTGGCGCAGGAAATCGTCACGCGCTTTCACTCGATGCAGGCGGCAGAAGATGCGCTGGCCGACTTCAATAACCGCGCCCGGGGCGGTATTCCGGACGAGATTCCTGAGGTGCGCCTGGTCGGCGCGCCGCTCGGCATCGGCCAGCTGTTAAAGCAAGCCAACCTGTGCCCGTCGACGTCGGAGGCTTTGCGCATGGTCGAGCAGGGCGGCGTGCGCATGGATGGCGCAGCCATCAGCGACAAGGGTTTGAAAGTCGCGGCCGGCACGTATGTAGTGCAGGTTGGCAAACGCAAGTTTGCCCGGGTGACACTGGCTTGAGTGGATTGGTGCAGGCAGAATGATCGCCCTGTTGCAACGCGTCACCCAAGCCAGCGTGACGGTCGACGGCAGTGTAACCGGCGCGATTGCTGCAGGTTTGCTGGCGCTGGTATGTGCCGAGCGCGGCGATGGCGAAAAACAGGCAGACGCCTTGCTTGCCAAGCTGCTGGCGTACCGCGTCTTTCCTGATGATGCCGGCAAGATGAACCGCAGCGTGGCAGAGATCGCCGGGGGCTTGCTGCTGGTGCCGCAATTCACGCTGGCGGCCGATACCCGGTCCGGCACGCGGCCCTCGTTTACTCCGGCAGCGGCCCCGGATGATGCGCGGCGTCTGTTTGATCATCTGGTGCAGCAGGCGCAGCGTCGGCATGCAACAGTCGCAACCGGGCGCTTCGGCGCGCATATGCAGGTGGCGCTGATCAATGACGGCCCGGTAACACTCTGGCTGCAAGTGCCGCCTGGTTGACGCATGGATGCGACTTTTCTGGGTTGCGTCAATCCGGCAGCCGGCATCCCGGTTTAAGGTCAGAGCTGAATCAGCTACGCTAATCTGACAGGAGACGTTCATGAAATTCTGGAGCAATTCATTCAAGAATGACGGTGCCATCCCGGGTGAGTATGCATTTTGTGTGATCGATGCGGCGACGCATGTCGCGTTGTCCGCCAATCAAAACCCGCATCTGGCCTGGAGCGATTTGCCGCAAGGCAGCAAGTCACTGGTGTTGATCTGCCATGATCCGGATGTGCCGTCGCGCGGCGACGACGTCAACCAGGAAGGCAGGAGCGTGCCGGCCGATTTGCCGCGCGTCGATTTCTTCCACTGGGTCTTGGTGGATATGCCGGCACAGGACGGCGTCATCGATGCCGGCAGCTTCAGTCAAGGCGTCACGCCGCACGGAAAACCCGGTCCGCAGACCGGACACCCTGCTTTTGCTCAGGCGCGCCATGGCCTCAATGATTACACCGGCTGGTTTGCCGGCGACCCGGCCATGGCCGGCGAGTATTGCGGCTATGACGGTCCGTGCCCGCCCTGGAACGATAGCATCGTGCACCGGTATGTATTTACGCTGTATGCGCTGGATATCGACCGGCTTGCGGTCGATGGAAAATTCATCGGGGCGCAGGTGCGCGCTGCCATCCGCGGGCATGTGCTGGCGCAGGCGCAATGGACCGGAACCTACACATTGAATCCGGCTTTACTGAAATGAGTGTTGCATGACCGAGATCGTGTTGATACGCCATGGCGAGACCGACTGGAATGCCGAGCGGCGCCTGCAGGGCCATCTGGATATTCCATTGAATGCGCAAGGCATGCGACAGGCCCGGGCAGTGGGCCGCGCGTTGCGCCATGAAACGATTGACGCCATCATCTCCAGCGACTTGCAGCGCGCGCTGCACACCGCGCAGGCGATTGCTGCCGGACGCAATATGCAGGTGCAAACCGACGCGGGTTTGCGCGAACGCAGTTACGGCGCCTTCGAGGGTTTGCGTTATGCCGATATCAGCGAGCGTTATCCGGATGCGTATGCGACATGGCAGGCACGCGAGATTGACGCGCGTTTTCCGCCAGGCGCCAATGCTGGCGAAACCCTGCGCGAATTTGCCACGCGCGCGCTTGGCACGGTCGCAGCACTGGCGATGTCGCACCAGATGCGCAGGATCGCGGTGGTCTCGCATGGCGGCGTGCTCGAATGCCTGTACCGGCAAGCCAATCGCATCGATTGGGCAGCGCCGCGCAATTTTGAAATCCGCAATGCCGGCATTAACCGCTTGCGCTGGCATGGTGCAGCATTTCAGGTGGTGCAATGGTCGGATACCGCCCATTTGAGTGAAGCTGCCCTCGACGAAATCGACAAGTCGTGAGATTGCCTGTTTTGCGGAATTGACAACAGGAGCCCCGTTCGAAGCGGGACGGGCGCTTGGCTTCGTGCTAATCTTTCCATGCTTGCCTGTCTTCGGCAAGCGCCCATCATCATCTTTATTCGAGTGGAGAATCGGAATAGCCCGATGAAATTCAATTTCTTTTCGTCGACTGCGCTACCAACTGCACTGTCAACCGTGTTGACTCGCTCGGATGCCGACAATCTCGGGGCCGCGGCAGAGCATGCGGCACTGACCACGGCGCTGCACGCGTTGCTGGAACGATTGCCGCAATCCGCCAAGGGCGGCGATTACTTGAAGCGCTTGTGCGATACGGTGCTGGACGCCACGCCAAGGCTGCGGCTGGTATGGATCGGATTTTGTGAAGGCGAAGACGAAAAGGTGGTGCCGCATGCCGCTGCGGGCGACTGCGTGCCGGAAGCCGAGGATTGGCGTCTGCCGCAAGCCTGTTTCGATTTTCCCGGTGCTTATTCTCAGGCGGCGCTCGAAAGCGTCGGCGCACTGGATGACTTGAATTCGCTGTTTGCGCCGTGGCACGGCAGGCTGGATGCGTGTACGGTGAATTGTGCGCTGGCGATTCCGCTGCGCTCGGAAAAGACGTCGGTGCGCGGGCTGATCGTGTTCTATGCCGATGACGTCGATTATTTTTCGCGTCTGGGCAGTGCGCCGTTCCAGGCTTTCGCCCATGTTGCCGAAACCGTCTGGCAACAGTCGACCCTGATGCACATGCTGACGCAAAATGCACAGCTTGACGAGGTGACCGGCTTGATGAACCGGCGCAAAATGAGCCATCTGCTGCAAAAGGGCATCGAGCGTGCGCGCCAGCAAAATGAGCTGCTGTCGATCATGCTGTTGCGTATCGAGGACTTTGCCCTGGTCAACCAGATTCATGGCTGGAATGCTGCCGATGCGCTGCTGGTATCGTTTGCCAGGGAAGTTACATTGCAATTGCGTGCGCAGGACCGGTTGGGGCGCTGGACCGGCGTGGAATTTTTGTATGTATTGCCGCGCACCGACCGTCAACATGCGGAATTCCTTGCGCGTGGCTTGCAGGCGTATTTTTCGACAAGGCCCTTGACGATCAATGACATGCCGATTCACCTGGCCCTGCACATTGGCGTTGCCACTTTTCCGCAACAGGGCAAGGACATGGATGAATTGCTGGCCCAGGCAATCCGTCATTTGCAGCTACCGCTTACGCCGGCAGCGCCCGGCGCCTGAGCGCTGCCGGCATGTTGCCTGATTCGCAATGCCAATTGCCGTGGCCGCTTAATCTGGCCGGCTTTGCGGATAAAATAGCGGTTTCCTTGTGTCCAGGCATTCTTTGTGAAAATCGGCCCGTATTCGCTGCCCAATAATGTATTCGTCGCCCCGATGGCCGGGGTGACCGATCGGCCGTTTCGGCAATTGTGCAAGCAATTGGGCGCCGGTTATGCAGTATCTGAAATGGCGGCGTCGAATCCGCGCCTGTGGCAAACCGAAAAAAGCACGCGCCGCACCAACCATGATGGTGAGATGGAGCCAAAAGCGGTGCAGATCGCCGGCGCCGATCCGGACATGTTAGCCGAATGCGCCCGCTTCAATGTCGCGCGCGGCGCCCAGATCATCGACATCAACATGGGCTGCCCGGTCAAGAAAGTGTGCAACAGCTGGTGCGGCTCGGCCTTGCTGCAAAATGAAGCGCTGGTGGCCAGGATTCTGGATGCGGTGGTGGCGGCAGTTGACGTGCCGGTCACGCTGAAATTCCGTACCGGCTGGGACCGCGCTCACAAGAATGCGCTGAATATTGCCAGAATGGCCGAATCGAGCGGCATCGCGATGCTCACATTGCACGGCCGCACGCGCGCCGACGGCTATGCCGGCGACGCCGAATACGACACGATTGCCGCCGTCAAGGCGGCTGTCTCGATTCCGGTGGTGGCCAACGGCGATATCACCACGCCCGAGAAGGCCAAATACGTGCTGGAGGCAACCGGGGCCGATGCTGTGATGATCGGGCGGGCGGCGCAGGGTCGGCCCTGGATTTGCCGCGAAATCGATCATTTTCTGCGCACCGGTCAGCACTTGCCGGCACCGACAGTGGCCGAAGTGCGCCTGCTGATGCAGGAACATTTGCGCGCCCATTATGCGTTCTATGGCGATTATCTGGGTGTGCGTACCGCGCGCAAGCATATCGGCTGGTATGTGCGGGATTTGCCGGAAGGCGAAGCTTTCCGCCAGCGCATGAACCTGCTGGAGCAGTGCGAAGCGCAACTGGCGGCGGTGGATGATTTTTTTGAAATGCAGCTGGCGCATGGCGAGCGGTTACAATATGGCCTTGCGAATCACCGGCTGGCTGCCTGATTCCGCCCTTAGCCTTCCTATTCGTCCATAATGAGCAAAGACAATATCCAAGACGTCGTCAAGAAAAGCCTGGAAAAATATTTCAGGGACCTGGGCGAGCAGCAACCGACCAACGTCTATGAAATGGTGGTTTTCACGGTCGAGAAACCGGTTCTCGAGGCGGTCATGGCGCGCGCTGACGGTAACCAGTCGCAAGCGGCCGAAATGTTGGGCATTAACCGCAACACGCTGCGCAAGAAATTGCAGCAGCACGGTTTGCTGTAACGGTTCAGCGGCAAGCGTTGCGACGCAATGCCTGCGCTGTTTGATTTTCAATTTCCTTAATTTATGCACGCCTGATCATGATGAAACAAGCTCTCATTTCCGTCTCCGACAAGACGGGCATTCTGGAATTCGCGCGCGCGCTGTCGGCCATGGGCATCAATCTGCTGTCGACCGGCGGCACCGCCAAGCTGCTGGCCGATAATGGCCTGCAGGTGACCGAGGTTGCCGATTACACCGGTTTTCCCGAAATGCTGGATGGCCGGGTCAAGACCCTGCATCCGAAAGTGCATGGCGGGATCCTGGCGCGCCGCGATTTCCCGGAACATCAGGCGGCGCTGGCGCAGCACGGCATCCCGACCATCGATCTGGTGGTGGTCAACCTGTATCCATTCCAGCAAACCGTCGCCAAGCCGCATTGCACGCTCGAAGATGCGATTGAAAACATCGATATCGGCGGCCCGGCCATGCTGCGTTCATCGGCAAAGAACCACAAGGATGTGGTGGTGATTTGCGATCCGGACGATTACAGCCGCGTGCTGGCAGAGCTGCAGGCCGGCTCCGGCGAAGTCAGCTATGAGACCAAATTCACGCTGGCCAAAAAAGTGTTTGCGCATACCGCGCAATACGATGGCGCAATCACCAATTACTTTACCTCGCTCGGCCAGGACAAGGCGCATGCCACACGCAGCGCCTACCCGGCCACCTTGAACCTGCATTTCGACAAGGTGCAGGAAATGCGCTATGGCGAAAATCCGCACCAGTCCGCGGCGTTTTACCGCGATGGGCAAGCCGTCAACGGCGCGCTGGCCAATTACACGCAATTGCAGGGCAAGGAGCTGTCGTACAACAATATCGCTGACGCCGATGCCGCCTGGGAATGCGTGAAAACCTTTGACGACACCGCCTGCGTGATCATCAAGCATGCCAATCCATGCGGCGTGGCGGTCGGCGCGAATGCGCTGGAAGCGTACAGCAAGGCCTTGCAGACCGACCCGACGTCGGCATTCGGCGGCATCATTGCCTTCAATTGCGAGCTCGACGGCTTTGCCGCCCAAGCGGTGGTCCAGCAATTCGTCGAAGTCTTGATTGCGCCATCCTTCTCGGCCGAAGCCAGGCAGATTTTTTCCGCCAAGGCCAATGTGCGCCTGCTGCAGATCCCGTTGGGACGGGACGTCAATCAGTACGACTTCAAGCGGGTCGGCGGCGGCTTGCTGGTGCAGGCGCCGGATGCGAAAAACGTGCTGCGCGACGAATTGAAAGTCGTCACCAAAAAGCAGCCAACCCCGCAGCAAATGCAGGACATGATGTTTGCCTGGCGCGTGGCCAAATTCGTCAAGTCGAATGCGATCGTCTTTTGCGGCAATGGCATGACGCTGGGTGTCGGCGCCGGCCAGATGAGCCGGGTCGACTCCGCCCGTATCGCCTCGATCAAGGCGCAAAACGCCAATCTTCCGCTAGTGGGCTCGGCCGTGGCGTCGGATGCCTTTTTCCCGTTTCGCGACGGCCTGGATGTGGTGGTCGATGCCGGTGCCACCTGCGTGATCCAGCCGGGCGGCTCGATGCGCGACCAGGAAGTCATTGATGCCGCCGATGAACGTGGCGTCGTGATGCTGTACACCGGCACGCGGCATTTCCGGCATTGATTGCGTAGCGTTCCGGCGTTGACTGGACCGCTACGGCAGGCCGGCTGGCCGCTTGCGGCCAGTCACAAGGCAGGGCTTTAAAGAAGCAAAGAATGAAAATCCTAGGTATCGACCCCGGCTTGCGGATCACCGGTTTTGGCGTGATTTGCAAAGAGGGCAACAAGCTGTCGTATATTGCCTCCGGCATCATCAAGACGCCGGATCTGGATTTGCCGCAGCGCCTCAAAACCATCCTTGGCAGCTTGTCGGAAGTGATCCAGACCTATCGCCCGGATTGTGCGGCGATTGAAAAGGTATTCGTCAACGTCAATCCGCAATCGACTCTGTTGCTGGGACAGGCGCGCGGCGCAGCCATTTGCGCGCTGGTGGCCGCCGACCTGGCCGTTGCGGAATACACGGCGCTGCAGGTCAAGCAGGCAGTCGTGGGGCAAGGCAAGGCGCAAAAACAGCAGGTGCAGGACATGGTGCAGCGCCTGTTGCAGTTATCCGGCACGCCCAGCACCGATGCGGCCGATGCATTGGGCGTGGCGATTTGCCATGCGCATAACCACGACGTGCTGGCGATCCTTGGCGGCCTGGCGCCGGGGCTGGTCAAGAAGGGGATGCGGGTGCGGGGTGGTCGACTGGTCGGCTGACGCTGCTTTCGCCGCTACGGGGCAGGATGACCGCATTCTGCTGCAGCCAGACCTGGATGCATGGGCTTGACTGCGTTATATGTCGCGTTCGGCGCGGCGTGCGGCGATTTCAAACTGGTTGTTCCAGTAAGCATCCTGCCCGCGCAACAGCGCCCAGGCACTGGCCGCCAGATACACCACGGGAAAGGTGATGCCCCACAGGGCGGCTTGGCGCACATGCGCCAGTTCATGCGTGAGAATCCTGGAAGTCAGGCCCTGGCGCTGGGCAATCACGATATGTCCAATCGCCATCGCGCACATGGCGCCGAACGGATGGTATTCCAGCATGCGGTCGGCAAGCGGCCCGCGCACCAGCAGCGCCGGCGTCGGATGCATGACCACGTCGATCCGCCCGCGCAGCAGCAGCGTCGGCAGCATCAGCAGCAGCGCCCCAAGCAGTGTCAATGGCATGGCCCACAGGATCCCCAGCGCAGTGCCGATCTGGCGCGTCAGGCGCTGCCATGCTGTCTGCTGCAGGCTGTTTCCGGCATCATGACCCATATTGCCGCCTGGTTGTCCTGTATGATGGTTGCGAAATTTGTGCAAGCCCAAAGCCGGTGGACATGCAGCGGAAAAATGCGTTCCTTTCGATGCATGCGATGACACTGCGCCGTGCCCGGCCCGGCAATCCTTGCAGCATATCCGCATTCCCTAATTACGTGTCAATAGGCCATGAATTACCATGATAGGACGTCTCTCCGGAATCTTGCTTGAGAAAAATCCACCGCAATTGCTGATTGATTGTAACGGCGTTGGTTATGAAGTGGGCGTGCCGATGAGTACTTTTTATAATTTGCCTGCCCTGGGCGAAAAAGTAGTGCTGCTGACGCACCTGACGGTGCGCGAAGATGCCCATGTGCTGTATGGTTTTGCCAGTGCCGAGGAACGCAATGTTTTCAAGGAACTGATTAAAATCTCCGGCGTGGGCGCGCGCACCGCATTGTCGATCCTGTCCGGCATGTCGATTGGCGATTTGATCCAGGCCGTCACGCTGCAGGAATCCGGACGCTTGACCAAGGTGCCGGGGATAGGCAAAAAGACGGCGGAGCGCTTGTTGCTGGAACTAAAGGGCAAGCTGGGCGCGGATCTGGGAGCCACCGCTTCCATTGCTCACAGCGATGCCAGTTCCGATATCATGAATGCACTGGTGGCGCTTGGTTATTCCGACAAGGAAGCCGTATTGGCCTTGAAACAGGTGCCATCCGGCGCCGGAGTGTCCGAAGGGATTAAACTGGCCCTTAAAGCCTTGTCCAAAGGCTAAAATGTTGGGGGCAGAGTACCGCTGCGCTTGATTTCGCTATCTATAATGTTGGAGACAGAATAATTCGCCACACGGCGGCGCCTCCTAAACTCTGCCCCGCAATTGGTTACCATATGAGCATTCAAACCGACAATTTTACCGAGCAGCGCATTATTGCCGCCACGCCGGCATCGCCGAATGAAGAGGCGATCGAGCGGGCTTTGCGCCCGAAGCATTTGGACGAGTATGTCGGGCAGGAAAAAATACGCGACCAACTGCAAATTTTCATTACCGCCGCCCGGCAGCGCAAGGAAGCGCTGGATCATACGCTGCTGTTCGGGCCGCCCGGTTTGGGCAAAACCACGCTGGCCCATATCATCGCCCGCGAAATGGGCGTCAACCTGCGCCAAACCTCGGGACCGGTGCTGGAACGCGCCGGCGACCTGGCGGCGCTGCTGACCAATCTGGAAGCCAACGATGTCTTGTTTATCGATGAAATACATCGGCTGTCGCCGGTAGTCGAGGAAATCCTGTATCCGGCGCTGGAAGATTATCAGATTGACATTATGATCGGCGAAGGGCCGGCAGCGCGCTCGGTCAGGCTTGATTTGCAACCGTTTACGCTGGTCGGCGCCACCACGCGCGCCGGCATGCTGACCAATCCATTGCGCGATCGATTCGGTATTGTTGCTCGGTTGGAATTTTATACCGCCGAACAACTGGCAAAAATCGTCACCCGCAGTTCGGCGCTGCTGAATGCACCGATCATGGATGATGGTGCATTTGAAATTGCCAAGCGCAGCCGCGGCACACCGCGCATTGCCAATCGCTTGCTGCGCCGGGTACGCGATTATGCCGAAGTCAAGGGGACCGGTGAAATCACCAAATCCATGGCCGATGCCGCGCTGGTGATGCTGGATGTCGATCCGGTCGGCTTTGACGTGATGGACCGCAAGTTGCTGGAAGCGGTGCTGTTCAAATTCAATGGCGGGCCAGTCGGCCTGGACAATCTGGCTGCAGCCATCGGCGAAGAACGCGATACCATCGAAGATGTATTGGAGCCATACTTGATCCAGCAAGGCTATCTGCAACGCACTCCGCGCGGCCGCATCGCCACGCCTGCCGCCTATACGCATTTCGGCGTCACCGCACCGCGCAGCGGCCCGAATGGCGAGCTGTGGAATAACGCGCAATAAAATCATTAAACCTTTTTGCTTGCGCGAGTCCAAGCAGTAAGCTAGGGCGAATCACGATTTTTCTATCACTATTCTGCTAAAGAATGCATTGGTGCAAGGTATTTTTGATCTGCCGCAATCCTCGGGCATTTGTCTGCATGGCCCGGCGCGTCGATGACAATATCGTAGCGGTTTAATCCATTTGCGCGAGTTTGACCATGCTCATGTCCACCCAAGCCAATCGTTACGCACATCAGCTGCTTGATGCGCGTGCGAAAGGTAAGCTGTTGGCGCCTTTGTCGGCACGCACGGCATTGTCGATTGCCGATGGCTATGATATTGCCAAATCGATCCAGGATATTCGTATTGCCCAAGGGGAAAATCTACTGGGAAGAAAAATTGGTTTTGCCAATCGCAAAATGCATGTGCATGACGGCGTGGGCGAGCCGGTCGGCACGCCATCCTGGGCGCCGTTATTCGACAGTACGGTCAGGTATGCGGAAGAAAACCGCGGTGTGCAAAGCCTGGCCGGCGCACTCCAGCCGCGGCTGCAGCCGGAAATCATCTTCAAGCTTGCCAAAGCGCCGGAACCCGACGCCAGCACTGAAGGTCTGGCCGATTGTATCGAGTGGATGGCGCACGGCTTGGAAATTGTCACCTGTCCTTATGCTGATTGGCAATTTGACGTAGCTGATGCGGTCGCCGCTTTTGGTTTGCATGGCGCCTTGCTGATCGGCGAGCCAAAATCCCTGTCCAGCGCATCGCGCCACCATCTGGTGCAGTTACTGGCTGATTCCTGCGTGTCGCTGTCTTGCCGTGATGGCGATGCGTTCACGCTGCGTGCAGCAGGGTTTGGCAGCGATGTGCTCGGCAGTCCGGTATTCGCATTGAAGCGGCTGCATCGGCTGTTGCAAAGGCAGCTGCAATTTGCGCCGCTGGCTGCCGGTGAAATCATCAGCACCGGCGCGTGGACTGAGGCCTATCCTGTTATGCCGGGCCAGACCTGGACTACCGCATTTTCCGGGGTGAGCCTGCCGGGCTTGACGGTTTCTTTCGTCTGAGCCAGGAATCAACCTGGGCGCTGGCGCAAGAATCGGCGCCGACATGCCAAGCATGCCGGCGTCTTTGGCAGCATGCTCAAGTGCTTGGCGTTATTCTTCCCGGAGCCAGGTCTGGGTGCGCCCAAACATCGGCACGCCGACATAGCCGCGTACATTCAGCTTTTTCCCATCTTCCAGCACAGACATTTTGCTTTTATAGACTTTGCCGCTTTCGGTATCGAGAATCTGGCCGCCGGTGTATTCGGCACCGTCCTGTTTCATGCCGGTAATAACCGTCATGCCAATTTTTGGCTGATCCTTGTTAGCCCCTTCGCATTTGTCGCATTTCGGGTTTTGATCTTCGTTGGCTGGCCGGAACAATTTTTCAATCCTGCCTTTGTATTCGCCATTGCTTTCGCTAATGCGTACCAGCGCGCGCGGCTTGCCAGTCTCATCGTCGATGGTTTTCCAAAGGCCGGCCGGGGAGGTTTGCGCGAAAGCGCTGAAAGAGGCGCACAAGCCCGCAGCTACAATCCATGTCAAACATGATTTCACGAGAGTCTCCTGGTATATGGGTTAAAGGCTGAAGCTGTTCCGCTTGCCGGCACAACTGCCGATCTGATTGTAGCAAACCCTCAATCTGGCAATCGGGCAATTCACAAAAGCACTAAATGATCAGATCCGCATAAGGGTCATGCGGCTCAAATACATACACCGAATTGCCCATCACATCACCATCGAAAAAATACCGCAAAAACAGTTTGGGAATCCGATTGATGCCAAAGTCGACCGATCGCTCGACAATCGAGATGCCTTGCCGGATCCGGTAGCCATTCAGCGTGAATACCGTCTCCGGATGGTCGACCGCCTTGAAGCAGGTGCCGGTGGCTTGAATTTTGGCATGCAGGCTGCGGCCATAGGTGGCCACCATGCTGCGGCTGACCAGGTCGCAAATGATTTGATGGTCGGGGAAAAGCTTTTGAAATACCGCAACCGATTGCAGGATTTCTGCTTCAGTCAAATAGATGAACACGCCTTCAATCACCAGCACCACCGGGCCGGCCGGACTGACTGCGGCCAGCTTGTCTTCAAGCGCATCGACGGCAAAATCGATCGGGATGCGCTGCAGCGGGTTCGGGCAGTCGGCTGCCGGCAAGCGCTGGTTTTTCCAGGTGACGACGTCAGGTTCGTCCAGTTCAAACCAGGTGCCGCCGATTAAGCGATAAGGGCGGCTGTCAAAGCCGGCCCCGATCGTGACAATGCAGCAATCGGGGTGCTGCTGCAATGTCTGCTGCAAAAAGTCGTCGATAATGCGATGACGCACCAGAATGCTGGCATTGGCATTTTCTTCTTCCTTGAAGAAGTCATAAATACGCACGCCATGGTCGCACATGAATAGCTGCGCATAATCATCGCCGCACAGCGGGCGCTTGCTGGCCGCATCCTGCATGCGCACCCCGCAGCAATAAAACGCCAGGTTTGTGATGGGTTTCATGGCAACCTCTTGCTGTTGCACGCCATCGCACGGCTGATCTTCAATCCCGCGCAACTTGTTACTTGCCTGTATGCTCATGAGCGCGGGTGCCTGCTATCTGATTATTGTAATTTACCAAACTGATCGCGCAACTTTTCAAGCGTGGCAATAAAGTTCGCCAGGCGCTCCTGCTCCTGCGCAACGACCTGGGCTGGCGCTCGCGCCACAAAACTTTCATTGCCCAGCTTGGTATTGAGCTTGGCAATTTCGCCGTCCACACGCACAATTTCTTTAGACAGCCGTTCACGCTCGGCAGTGACATCGATTTCAACTTTTAGCATTAATTTCACGTCACCGACAATCGAAACCGGCGCCGGCGATTGCGGCAATGCATCGACTACTTGCACCTCGGACAATTTTGCCAGTGCTTGCAAATACGGCGCAAAGCTTTTGGCGGTGGCCTGGTCGCCCGATGATTCGATGAACAGCGGCACGCGCTTGGCGGGCGACAATTGCATTTCACCGCGCAGGTTGCGGCAGGCATCGGTCAATGCCTTCAATTGCGACATCCATTCTTCCGCCTGCACATCGATTTTTTCCGGCGCCGGTTCTGGATAGGCTTGGCGCATGATGGAGTCGCCCTGCGGATCCAGCGTGCGGCCGGCCAGCGGCGCTACTGTTTGCCACAATTGTTCGGTAATGAATGGAATGATCGGATGCGCCAGGCGCAACACGGTTTCCAGCACCCGCAACAGGGTGCGGCGGGTGGCGCGCTGCTGCGCTTCGCTGCCCTGCTGGATCTGTACCTTGGCCACTTCCAGATACCAGTCGCAATATTCATCCCAGATGAATTTGTAAATGCTGGAAGAAATATTGTCGAAACGATAGTCGGAAAAGCCTTTCTGGATATCGGCTTCGGTGCGCTGCAATTGCGATACGATCCAGCGGTCGGCCGCTGAAAAATCGCGTCCTTCCGGTCCGCAACTGGCGCTGTCGAACCCGCAATCCTGGCCTTCGGTATTCATCAAGACGAAGCGGGTCGCGTTCCACAACTTGTTGCAGAAATTGCGGTAGCCTTCGCAGCGGTTCAGGTCGAAATTGATATTGCGGCCCAGCGATGCATAGCTGGCCATCGTGAAGCGCAAGGCATCGGTGCCGAACGCGGGCACGCCGTTCGGAAATTCCTTGCGGGTCGCCTTGGCAATGCTGTCGGCCTGCTTCGGATTCATCAAGCCGGTGGTGCGCTTGGCCACCAGTGTCTCGACATCGATGCCATCAATCAAGTCGATCGGATCCAGCGTATTGCCTTTGGATTTTGACATTTTCTGGCCGGACGCGTCGCGTACCAGGCCATGCACATAGACTTTTTCGAACGGCACCTGGCCGGTAAAATGGGTGGTCATCATCACCATCCGCGCCACCCAGAAAAAGATGATGTCGAAGCCGGTCACCAGCACCGACGATGGCAAAAACATCTTGTAATCGGGCGTTTCTTCAGGCCAGCCGAGCGAAGAAAAGGGCACCAGTGCCGACGAGAACCAGGTATCGAGCACATCGTCGTCGCGCCGGATCGCGCCGGTGACGCCTCGAGCGAACGCCTGCGCCTTCGCATCTTCTTCATTGCGGGCGACATAGATATTGCCGGCTTCGTCGTACCAGGCGGGAATCTGGTGTCCCCACCAAAGTTGGCGCGAGATGCACCAGTCCTGGATATTGTTGAGCCACTGGTTATAAGTGGTGGTCCAGTTTTCCGGGATGAACTTGACCGAGCCATCGGCCACTTTTTCCAGCGCCACTTCGGCGATCGACTTGCCGGGGAAGTGCGTACCTTCGGGCGCAGCCTTGCTCATTGCGACAAACCACTGGTCGGTCAGCATCGGCTCGATCACCACGCCGGTACGGTCACCGCGGGGCACCATCAGCTTGTGCGGCTTGACCGATTCCAGCAAGCCTTGCGCTTCCAGGTCGGCGACGATTTTCTTGCGTGCATCGAAGCGGTCCATGCCCTGGTAGAGGGCCGGGCCATTTTCATTGATCTTCGCATCCAGCGTGAAGATGCTGATCTGCGCCAGGCTGTGGCGTTGGCCGACGGCATAGTCGTTGAAATCATGCGCCGGTGTGATCTTTACGCAGCCGGTACCGAATTCCTTGTCGACATATTCATCGACAATGATCGGGATTTGCCGCCCGGTCAGTGGCAGCGTCAGCAACTTGCCGACCAGGTGCAGGTAGCGTTCGTCAGTCGGGTCAACTGCCACCGCAACGTCGCCCAGCATGGTTTCCGGTCGGGTGGTGGCAACCGTGATGTGGCCGCTGCCATCGGCCAGCGGATAACGGATATGCCACATCGAGCCATCTTCTTCTTCGGACACGACTTCCAGGTCCGATACAGCGGTATGCAAGGTCGGATCCCAGTTGACCAGCCGCTTGCCGCGGTAGATCAAGCCTTGCTCAAACAAGCGCACGAACACTTCGGTGACGGCCTTGGACATTTTCGCGTCCATGGTGAAGTATTCGCGGCTCCAGTCGGTCGATGCTCCCATGCGGCGCATCTGGCCGGTGATGGTCGAGCCGGAATGTTCTTTCCATTCCCAGACTTTTTCCAGGAATTTTTCGCGGCCCAGGTCATGGCGCGAAATCTTTTGCGCATCGAGCTGGCGTTCGACCACGATCTGGGTGGCGATGCCGGCATGATCGGTGCCGGGGATCCAGGCAGTGTTATGGCCGCGCATCCGATAGTAGCGGGTCAAGCCATCCATGATGGTCTGGTTGAACGCATGCCCCATGTGCAAGGTGCCGGTCACATTGGGCGGCGGCAACTGAATGCTGAATGCGGGTTTATAGGCGTCGGTGGTGGCGGTATAGTAGCCGCGCTGTTCCCATTCGGCGCGCCAGTGTTTTTCAATATCGGCGGGCTCGAAAGATTTGGCTAATTCCATGGCTTATTTGAATGATTTTGCGAAACAAACATTATAAGGGACGCGGTCCCTGACTTTGCCAATCATGGCGCGTATAATGCAAAAATGCCGGTTTGATCCGGCACAACGCTAGGGGTCCTGGCTGGCTTAGAGTGAACAACTTGCGCCGCCGGGTGAGAAATACCCTTGAACCTGATCTGGATAATGCCAGCGAAGGGAAGCATTCGGAAAAACAGTGATTGTCTTGTTAATCCGACATTCCTTCGCTAATTTGAATGATTTGCAGGGCAGATTTGGCAACATGCCAGTCTGGCCGCAACAATTGAAGAGCAAAGGAACACATGAACGCCAATCCCCAATTTCTAGCTTCGACCGCAACCGTCGACGAAGCCGCGATTCAGCCACTGCCGAATTCCAGCAAGATTTACGTCACGGGTTCGCGTCCCGATCTGCGCGTGCCGATGCGTGCAATCAGCCAGAGCGATACCCCTGCGTCGATGGGCGCGGAAAAGAATCCACCGATTTATGTGTATGACACTTCGGGGCCGTACAGCGACCCGGCCGTGAAAATCGATATCCGCTCCGGTCTGGCGCCCTTGCGCGCCGCCTGGATCGACGAGCGCAACGATACCGAGGAATTGCCGGGCCCGAGTTCGGCCTACGGTATCGAGCGCCTGAATGACGCCAAACTGGCTGAACTGCGCTTCAACCTGCATCGCAAGCCGCGCCGTGCCAAAGCCGGCAAGAACGTGTCGCAAATGCACTATGCGCGCCAAGGCATCATCACGCCGGAAATGGAATACATCGCGATTCGCGAAAACATGCAGCGCCGCGAATACCTGGAAAGCCTGAAAGCTTCTGGACCGATGGGCAACAAGCTGGCCGACCTGATGGGCCGCCAGCATCCGGGACAAAGCTTCGGTGCAGCGATTCCTGCCGAAATCACGCCGGAATTCGTGCGTTCGGAAGTCGCCTGCGGGCGCGCGATCATCCCGATGAATATCAACCACCCGGAAATCGAGCCGATGATCATCGGCCGCAACTTCCTGGTCAAGATCAATGCCAATATCGGCAATTCGGCAGTGACTTCGTCGATTGGCGAAGAAGTCGAAAAAATGACCTGGGCGATCCGCTGGGGCGGCGATACTGTGATGGATTTGTCGACCGGCAAGCACATTCATGAAACCCGCGAATGGATTATCCGCAACAGCCCGGTGCCGATCGGCACAGTGCCGATTTACCAGGCGCTGGAAAAGGTCAATGGCAAGGCCGAAGACCTGACCTGGGAAATTTTCCGCGACACCCTGATCGAGCAAGCCGAGCAGGGCGTCGATTACTTCACGATCCATGCCGGCGTGCGGCTGCAATATGTGCCGCTGACTGCCAAGCGCATGACCGGAATTGTGTCGCGCGGCGGCTCGATCATGGCCAAGTGGTGCCTGGCACATCACAAGGAATCCTTCCTATACACGCATTTCGAAGATATTTGCGAAATCATGAAGGCGTACGACGTATCGTTTTCGCTGGGCGACGGCTTGCGCCCGGGCTCGATCTACGACGCCAACGATGAAGCGCAGCTGGGTGAATTGAAAACCCTGGGCGAATTGACGCAGATCGCCTGGAAGCATGATGTGCAAGTGATGATCGAAGGGCCTGGCCACGTGCCGATGCATCTGATCAAGGAAAACATGGATTTGCAGCTGGAACAGTGCCATCAAGCACCGTTCTATACGCTCGGGCCGTTGACCACCGATATCGCACCGGGTTACGACCACATCACGTCCGGCATTGGCGCGGCCATGATCGGCTGGTACGGCACCGCGATGCTGTGCTACGTTACACCGAAAGAGCACCTGGGCTTGCCGAACAAGGATGACGTCAAGGTCGGCATCATCACCTATAAGCTGGCGGCGCATGCGGCGGATCTGGCCAAGGGCCATCCGGGCGCGCAAATCCGCGACAATGCCTTGTCCAAGGCGCGCTTTGAATTCCGCTGGGAAGACCAGTTCAACATCGGCCTGGACCCGGACAAGGCGCGTGAATTCCATGATGAGACGCTGCCCAAGGATTCAGCCAAGGTCGCGCATTTCTGCTCGATGTGCGGCCCGCATTTCTGCTCGATGAAGATCACGCAGGATGTGCGCGATTATGCTGCCGCCCAAGGTATTTCAGACGAGCAGGCACTGAAAAAAGGCATGGAAGTCAAGGCGATCGAGTTCGTGAAAAACGGCGCCGAGATTTATCGCAAGCAATAAGTCATAGGCAGCGCAGATGGAAATCGAATTGAACGGTGCGCCGCATCCGGTTGCCGCCAACCAGAATGTGCAAGAGTTGATTGTCGCGCTGGATTTGTCCGGCAAGTCGCTGGCAGTGGCGATCAACCGCCAAATCGTGCCGCGTCATTTGTGGTCGCAGCGGGTCTTGCAGCCCAGCGACCGGGTCGATATCGTCAGAGCGATTGGCGGTGGATAAGTGCGGGGTTTCGCGAAGCATGCTTCGCGCCGCATGAATCTGAAGCGCTTGCAAGCGCGCAGGTGGGTGAGGTAAATGTACTGGCTACCGATGACGGGTTTCGCAACGCATGCGTTGCGCCGTGTGAATCCGCAGCGCTTGCAAGCGCCGAGGTCGATGTGTGTTTAGATTCCCTCCCCGTCAAGGGGAGGGTTAGGGTGGGGATGGGTTAAATGCACGGTCAAACAAATGCCTTGGCAAAGCCCGCTGCAAGAAAATTGCGCGCTACCATGACGGACGCCGAGCAAAAATTGTGGAGCCGCCTGCGAGGCAAGCAGCTGGGCGTAAAATTCCGTCGGCAGCATCCGTTTGGATCTTATATAGTGGATTTTGTTTGTCTTGATCGTCGCCTGGTTGTTGAAGTTGATGGTTCCCAGCATGCGGTGAATCAGGCATATGACGAGGCGCGCACGCAGATGCTGGTTGCAGCTGGCTTTATTGTTTTGCGGTTCTGGAATAATTAAGTTTTGAATGAAACAGATGTGGTTGTACAGACGATTTGGAATGTTTTGAATCCGTCCCCACAAACCCA
>JAKFFK010000138.1:0-21214 GCA_036675285.1 Paucimonas sp. | reverse complement strand
GATCATGACATGACAAACTATGCGGCGGCGCTTGCCTACCATGTGCTGTTTTCTCTTTTTCCATTCATTATTTTTCTGATTGCCCTATTCGGTTTTTTAGAACTGTCGGATTTTTTTGAATGGCTGCGGCAACAGGCGCGTGCGGTTCTGCCACAACCGGCCATGACGCAAGTAAATCAGGTGATCGACGAATTGCAGTTGCCGCAGACAGGTTTGCTTTCCTTTGGCGTCATAACCGCGCTATGGCTTGCCTCGCGTGGCATCCGAGCGGTGATGAGCGCACTGAATGTCGCTTACCAAGCCCATGAATCGCGACCGATGTGGAAACGCTATCCGTTATCCATCCTATACACGCTGAGCATTGCCGTGATGCTGATAGCAGCAGCCGGCCTGCTGATCATCGGGCCGCAGGCGATGCAATGGCTGGCTCAGTTGATCGGGCTGGAACAGCTGTTCGTCACACTATGGACCTGGCTGCGGTGGCCGGCCGCACTGCTGTTGATCAGCCTGACGATTGCCTTTGTCTATTATGTAGCACCGAACGTTGCGCACCGATTCAGGCTGATTTCTCCCGGATCCATCCTGTCAGTGCTTGTATGGCTGATTGCTTCACTCGGATTCGGCTATTACGTACAAAATTTCGGTGATTACAGCGTCATGTACGGCAGCATCGGCGCAGTGATCGTACTGCTGCTTTATTTATATATCTCTGCCGCCGCGCTATTGTTCGGAGCCGAAGTCAATGCCGTCGTTGAGCAGCACGCCCCGATTGCCGGCAGCCGGCCCGAGCAGCACTGACAAGACCCCCTCCAGGCAGCCTGTTGCGGTCGGATGCACCGTTGATGCATCTGAATGTCGCACGCCAAGGCTGGGACAATTCGCCTGCCAGCTCGAATTCACAAAAACCTGTGATCGCACCAGATCACGGCAAGACTGCAATCAGCCGGGATTTTTCTGAGGATTTGCAGTCTGCAAGATAAATATCAAGGATCAAGGTACCGTTCTTCCCGTTAAATTGTGGCCAATGGCTTCGATTGGAAAAGGAAATGCTAGTATTAGCGCTTCCAGCAAGAAAATTCCAATCTTTTGTGAATAGATACGCCGCAACTGGCAAGGCCATCGTGTGGCAACAACAAAAAACAAGTGCAAGACCTTCAACAGCATTTTGCCGCAGGTTTTCATAAAAGGAGCTCGTCAGTGAGAAGCACCATTGCCAATTGCCAGAAATTTTTCCCGCAGCGCGCCAGGATCTGCCTGGGACTATTCGCGCTGTTGACGCTTGTGGCAGGCTGCGCAGTTGACCAACCGGCCCGGCGCAGCGCGCCGCCACAGCCAGCGCCGGCGATGCCTCCTGTAACACCCCAGACTGCTCCGCTGCCGTTGCCGACTCCTCCACAGCCATCTGTGCAGGTTCCGGTGCCCGCCGCAACGCCGGCACAGCCTGCTGCGCCGGTCGACAAGGTTTCTTTATTGAGGACATGGGCCCATCAGCAAAGTCGTCTGTATCAGGTCGCGGCACCGCTGCTGATCAACAATACCGAACTCTGCCCGCGTCATGTGCGCAATCTGCTGGGCTTCACCGCGAAGACCCGCTATTCATATACCAATGAATTTGCCGAAGCTGCTCAAACCGCCCTGGGTCTGGATGAGCAGTTGCGCGTCATGAACGTGCTGCCCGGCAGCGCTGCCGAACAGGCTGGATTACAAAAAGGCGATTTCCTGATTGCTGTCGAGATCGAACCGTTGCCAACCGGGCCGAACGCAGAACGCGACAGCGCCGCAATCATCGGCACAGAACTGAAAGGTCGCAGCAGCGTCAACCTGACCGTGCTGCGAAATGGCGAGCGAGCCGTACTGGATATTTCATTGACGCCGGCCTGCGCGATGGTAATTGACCTTGGCAATACCGATCGGGCAAGCAGCTTTGCCGACGGTCAGCGGATCATGGTGACTCGAGGCATGATTGATTTTGTGCAGTCGGACCAGGAGCTGGCCTACGTTCTAACAAAAGAAATTGCCCACAATATTCTGACGCAACAACCAAGACGTGACATGGCAGCATTCATTGACCGATTGCATACACTTACCTATGACAGTGCGGATGTCGGCATCACCGGTGAAATTCCACGTCACGCCGATGACATGGATTTCCAGGCAAAAAAATTGTCGCTCTACCTACTGGCACGAGCTGGCGTCGGCATCGATAACGTACTGGATTTCTGGAACCGGCTGGCGACCCATCATGCCGCCGATACCGGGCGCGTCGAGCCAGCCTACAACGAACAGCTGGCGGAAACCATAGGGAAAATCAAGGTCCTGCAGCAGCTGGGCGCACCTCTTTTGCCATCCAAGCCATGATCGCAACCATCTGCCGGCGCCGCGTCCGTACGGCCCTGGGCAGCGAAATCGCGCGCTGCCAGATTTTCCAGGTATGCCGAAGCTCAAGGTATACTTCGGGGCGGCACCGCCACATGGATTGAAACGCGTGCAATACAAGGACTAATGGAAGCCCGCCACTATTTCTGGCTATCGACAGCCACGGCCGTCGTCACCATCACGCTCAAGACCATTGCCTGGTGGCTGACTGGCTCAATGGGCTTGCTGTCTGACGCAATGGAATCCTTTGTCAATCTTGCTGCGGCCGTATTTGCGCTGTGGATGATCACCATTGCCACATTCCCGCCTGACAAAGAGCACCCGCTTGGCCACAGCAAGGCAGAATACTTTTCGAGCGGTTTCGAGGGCCTCCTGATTTTCGGCGCAGCCGGTGCCATCCTCTGGTCTGCGACCCAGCGCTTTTTTTCACCGCAGCCGCTGGAATCGGTCGGGCTTGGCCTGGCATTTTCCACCGCCAGCAGCCTGATCAACCTGTTTGTCGCGCTGGCCATGCGTCGGGCTGCCATCCGCTTTCGCTCGATTGCCCTCGAAGGCGGCTCCAGACACCTGATGACCGACGTGTGGACTTCTGCGGGCGTAATCGCCGGCGTCTTTCTGGTTGCAGTCACGGGGCTATTATGGCTTGATGCACTGATCGCAATAGCGGTCGGCCTGCATATTCTTGCCGAAGGATGGCGCCTGATCCGCTCCTCGACAGATGGCTTGATGGATGCGGCGCTACCGTCCGAGACGATCGCGGCAATTGAAACCTTCCTGAAAAAATATGCGGAACGAGGTGTCATCTGCACCAATTTGCGAACGCGCCGCGCCGGCGCGGAAAGCTTTGTGTATGTGGATGTGCTGGTGCCGCCGAGCTGGAACATTGTACAAACCCACGATCTTCTCGATGAAATCGAGCACGATATCCAGCGCATTGTGCCCGGCAGTTCTATTTTGACCCATCCGGAGCCTCAAAGCCCCGCAGCCGGTACCGGCAAGTAAGCACACCATCAAGCCGCGCAGTTTTTGAATGTTCCGCCGTCCACGGCATCATGTCGAATATTTTTACACTAGCTTTTCCCATCCAAGCCTAACCCTGCGATAAGCAATTGATTTAAATAAATTATTTCAATTGGGCATAATATTTGCTTAACCATAAGAAATATTACAAAGAGGGAATTATGTTTATTAAAAAAATCGCAATTTCAGCAATCGCTGCATTCGGCTTTTGCGTCATGACAGCCAATGCGGCAGTCATCGATACGACTGCCGGCAGTTTTGCAGGCAACATCAGTTCTTTTGGCAGCCCGAATACGGCAACTTATGGACAGACTTTCACGGTCTCCGGAATCGATACCGTTTTGAACTCGTTTTCCCTGTTCTTGGGCGGCAGTTATACCCAGAACGTGCGTGGCTATATCGCCGAATGGGATGGCAGCAAAGCCTCCAGCATCCTTTATACAAGCGCAACTTCAGCAGTACCTTTGGGTGCGGGCAACCACGAATTGGCATTTTCTACCGGCGGCTTGAATTTGTCTGCTGGTTCCCAATACGTCGCCTTTCTCAGCATTTCCGAATTGGCCAGCCAGGCTTCTGCTGCATTTACAATGCCTTACGTCAGTGATGCAATCACCGGACAATTTGTCTTCCTCAACAATGGAACGAATTTCGCAGCATTGACCACGAACAACTGGTACCAAGGATATGCTGGCAATAACGATCTCTGGTTCAAGGCGGATTTTTCCGCACCGGGCGCCAATGTTCCCGAGCCGGGTTCGCTTGCATTGCTCGGCCTTGGCCTGCTTGGCCTTGTTGCAGCACGCAAGCGCAAGCAAGCATAATCGTACAAGTGCCCGTTACAACCCCGCTTCGGCGGGGTTTTTCATTTGGACCGACCAGTTCTGTACGCATGAAAAAATAAAGAAGAAGACTCGTTTCAACTCCCACGCGACCGATCAATGCTGACAAGCCGTTGAATGTCTTTTTTTACCCACAGCAACTGTCCGGTGTGGCGAAACTGCTCTGGGCGCAGAGTAAGAGTGAAGCAGGGAGTTCGCGGGAAGTTTCAATGACGGCGAATGGCAAGCGATTCATACTTCCATTCATTATTGCAAGAATGCATCTGAGATTTGCTGCCATGGATGAATTGGCATGGCAATGCCCGTTCATGTATTCCTTCCATGGGCGCGCATGCCGTATCGGACCTGCCTGCAAAGACTTTCCACAGGTACAATTTGCCTCCAATGCGAACAGGGAGGGATAAATAATGCTGAACGGCCTTTGGCTCAGCTTTTTTGTGGTTGCTGCGTTCAGCGCGCTGGGCCGCTGGCTGATTGGTGACGATGCAGGCGTCTTTGCTGCCATGGTGGAAAGCCTGTTTGCCATGGCCAAGCTATCCGTGGATGTCATGATCCTGCTGTTCGGCACGTTGACTTTATGGCTCGGTTTTTTGCGAATTGCTGAAAAAGCTGGCCTGGTTGACTTGCTGGCGCGCCTGCTGTCTCCGCTGTTTCGCCGGCTGATGCCGGAAGTACCGACCGGCCACCCGGCGCTTGGGCTGATCACGCTGAACTTTACTGCCAATGTGCTGGGGCTGGACAATGCCGCCACGCCGATCGGCCTGAAGGCGATGCGGGCACTCCAGGAGCTCAATCCAACGCCAGAAAGGGCCACCAATGCACAAATCCTGTTTCTGGTCCTGAACGCGTCTTCGCTCACTCTGCTGCCGGTGTCGATTTTCATGTACCGGGCGCAGCAGGGCGCCGCCGATCCGACACTGGTATTTTTGCCGATTCTGATCGCCACCAGTGCATCGACGCTGGCTGGTTTCATTTCGATCGCGGTCGTGCAACGCCTGAAGCTGTGGGATCCGGTCGTCATTGCATGGCTAGGCGGTGGCGCCCTATTGCTTGGCGGCTTGATGGCGCTGCTTGCCGGCCTGTCTGCCACGGCGCTGGGGGCACTATCGTCATTGCTGGGCAACCTGGTGCTGTTCGGACTGATCCTGCTGTTCCTGATTTGCGGCGCAGTGCGGCGTGTGCCAATCTATGAAAGCTTTATCGAAGGTGCCAAGGAAGGTTTTGAGGTGGCCAAAAACCTGTTGCCGTACCTGGTTGCGATGTTAAGCGCAGTGGGTGTATTGCGCGCATCCGGCGCCCTCGACACGGTCTTGAATGGCTTGCGTTACCTGGTGGCGACCATCGGCATGGACAGCCGCTTCGTTGACGCGCTGCCGACTGCCTTGGTCAAGCCTTTTTCCGGCAGCGCGGCGCGCGCTATGCTCATCGAAACCATGCAGAGTACCGGCGTGGACAGCTTCCCGTCATTGGTGGCAGCCACAGTCCAGGGCAGCACTGAAACCACATTCTATGTGCTGGCGGTTTATTTCGGCGCAGTCGGCATCCAGCGTGCGCGGCATGCCGTTGGCTGCGCATTGCTGGCCGATGGCGCCGGCGTGCTGGCATCGATCGCTGTTTGCTACTGGTTTTTTGGCTGAGCAAGCCAACTTGGATCGATGGCACGGTATTACTTGCCTTACTGCGCTATCAATCCAAGTGCCGCATGTGCTGTTGCCGGCACACATCAAAATGCTGCGCCTCAACGCGCCCCACGCTTTTTCCTCCGATGTTAACGGCTTGATGATTCGTCTTTTTAGCGCTAAAAATTAAGAAATCACCAGATATTCATAATGCGAATATGTGGTATTCTCCCGGCGCATTGGACGCGCTTGCCACAATGAAACATAATTCGCGCCTGCTATTTTCTCCGCCTATCGGCCTTACGATGTTGCGATCCATTTGCTTGAACCATTCTCGAATTCAAAGATCGCATGGCATTTCAGCATTCATGTTTCACGAGATACTGCTGATGCAGCAAATAAGGTTGAACTGGAGACCGCCTCGATCACTCTATGCAGTGGAATTTTAATGCGTCGGCGCGCAGCCCCGATTGCAGCGGCCATGCCAGCGTCGCATGCCAAGCCCCCTTTCAATATATTTAAGCAATGACGAAAACTGCCAAAACTCTGTCACTGACCAAAAAGTCGGCTGAAAAAACTTCGCCGCAACCGGCTCGCCCTCAAGTGCATGTCGTTATGGCCAATGCCGTCGACGAGGGGCTGGCTCCGAAAAACGTTACCGTCGTCACCCGTCGCTCAAAACTGGTGACATCCGTGAATGCCGACACGCTTCCTGCGACCGCCCCTTCAGAAGCCATTGCCTCACAAACTGCCGCTTCTTTGTCACCGGAAAAAAAGGTGGTAGTCGTCAAGAAGCCGAAAGCAAAGCCTGCAACTGCGACTTCACCTGCCGAGTCGCAGGCAGATGATCGCGTTGATGGCCAAGCCAGCGGCCGCACATCCAGCGTCACGGTGATTGATCGCGCCACACATGCAGCAGCACTGTCGGCAATCGACACGTCGGGTTATGCTTTATCAGCAGTCAAGGAACCCGGCCGTCGCGGCCGCAGGCCAACCGTATTTCAGCCGGAGCAGGATGAAGTCGCCGCATTGAATGCGGTCGAACGTGCCGAATTGAAATCGGCGTCCAGTGCCAGGCAAAAAAAGGGAGCCGGCCAGCCCGCCGAGCTCTCCTTGTCCGAGCAAGGCATCAGTGAAGCGGATATGGAGGCAAGGCGCGCCCAGATCACGGCCCTGATCAACCTCGGCAAGGAACGCGGGTTCCTCACGCATACCGAAATCAATGATCACCTGCCGGACAATCTGATCAATGCCGATTCGATTGAAAGCCTGATTGGTACTTTCAATGCCATGGGCATCAGCGTCAGCGAACACGCTCCGGACAGCGAGACGCTACTGTTGTCCGACAACGTCGTCACAGTCGCCAACGATGATGAATCGGAAGCAGCGGTCGCCACCGCCTTGTCGGCGGTAGATGCCGATTATGGCCGGTCAACCGATCCGGTCCGCATGTACATGCGCGAGATGGCCTCGGTGCCACTCCTGAACCGCCAGCAGGAAATCGACATCGCCAAGCGAATTGAAGATGGCTTGACCGACATGATGCAGGCCATCTCCGCCAATCCGGCAACGATTGTCGAAGTGCTCGCACTAGCTGAGAAGCTGGAACGCGACGAAATCAAAATCGATGAAGTCATTGATGGATTTGCCGATATCGATGCTGCCGTTGCGCCGCAAGACACTGCAGTCATGGAAAGCGAACTGGATCAGGAAGACGACGAAGAGCTGGAAGAAGATGACGCTGATGAAACCGTCAGCGAATCAGCCGGCCTGTCGGAAAAACAAATCAAGCAAATGCGCAGCGACGCGCTCAAGAAATTTGCCGTCATTGCATCCCATTTCGATGTCATGCGCAACGCTTTTGCTGACGGCACTTATCATGACGACGCCTACCGTCTGGCGCAAGCGGCAATCTCGCAAGAATTTCTCAGCATGCGGTTTACTGCCAAGACGGTAGAGAAATTATGCACTACCCTGCGCACGCAAGTCGATGCCATGCGGCGCCTTGAAAAACAGATTCTGGAAGTAGCAGTACAGAAATGCGGCATGCCTCGCAGCCATTTCATCGACATTTTCCAGGGGAGTGAAACCGAGCTTGCCTGGATCGAACGTGAAATAGCTGCCCAGCATGCCTACAGCGCTGCGCTGCAGCGGCAAGTGCCGTCGATACGGGAGTATCAGGCTGGATTGACTGAACTGGCACGACAGGCAGCCATTCCCCTGACCGCCCTTCGCAGCATCAACAAACAAATGACCACCGGGGAAATGCGTGCCCGCCAGGCCAAGCGCGAAATGACCGAGGCCAATCTGCGTCTGGTGATTTCGATTGCAAAAAAATACGTCAACCGCGGCTTGCAATTTCTCGACCTGATTCAGGAAGGGAATATCGGCTTGTTGAAGGCGGTCGACAAGTTCGAATATCGGCGCGGCTACAAATTTTCCACTTACGCGACATGGTGGATCCGCCAGGCGATTTCGCGCGCAATTGCCGACCAGGCACGCACCATCCGTGTGCCGGTGCATATGATTGAATCGATCAATAAGATGAACCGGATTTCCCGCCAAATACTGATGGAAACCGGCTCTGAACCAGATCTGGCAACGCTGGCGAAAAAGATGGAATTGCCGGAAACGAAAATCCGCGAAATCATGAAAGTGGCCAAAGAACCGATCTCGATGGACATGCCGATGGGCGAAGATGGCGATTCGGTGATTGGCGACTTTATCCAGGATGACAGCACTCTGGCGCCAGTCGAAGCAGCCTTGCAGGCGTCGATGCGCAGTGTCATCAAGGAAGTGCTGGACAGCCTGCCGGCGCGTGAAGCGAAAGTATTGCGCATGCGTTATGGCATTGAAATGGCAGGCGACCTGACTCTCGAAGAAGTCGGCAAGCAGTTTGATGTGACCCGCGAGCGGATTCGCCAGATTGAATTGAAGGCGATGAACAAGCTGCGCCATGCTTCTCGCGCAGACCGCCTCAAGACTTTCCTGGAAGACCGTTAATCGCGCTTCCGAACGCTGGCTTCAGCCTGAGGAAAGCGTTCGGGAATCATGCGATCAAGTCAGGCATCGGATGTCGCGTACTGTTGCGTGTCGCATCCGATGCCGACAGTGCGCAGGAATTGACCTCGCCTCGACGGGCAAAGCATGCCGGACTGCACAAGACAGACCCGCCCAATCGAAAGCCGCAATAATCCGGCAGTGGTGGCAGGCGTTTTTTTCATGGACGAATTGAAGCCGCACATCCCGTCTCGCGGACCAGCTGACGCCCAACCACGCCGGATCATACCTATTACCCCGCACCAGCGCAAAACACACTGACAAGAAAAAAGGACTGGGCATTTCTGCCAAGTCCTTGATTCATCAACTAAATTTGGTGGGCGGTGCAAGTTTCGAACTTGCGACCCCTGCCGTGTGAAGGCAGTGCTCTACCCCTGAGCTAACCGCCCAATGCGGCACGAATTATCGCACAAATGGCGCGCTGTTTCAATGCGTATTGGCAGCGCGCCAGATGCAGGTACCCTTGGCTTCCTTGTCGAGCTTGTCGAGCATCGCTTCATGCGCGGCGGCTTCATCAGCGCTGGCGGGCAAAACCAGGATATTGCCAACCAGCGCGGCGATCTCGATGGTGCTACCGTCCGCGCTCTGCTCGACCGTATCCGCCAAGTCGATCGTCAGGCTGTTTTGCCCGCGCGTCATCGCCAGATACACTTCAGCCAGCAGTTCGGCGTCCAGCAATGCGCCATGCAGCGCGCGGTGGGCATTCGAAATGCCGTAGCGGTCACACAGCGCATCGAGCGAGTTGCGCTTGCCCGGGTGCATTTCCTTGGCGCGCACCAGTGTGTCGATGATCTCGCCGACATGCTCGGAGAAACGCGGCAGACTCAGACGACTGAACTCGGCATTGAGAAATCCGAGGTCGAACGGCGCATTGTGGATGATGATTTCGGCATCCTTGACGTAATCGCGCAGTTCATTGGCAATGCCGGCAAATTTCGGCTTGTCGCTCAAGAATTCGGTGGTCAAGCCGTGTACTGCCAGCGCGCCCTCTTCCGAATCGCGTTCCGGATTGATGTAAGTATGAAAATTATTGCCGGTCAGCCGGCGATTGACTATTTCCACGCAGCCGACTTCAATGATGCGGTCGCCGGAGCGCGGATTCAGGCCGGTGGTTTCAGTATCGAGAACGATTTGACGCATGGTTTTTTCAAAAAATCAGAAAGTAAAAATAGCCTTACAACACCGTTTCGACGCCACGGTTGGCAAGCGCATCGGCACGTTCATTGCCTGCGTGGCCGGCATGTCCCTTGATCCAGCGCCATTCAATCCGGTGCTGGGACTGCGCGGCGTCGAGCGCCTGCCACAGATCGACATTCTTCACGGGTGCACGGGCAGCGGTTTTCCAGCCGCGCGCCTTCCAGCCCTGGATCCACTCGCTGATGCCTTTTTGCACGTATTGGCTGTCGGTGTGCACGATGACTTCGCAGGGGCGCGTGAGTGCTCCCAGTGCTTCGATCACTGCGGTCAATTCCATCCGGTTATTGGTGGTATTGAGTTCACCGCCATACATTTCCTTTTCATTGCCGTCGGCGAGTAGCCATGCGCCCCAGCCGCCCGGGCCGGGATTGCCCTTGCAGGCGCCATCGGTATAAATTTCTACTTTATCCATCAACCTTGTCCATTTTTCGAGATTTTCGCATTCTATTGGTGGCCGGAACGCCTTGCGGCAAGCGCGCCGTTTGGTGGGACCAGGCCGGGCCGATCAGCCGCATGCCCTTGACGCGCTTGATCGCCTGGACAATGTAGACTGCGCCGAGATACGGCCACCAGCGGTCACCGGCTTTTTCCATGAAAGTAAAGCGGTTCAGCCATTTTTCTTTTTGAAACGGTGGTGCATAGCAGCCGAAATGGCCGCGATTGACGCCCAGGTCCAGCAATTTCATCCAGTCTTTGATGCGCGGCATGCTGATGAATTCGCCATGCTGTGGCAGAAAATGCGCGCCGGTCAGGCGCCCTGTTATTTGCCGCGCGCCCCACATGCTGGCTGGATTGAAGCCGCAGATGATCACCTGACCTTCTGGAATCAAGACCCGTTCGACTTCGCGCAACACCTGGTGCGGCTCTTCGGCAAATTCAAGTACATGCGGCAATACCACCAGATCCAGGCTTTGCGAAGCAAAAGGCAGCTCGGCAAAATCATGCACCACCACCAATGGTGTTGACGTGCTCGATGGAAAATCAACGGGCACCAATGTATCGGACAACCATTTGTTCGGCATGCGATTGGCCCGCAGCGCATCGATTTGCGGCAAGCCGATCTGGATTGCATTGAATCCGAAAATGTCGGCAGTCAACGCATCCAGCCGCATCTGCTCCCATTCCCGCACGTAGCTGCCCATTGGCGTCTCAAGCCAGGAGCCGAGCGCTATAATGGGTTTTTTGGAGGCTGGAGTGTCCATGTCTGGGTTGAATGTATTGGCAGTTCCGGCGTTTAAAGACAATTATCTATGGTTGCTGCATGACGGCCACCATGCCGCCGTGGTCGATCCAGGCGATGCAGCTCCCATCTTAACGGCATTAGCCCAGCACCGCTTGTCCCTCGTCGCTATTTTACTGACACATCACCATGCTGACCATATCGGTGGCGTCCCGGAATTGTTACAGCAATGGAAAGTCCCGGTATTCGGTCCGCGCCACGATCAGATCGGATGCCTGACCGACCCGCTGGATGAGGGCGATACTGTGCATATCGCGGAACTGGCACTGAGTTTGACTGTGCTTGAAGTGCCGGGCCATACGCGCGGTCATATTGCTTATGTGGCATCGGAACAAAACTGGCTATTTTGCGGCGATACGCTGTTTGGCGGCGGCTGCGGACGACTGTTTGAAGGCACGCCGGTGCAAATGCTGGCGTCGCTGAAAAAACTGGCCGCCTTGCCGGATGCCACGCAAGTGTATTGTGCGCATGAATATACGCTGTCGAACCTGCGTTTTGCTCGAGAAGTAGAACCCGGCAATGCCGCATTGCTTGAGCGCATTGCCGTCGACCAGGCCAAGCGCGATGCAGGCCAGCCCACAATACCGTCGACAATTGGATTGGAAAAAGCGACCAATCCTTTCCTGCGCATTCAGGAAGCGGAAATCATTCGCCATTTGCAGGCTGCAGGCCGTCTGCAGCAGCAACAGCCGGTGACGACATTTGCCGCGCTGCGCGAATGGAAAAACGACTACCGGTAAAACCCGGATAGGCCAGGCGGCGGCACCGCCATGCCGACTTCAGGCTGGTTGCAACTGCAAGCTGACACCAGTAGCTTCCAGCATGCCGGACACTTTGCCGGTCAGCAGGTAGTCCAGCAAATCCCTGACCGGTCTGATCTCGCTACCGAACGGCAGGCGTTCACTGCCCCGGAAAAACAGTCCCCGCTTGATATCACCATTCAACGCAAACGCCAACTGGGTATCGATGCAAAACTGCCCCGCCTTGGCAATGCCGTCACGCAAGCCGCATTGTTGCAGGCAATCAAATGCCATCAGGCATTCCTTGGCCTTGGCCTTGCCTTGCAGTTTGGCTTCCTTGTCCAGGTAATTGGCCAGCCATGGCGTGCGCACTGCACGCGCCGGCAAGCCAGCCACGCTCATGAAGGTGACGATATCTTCCGGCTTGGCTTCCACCAGCACTTTCTTGAAATTCGGATGCGCATCGCCTTCTTCAGTCACAGCAAACGGGGTACCGAGCTGCACTGCGCTGGCGCCCAGACCCAGCAATTCACGCACTTTTTGATGGCTGTTGATGCCGCCGGCGGCAATCAATGGAATTTTCTCGCTTTCTATTCCGAGTTCCTTGAATATTTCAAAGGTCGCTTCCAGCACATGCGCCATTTCAAAGCGCGCATCATTCACATCTTCCGGCTTGGCCGCGCCGAGATGGCCGGCCGCATAACGCGGATTTTCGATGGCAATGGCATCCGGCAAGCGATTCTTGCGCATCCATTTCTTCAAAACCAGCGCAATGCCGCGCGCATCCGACAGTATCGGAATCAATCCAAGTTTCGGAAAATCGGTCGTCAGCTCCGGCAAATCCATCGGTAGTCCGGCACCAACCACGACTGCATCGGCACCACTTTCGCCAGCCTGACGCACATAGGAGGCATATTCTGACACTGCACGCATTACATTGACGGCAATCAGGCCATTGCCTTGCGCAATTGTCCTTGCAGCCTGGATTTCCCGGTCCAGCGCAATCAGATTGGCTTGATCGATCAATGCCTTGTCGCGGCTTTTGCCAGTCTGTGCCATTAAGTCTTTGTGATGGTGGCGCAAATCAACACTGGCAATGGTCCCCACCGCATTATGCAGCGCCACCGTGCCAGCTAGGCGATGCGCCGATATCCCCACACCCATGCCTCCCTGTATTATGGGCAACAGCAATTTATTTCCCAACTTAAAGTCAGGTAAGGGGGTGTTCAACATGACAATCCTTTTGCTTCGCAAACCAAAAATTCACGATAACAAACCGAGCGTCCGATTCATTTGATTTAAATCAAGATTAAAAAATCACCCTTTATGCAGTAGATCTCTATTTCTTGATATTAATAAAACTATTCTGTTGGAAAATCCTGCATAACAGGAACTATTCATGCAAATATTTATCTGTAGTAAGTCAAGAAATTGCAATCAGGAAAACTATGGGTGATTCAATTGATTGCCTGAATGCAAAATTGTGAATCAAGGAAATGTAAAATTCCTTGACGCAAGAAAACAGTGTTCCGTACACTCTGAAATCAACTTCTCACCGACTGATGCAGGGTCGGTCAACATGAAAACCTGCCCATGCATCCGTTACGTACATCCGCTGTCCTGATCGCAGCGCTCGCTGCAATTCCCCTGCCGTTTGCAGCGCATGCGGCCGATATCACGCTTTACCTGCAAAATTCCAGTGAATTCAGCGATTATCCATCGCCGCAACTGGCGATTGAAGAAATGGATGTCTGGGCGCGCATTCGCAAGGGATTCGGCATTACTGACTTGGACAATCCGCTGGTCGTCTCCCAGACCACCTGGTACAGTTCACGCCCTGATTATTTCCAGCGCACCACAACTCGCGCTTCGCGCTATCTGTTTCATGTGGTGCAGGAGCTGGAAAAACGCAATATGCCGACCGAACTGGCACTGCTGCCCTTCATTGAATCGGCATTCAACCCGCAAGCCTATTCCTCCGCGAAAGCGGCCGGCATGTGGCAATTCATTCCGTCTACCGGGCGTCATTTCGACTTGAAGCAAAGCGCATTCAAGGATGAGCGGCGCGATGTGCTGGCGTCGACCGATGCCGCGCTAACTTATCTAGAAAAGTTGTATGGCATGTTTGGCGACTGGCAGCTGGCGCTGGCGGCCTATAACTGGGGCGAAGGCTCGGTGCAGCGCGCGATCAAGAAAAACCGCGCAGCCGGCTTGCCGACCGATTTCAACAGCCTGTCAGCGCTGATGCCGGCCGAAACCCGGAATTACGTACCGAAATTGCAGGCCGTGAAAAACATTATCGCGACCCCCGAGCAGTACGGCATCACCCTGCCGCGGGTCGACAATCAACCGTATTTCGTCACCATCGGCAAAACCCGCGACATCGACATCAAGGTGGCAGCCCAGCTGGCCGAATTGTCGATCGATGAATTCAAGGCGCTGAATCCGCAATACAACCGGCCGATCATCATCGGCAGCGCCGATACGCAGATTTTGCTACCGAAAAGCAATGCCGCAAAATTCAAGGAAAATCTGTCGACCTGGCGCAAGGCACTGTCATCCTGGACCGCGCACAAGGTAACCAGCGCCCGGGAACGAATCGAGACAATTGCGAAGCGCTTTGGCACGACGCCGCAGGTGATCCGTGAAGCCAACAATATCCCTCCGAAGATGTCGCTGAAAGCCGGTTCCATCATCCTGGTACCGAAATCCGAACACTCCCCGGAAAAAGACATTACCGCAGCTGTCGCCGATAACGCTACCATGGTGGTGGTGCCGGATGCGTCGGAAACACGCCGCATCTATGTGAAAGTCGGCAAGCGCGACAGCTTGACGGCCATCGCCAAACGCCACAAGGTCAGTGTCGACCAGATCAAGACATGGAATGACTTGGCGCATGACAAGGTCGCGGTCGGCAAGAAGCTGGAACTGCATGTGCCCAACCGGCTGGCCGCGCGCAAGACCAGCGGCAAGCAGAAAATGGCGCGCAGCAGCCGTGCGCAGCCTGTCAAAAAAGTGGCAAGCCGCAAGGCGACGCCCGCCAAGACCCGGGTCGCATCTGCCAAAACTGCCAAGAAGCGCAGCAAGCCGGTGGCGATGGCATCCGCCAAATAGGCAAGCGCCTTCGCCTGCAATCGGTACCAGGCCGCGCCAGCGTCAGGCCGCCGCCACCGTCGCGTATTCGGAAGCCGCCAACAGTCGCCTGGTATATGCGTGGGCCGGATGGTTCAGGATCGAATCGACAGCGCCGCTCTCGACGACTTTACCGTCTTTCATCACGATCACCCGGTGCGCCATGGCGCGAATCACTGCCAGATCATGGCTGATGAAAATATAGGCCATGCCGTACTTGCGCTGCAGCTCGGCCAGCAGCAACAATACCTGCTGCTGCACCGACACATCCAGCGCCGAAGTCGGCTCATCGAGCAGCAGCAAGTCCGGCTTCAACACCAGCGCGCGGGCGATCGCGATCCGTTGCCGCTGCCCTCCTGAAAATTCATGCGGGTAGCGACTCATCATTGCCGGCAGCAAACCCACTTCTTCCAGGCCGGCAGCCACCGCCTGACGCAACTGCGCACGGGTCAGAGAGGGCTGGTGCAATGCCAATCCTTCGCTGACAATTTGCTCGACGGTACGGCGCGGCGACAGTGACGCAAACGGATCCTGAAACACCACCTGCATCCTGGCGCGCAATGGCCGCAGCTCGCTGCTGGACATATCGCTGACGACCTTGCCGTCAAAGCTGATGCGCCCTTTCACCGCTGCCGACGACAGGCGTAACAGCGCCATGCCGAGCGTCGATTTGCCGGAGCCGGATTCACCGACAATGCCCAGTGTTTCCTGCGGCTTCAGCTGGACATCGACTTCATCGACTGCGACAAATGGCACTTTCTTGAACCAGCCGCGCTTGATCGAAAAAACGCATTGCATGCGTTCGGCCGACAGCAATTCACGGGTACCGGCTGGCGCCGGATCGACAATGCGCTGCGGATGGCTGGCCAGCAGCTTGCGGGTATAGGCTTCGCGCGGGTCAGCAAACAATGCGGCGCTCGGCGCCACTTCCACCAGACGGCCTTTTTCCATCACGCCGACACGGTCGGCAAAATGGCGCACCAGGTTCAGATCGTGCGAGATCATCAGCACCGCCATGTTTTCTTCACGCTGCAGCTGGTTCAGCAATTCGAGGATCTGCACCTGGATCGTCACATCCAGCGCCGTGGTCGGCTCGTCGGCAATCAGCAGCTTGGGCCGGCATGCCAGCGCCATGGCAATCATCGCGCGCTGGCGCTGGCCGCCGGACAACTGGTGCGGAAATGACAGCGCCCGGCGCGCCGGTTCGGGAATGCCAGTTTTGTCGAGCAATTCGACCGCCCGCAAGGCCGCGGCTTTGGCGCTCAAGCCTTCATGCAGCATCAAGACTTCCGCGATCTGGTTGCCGATGGAAAACAGCGGATTCAGGGCCGTCATCGGCTCCTGAAAAATCATCGCCACATCCTTGCCGCGCACGCTGCGCATAGCCGGCTCCGAACGTTGCAGCAAATCCTCGCCGTCGAACAATATCCGACCCCTGTAACCGGCATCCTGATTCAGGCGCAATATCGACAGTGCCGTCACCGTCTTGCCGGAGCCAGACTCACCGACCAGCGCCAGTTTTTCACCTGGCGCGACTGAGAAACTGACGTCGTCGACCACCGTGGCATCGCCGAATGCTACCCGCAGGTTCTGGATTTCAAGCAGACTCATGACTTCCTCCGCACATCCAGCGCATTGCGCAAGGCATCGCCGATATTGGTCAGGAGCAGCAAGGTGAGCGTCAATACCAGAAAGGTTGATAATGCAATCCACCAGGCATCGAGATTGTTCTTGCCTTGCGCCAGCAATTCACCGAGGCTCGGGGTGGGTGGCGGCACGCCCAGCCCGAGAAAATCCAGGCTGGTCAGCGCCAGAATAGCCGCGCTCATCCGGAACGGCAGAAATGTGACCACCGGCGTCAGGCTATTGGGCAGCACATGGCGCCAGATGATTTGCCGGTTCGACAAACCCAGCGCACGTGCCGCTTGCACATATTCCAGGTTGCGGTTGCGCAGAAAATCGGCGCGCACATAGTCAGACAATCCCATCCAGCCGAACAGTGACAGCAGGATCAATAGCAAACTCAGGCTAGGCTGGAAGATGGACGCAAAAATGATCAACAGGTAGAGTTCGGGCATCGAACCCCAGATTTCGATGAAGCGCTGGAAAAACAAGTCGGTCTTACCGGCGAAATAGCCCTGAATCGCGCCGGCCAGCACGCCCAGAATCACGCCGATGATTGTCAATGCCATGCCAAACAGAATGGATACACGCAGGCCGTACAACAGGCGCGCGAACACATCGCGACCGCGGTCATCGGTGCCCAGCCAGTTCTCGCCGGAGGGCGGGGAAGGATTGGGTGACTGGGCAAAATAATTGAGCGTATCGTAACGATAGTGGTTCAACGGATAAATGGCCCAGTTGCCGTCTTTTTTGAACTGCTCTTGGATGAACGGGTCCAGGTAATCGGCCTCGGAGTCAAAGTCACCGCCAAACGATTTTTCCGAATAGGTTTGCACGATCGGGAACAGGGTCTGGCCGTTATAGCGCACCACTAGCGGCCGGTCATTCGATATCACGTCTGCCAGCATGCTGATCAGAAACAGCACTGAAAAAATGATCAGGCTCCAGTAGCCGCGCCGGTTTTGCCTGAAGCGCAGCCAGATGCGCCGGCCCGGCGAAACCGATGGCAATACGGCAGATGGATGGATGGTGGCCGCGCCCGCAGCCGCCGTGTCCAGTGGTGACATGGATGTGCTTGTCGATTTCATCGGTTCAGGCTTTCAAACTGGACGCGCGGATCGGCCCAGACATAGCAAAGATCACCGACAATTTTCACCAACAGCCCGATCAGCGTAAACAAGTACAGGGTTCCCATGACAACCGGAAAGTCGCGGCGGATCACTGATTCGTACGACAGCAGACCCAGCCCATCGAGCGAAAACAGGGTCTCGATCAACAGGCTGCCGGTAAAGAAGGCGCCGATGAAGGCAGCAGGAAAGCCGGTCACCAGCGGAATCAAGGCATTGCGAAAAACATGCTTGTACAGCACAACCTGTTCGCTTAATCCTTTCGCGCGCGCAGTCAATACATATTGCTTGCGAATCTCTTCAAGGAAAGTATTCTTGGTCAGCATCGTCATTACAGCAAAGGAACCGGCAACCGAAGCAGTCACCGGCAGGGCGATGTGCCACAGATAGTCGAGCACCTTGCCGAACCAGGACAATTGTTCCCAGTTGTCCGAAGTCAGTCCGCGCAAAGGGAACCATTGCACGAAACTGCCGCCGCCAAACAGCACTAGCAGCACCACCCCCAGCACAAACCCGGGAATCGAATAACCCACCAGTACAGCGATACTGGTGACGACATCGAAGCGACTGCCCTCGCGCACTGCCTTGGCTACACCTAATGGGACCGAAATGAAGTAAGTCAGGAAAAAGGTCCACATGCCAAGGCTGATCGATACCGGCAGCTTCGACACCACCAGCTCCCACACATCCTTGTGATGGTAAAAGCTCTGGCCCAGGTCAAATGTGGCAAATCCTTTCAGCATTTTCCAGAAACGCTCCAGCGGCGGCTTGTCGAAACCGTACAGCGCCTGGATTTCCTTGACCCGCTCGGCATCGATGCCTTGCCGTCCGCGATACTGCGACGGCCCGCTGCTGGACACTTCCCCGGCCCCCACCTGCCCCTTGAGCTCCATCATCATCTGCTCAACCGGGCCGCCAGGTACGAACTGGATCACCGCGAACGTGATGGCGACTACGCCAAACAGCGTGGGCAGCATCAGCAGCAAACGCTTTGCAATGTAAGCCCAGAGGTTCATGGATTATCTTTCGGTTTTGTTGCGGAATTTTCCCGTGGCCGCACTTCCCACCAGTTGGAGATCGCATACGGATCGGCCTGGTAGTACAACGGGACTGTCTCGGGAATGCCGAACCGGTTGCGATATGCAACCCGATGCGTTCCTGAATACCAGTGCGGGATGGCAAGGTGCTTGTGCAGCAGGACCCGATCCAGTGCGCGCGATGCTGCAACCAGCTCATCCCATTTGCCGGCATTGACCACGGCCGTCACCAGTTTGTCAACAGCAGGGTCTTTCAAGCCCCAGATATTGCTGGAGCCTTTTTCATCGGCCGCCTTCGAACCAAATCGGTCAAACAGTTCATTGCCGGGGCTGGTGAATGCGCCAAAATTAATGCTCGTCATGTCAAAGTCGAATTCCTCCATTCGACTCTGAATCAGCGCATAGTCGGCGGTGCGCTGGTTGACCTGAATGCCTAGCTTTTGGAGATTGCGCACATAAACACTGATAATGCGCGACATGGCACCCTGGTCGTCGATGATCTCGAGCATGAATGGCTGGCCGCTGGCGTTGCGCAATGCGCCGTCCCGGTATTCCCAGCCAGCCTCGCTGAACAATTTTCTGGCTTTGAGCAGATTGGCTCGCAGTGATGAAGGTGGCTCCGTGGTGGGCGGCACCGGCGCAAGACCGAAAACAACCGGGTCGAGTTTCGCGCGCAAGGGCTCCAGCAATTTCAATTCATCCTGCGATGGCATGCCGATGGCGGCCAGTTCACTGTTGTTGAAATAGGAATAGGAGCGCTTGTACTGGCCGTAAAACAACTGGCGGTTCATCCATTCGTAATCCAGTGCCAGGCCGAGTGCCTGGCGCACCCGGACGTCCTGAAACTGCGGCCGGCGCAAGTTCATCATGAAGCCCTGCATGCCTGCGCCGTTGGAATGTTTGAGTTCGCGCTTGATGATTTCGCCGCTCCTGAATTTTGGACCGGTATAACTGCGCGCCCAGTTCTTCGCACTGTTTTCCACGACCAGATCGAATGATCCCGCCTTGAATGCTTCTAGCCTGGCAAGATCATCCTTGTAAAACGTGTAATGAATCCGGTCGAAATTGAACATGCCGCGGCGCGACGGGATATCGTGTCCCCAGTAATCCGGGTTACGCTTGTAGACAATTGTTCTGCCAACATCATAGCGGTCGATCAGATAGGGGCCGCTGGCAATCGGCGGCTCGAGCTGGATATTGTCGAAAGAGGTATCTGCTCCCCATTTTTGAGAAAATACCGGAATGCTGCCGACCACCAGCGGCAGCTCATGGTTGAGGCTCTTGAAATCAAACCGCACTGTGTGCGCGTCAACCACGACGCATTGCCGGACGTCGGCAAAGATGGTTTTGAACTGCGGCGCACCTTTCGCCAGCAGACTGTCATAGGAATGCTTGACGTCGGTGGCCGTCACCGGATCGCCATTGTTGAATCGCGCCTTCGGATGCAGACGGAAAGTCATCGACATCCGGTCCGGCGCCAGTGTCATGTCTTCGGCAAGCAGGCCGTACATGGTAGCGACTTCGTCGGATGAACCTTCGGCAAGAGTTTCAAACATCAGGTTCGATACGCCCGCCGCCGCCACGCCTTTCAGGGAAAACGGATTGAACTTGTCGAAGCTGGTGCGCCGGTCCGGATTGGCGAGATACAGTTCGCCACGCTTGGGCGCATCCGGGTTCACATACGTATAATGCATAAATCCCGGCGGATACTTGGGTGTGCCATACAGTGAAAAGGCATGCGCCGCCCAAACAACACTGCCGTGCCCGGCAAGGCAGGCCAGCAACAATGAAACTGAAAATTTAAGCATTCGTTGGTGTAGATGTGTGTCGTGCTTTTTCGGAAGTTCGGAAAGTTTGGGCTATTTTAACCAAAGAAATATTGCGATAAAACGAAAATCGACCCTAATTCGGCCTCTGCCCGGCCAGAAAACCCGGTAAATATTTGCCGTTGCCAGCCATACCTCATACAATCTCGCTCAGTTTGCACGCGAGCGCATGCCAATTTCAGGCCGCAAGTCCAGCGAAACAAGGCTTGTTGCGCCAATTTGCCAGCCATTCGCATCAACTATAACAGCACATTTGGAGTCTCCCATGGCATTCTTGCAAGGCAAAAAAATCCTGATTACCGGTTTATTGTCGAACCGTTCAATTGCTTATGGCATCGCCACCGCCTGCAAGCGCGAAGGCGCTGAGTTGGCATTTAC
>JAKFFK010000225.1:0-3836 GCA_036675285.1 Paucimonas sp. | reverse complement strand
CACCGTGATACCCAGGCCATGTGCCAGTGCAATGGTGGCATGCGCGATCGCGGCGCTTTTCGGATCATGGGTAATGTCGCGCACGAAGCATTGATCGATCTTCAATTTATCCAGCGTGAACCGGCTCAGGTAACCCAGCGAAGAATAGCCGGTGCCGAAGTCATCCAGCGATACCGCCAATCCCATCCGACGCAATTCGGCAATTTGCTGCAGCGCGACTTCGGTTTCCCGGATCAGCACGCTTTCAGTCAATTCCACCTCCAGATATTGCGCCGCCAGTCCAGTCTGCTGCAATGCGCTGCGGATCACTGCCGGCAGCGTGCCAGTAGTGATTTGATACGCAGAAACGTTAACCGCTACCGGCACCGGTGGCAATCCGGCATCTTGCCATGCCTTGTTCTGGACGCTGGCATTGAAAATTGCCCATTCACCGATGGCAACAATCAAGCCGGTATCTTCTGCCAGCGGAATGAAATCAACCGGAGCAATCCTGCCGAGTTCGGCGCTGTCCCAGCGGATCAATGCTTCAACGCCGCAAATGCGGCCATCGTTCAGGCAGACCTTCGGCTGGTAATACAGCGACAATTCGTTGCGCGCCAGCGCACCACGCAATCGTTGCTCGAGAGACATCCAGCGCAATGCCCGTGCATTCATTTCGGCGGTAAAAAAACGAAAGCCGTTGCGCCCATCACTTTTGACATGGGACAACGCGGTGTCGGCGCCCTTCAGCAAGTCGCCCGGATTGCTGGCGTCACCGGGATAAATCGCGATGCCGATGCTGGTGGTAACAGTCAACTCGTGGCCGGATAGCATGCATGGCGCTGTCACGACATCGAGCAGTTGGCGCGCGGCGGTAATAATGTCGTCGGCAACTTCAAATTGCGTCAGCACCACGACGAACTCGTCGCTGCCAAGCCGCGCCAGCGTATCGCCGGGCCGCAATTTGGCGAGTAGCCGCTGCGCCATTTCACGCAATAAAGCATCGCCGGCATCGTGCCCGAGGCTGTCGTTGACCCGCTGCAAACGGTCGAGGTTAAGCAACAGCAGCGCCACCTGACGATTCTCGGCATGTGCAGCGTCGATTGCCTGTTGCAGCCGGTCATTCAATAACGACCGGTTGGGCAGCCGGGTTAACGGATCATGGTTGACCAGGAAAGCAAGCTGCTCGTTGACTTCCTTGATTTCGCTCAGGTCAGTAAACACGCCGACATAACCGGTGCAGCGATCCTGAACATCCCGGATGGCGCTGATGATTAGCCACTCCGGGTAGACTTCGCCATTCTTGCGCCGATTCCAGATCTCGCCGCGCCACTGCCCGGTGGTCAACAAGCTATCCCATAGCGCATGGTAGAACACGGCGTCGTGGCGGTCCGAATGCAGCATGCGCGGATTGTGCCCGAGCACTTCGGCTTCTCTGTAGCCGGTAATCCGCTCAAAGGCGGCATTGACTGCCACGATATTGCTGTCGGCATCGGTGATGATGATGCCGTCACGGGTATGCTCGAAAACGCGGGCAGCCAGGCGCAGCTTCTCATCGGCGTGGCGCCGTTCGGTAATATCCTGCAATGTGCCGGCCAGCGCCGTCACGTGGCCTGCGGCATCGCTCACCTCAGCACCATGAGCATAAAAATAACGCATCGGGCCATACGCCGGGTTGCTGCGCAGCTCGCCCGACCAGGCGCTGCCCTCCTGCGTCGCTCGCTCGATTAGCGGGCGATCGTCCGGATGCAAGAACATGAGAAATTTCGTCAGCGGCGGCGGAGTGGCTGCCGGATCAAGGCCAAGCAGCCGGTACATTTCGCGCGACCATTGCCCCGTCATGGTAGCCAAATCCAGTCGCCAGCTGCCGACATGGGATAGGCGTTGTGCAGTGGCCAGCGCCGCCTCGCCCTCGCGCAACGCCCGGTTCAATACCGCACGTCGACGCAACTCGTGCAAGGCGAGATAACTGAGCCAGGCGATCACCAGTAAAAAAGCCAGCGATACCGCGATATACGCCTGGGCAGTGGCACGCCAGGCAGCCAGCGCTTCCGCCTCGCCCAACCCGACCACCACTACCAGCGGCCGAGCGGCGACGCGGCGGTAAAAATAAATACGCACTATCTGATCGACACTGCTTTTCCTTCGGTAACTGCCAGCATCGGTATATTCCAGCATGCCAACAAATTTCGGCAGCGGGTTGAGCTTCTGCCCATGCATTTTTTCACTTGATGGCACCCGCAGCATCAGAGTGCCATCAATGCCAAACAACCCGACAATACCATCCTTGCCGACCTTGATCGACTCGTAAAAACGCTGCAGATATTTCGGCTCAAACGCGGCGACAATAACGCCGCCAAAACTGCCATCCAGTTGATTGATGCGGCGGCTGATACCGATGAACCAGACGCCATGCTTGCTGAGAATCGGCCGGTCGATGTACAAACCATATGATGGATTGTCCCGGTGCACCTGGAAATATTCGCGGTCCGACAAGTTGTAACGACCAGGCAAGCGCTCACTGTCGTGAATCATGTTGCCCTTGGCGTCAAGCACCCAGATCGCGCGGGCAAACGGCAGATTGCGCATGTTGCTTTCCAAAAGGCCATGAACCAAACGTGGATGGTTTGCGCCCAGCGCCGGCAACAGTTGCATCGACTTGGTGGTCGCCTGCAGCGCGATTTCGACCGCATGAATGCTATCGGCAGTTTGTTCCTCGAGTACCTGAATCAGTTTTTGCGCGGCAGCACTTTTTTCAGCCAGCACATTCTGGCGCCCCTGCACCAGCGCGAACCCCAGATTGGCGACGATGGCGGCGACAAACAGCGCTGAAAAAGCAACGATCAACATGCGCACACGGCGCTCGCCGTTCGCATTTGATGCGCGATCGGCGGCAGGCTCCGGCAAGCGGCGTATCGCTGCCAGGTACAAAAGCAAGGCAGTGACTGCCACCGGCAGCCAGTTTTTGTAGAATTGCCATTGGACGAGCATGCCGGCATCGGCCATCCAATGCGCCAACAGGCGATCGGAATACACCAGCCATAACGCTGTGGCAAGCAGATAGGCGAGGCACAACCACAATGCAGCCAACTGCCTCGGAACACGCCAGGCATTGAACTTTTTCATCGTCTCCAAACCGGTGCACTCTCGGAATAAATGTAATCCATGCCAGTGCATCCTGTTTTATGTATGGTTTGACAAGCATATTGTAGACAGTTTTGTACCGCACTTGATCTATCGTTTCTGCATCTATCGCTGCTATTTCATGGCTATTTTTCAGAACCTTGCAAGCAATCATGTTCGATGCGCTGCGTCGCTCAAGCCTTGTTTTTTATGTGGCCCGGCGGCTTGTCGCAGGACACCCATGGCAAAGCACGGGCGCGCATCCTCTCCAAACCTTCGCCAACAGTGTATGCAGCAGCCATTAATGGTACACTTCGCCCCATTCAGCGGCATTTGTCGATGACGCCAAGCGCTTGATTTTTTTGAAGTTTTTAATGCAATGACAGTTTTTCAGCCGCGCATTTTTCTGTCCGTCCTTTCGCATCGCAATGGAGTCCAACATGTGGATACAACGTTTTCTGACCGGCTTGCTGTTGGCCATGATGGCCAGTTCGGTGCTGGCCTTTGACCGCCCTTTCCCACCGATTGCCAAGCGCGGCACGATGGCGATGGGCCCGCACCCGGAAATCGTCATCAATGGCAAGACGCGCCGGCTATCGGCGGGCGGACGTATTTTCAATCAACAAAACCTGATTCAAATGTCGTCTTCGATCATCGCCAGCGACCTGGTGATCAATTACACCGAAGACTCTCAGGGCGACATCGATCGGGTCTGGATCCTGACTGAAAAGGAA
>JAKFFK010000270.1:0-3840 GCA_036675285.1 Paucimonas sp. | reverse complement strand
GGCATGCTGGGCTTTACCATCAATACCCCGATTGCGCTGTACTACATGCAGGGCATGAACATGACTGCAGCGCACGGTCATGCAGCACTGTTCGGCGTGTATGGCATGCTCGGCATCGGCCTGTTACTGTTCTGCCTGCGCGGCATGTTCGACCGCGCCGTGTGGTCCGACCGCTTGCTGGTGCCCTGCTTCTGGCTGCTCAATATCGGCCTGGCGATGATGGTGTTCATCTCTCTGGTTCCGGCAGGCATCTATCAAGCCTGGGCCAGCATTACCAAGGGCGTCTGGTATGCCCGCTCGCCGGAAGTGGTCCACTCACCTTTCATGGAAACCATGGTCTGGCTGCGCGTTCCCGGCGATATCGTGTTCTCGATCGGCATCATGTTCCTGGTCGTGTTTGCCTGGCGCCTGATCGTCAACAAGAAAACCGGCACTGCGGTCAGCACCCCGGCAAAGGTAATGAGCGTCTGATTGTTAATTGTTCGTGAAAGCGGCGGCTTGCGAAGCCGCCGCCGGATCACCAAACTGAAAAGGAGTACGACATGTCGCACGATTGTTCCCACCCCGCCGTTGAAGCCGGCGTCTATCCATTCGATGCGCGCGGCGTTGCCAAGCGCTTTCGCCATGCCGCGATTTTCGGTGCGCTCGAAGCGCTCGAAGCGGGCGAAACCATGCGCTTTTGCAATGATCATGATCCGCTGCCGCTGCTGTCGCAGCTTGGCAATTACTTTGGCACCCGCCTGGAAATGGCGTATGTGTCGCGCGAACCCGGCGCCATCATCATCGATTTTAAGGTAGTTCATTGAGCGATCGAAATTCGCATTGATCCGTATTACCCTAGAAATAGCTTACATTTTTGTAAGCTATTTTTTTGTCTGCCATCAGGACAGCAGCGGCATCATCAATCGACACATGGGTGCCTTGTAAAAAATGCTGTAGTCCCGCCACTGATGCAATGATGCTGCTGCACTCGATCTACATCGGGTAATGTCTCCTTGCTGAATTATTTTCCCAGCGCCAGTATGCGCGCCGGCAATGCGCCCAGCCCGCCGGCATGGGCGCACGCCGTCCACCACCGCATGTGCAGCCGAACTCCCGGCCACATAAATCATCTAAAGAATTTATCTAGAGAACGATGTTTTGTAGCGGCCCGGATTGGCGGCCGCTTCGCATGTGATTCGTGTTTACCGTGCAACTGAAAGGAGATAGTAATGAATATAGGCAAACCAAACCGGACCAGCGTCCAGTCTTCCAATCCGTCGGAGATGCGGCGGCGCAAGGAATCGGGCGACCAGCATATTCTGCCTGCCGACGAGCCGGCCGAAGATCCGCATCGGCCACACCGTGTCAGCCGTCAAGACATGCACAAGACGCTGCCTGAAAACACAGCGCCGGACCAGCCGGAATCGCCATAATGACAGGCAGCGTCGAGCAATGCACATGCTACAAAAGCCGTAGCATATCAGGCTGCGACCCTTTACTGCATCGGCACTATTTCAGCGGCACTATGACCGTCAAATAAGCGCTTTCAATCGCGACAAAGGTCTGGCAAAAATCTGCCGATGCGCAGCAAAAGACAGGCGACTTGGAACTCCAACTTCGGGCCGCCTGTCCTTTTCTGAAATTATCGGCAGCCTTATGCGAATGCATACGCGGTGTCCACTTGGCTCTGGACCGCGTTCGCATCGATGACTTGCACCTTGATCGCATTTTGAAGCGATGCAATCGAACTGCCGGCACGATACTGAAACCCGACCTGTACCTCGTCGCCAGCCTTAACCCGGAGCGGCTCCGCCAATGGCAAGACCATGTAATGATTCAACCAGTCAATTGCCGTCGATTGCTGCGTTACTATTGTCAAAATGTTTTTGGTGATAAAGCGCAATGAATTCAAGCTTGCGCTATGTTCCATCCGGAATCCACCCTGCCATTGAATCAGGGTATCGGTTGGCTGACTGAAATCCAGCATGCCATAAACTGCCGGCGGCGCCAGCTCCAGCGTGGCCGGATGCAGCGTGTGCGGCTGAAACTGCACAATCGGAGCGAAATAGCCTTCAAAATGGTAATCCTGCTGCAGCGGCTGCACCGCCATGACCACCGCTTCCGGCATAAACAAGGGCAATGGCCCGCCGAAGCGCGCCAGATAGCGCTGCTTGAATGCCTCGATCACTTCCACCTGTTTTTCGCGCAGCATCGCGACATGGATCATTTCGCAAATCACCACATCGACCGGCTCGGGCGGCAGATAGTCGAAGGCATCGGCGTGCACGACTTCGACCTTGTGGCCGTTCTCGTTTTGTCCGAGGAACCGGCGCGCTTCCCGGACCAGGTCCGGATTGTATTCGACGCACCAGACCTGACTGGCCCGGGCGGCGGCAAACCAGGACAGTACGCCAGTGCCGCCACCCAGCTCGAGTACCTTAGCACCAGGAAATACCGCATGGTCGATCGCGGCCTTGAAGTTTTTCATTCGATTATCGTCCATCAGCATGTTGTGATGGTAATGGACCGGAATGAATTGACCGAGATAACAGCTCTCGACTTCCCGTTCGTTCAGCATGGATTACTCCTTTTAGCACGCGTCATTCGCAAGCTTTACCCAATCATGCCAGTGCATCCGGTGCTTGCGTGTTGATGAAATCATTACCCGGTTCAGCGCCACGGTGACGCAGGCAGGCAAAGCATGCGCTGCGATCATCAGCCGAGCCGATGCATGTCATTATGTTGACTGACCCAACAAAGCAAAGCGGCGAGATACACAGGTTTTACCAGTCTGTTCTGCGCGTATCGGAGAACCCCAAGCCAGGCAACAGACCGGCCGGGTACAATCAAAAATCAGTAACCGGTCACGCTGGAACTTTTTACCTGTCCGTTTTACTAATTTTTGCGTTCCTGGTGATGTACATTAATTTGTGCACACCATCTTTTTTGGAAAGCAATTTTGTACACCATGGATTTCTGCAATCCGCATACTTTCAATCTGGCACCGACTTCTTAAGGAAACATCATGCTGCAATCGATTGGATACGGCGCCACCAGCGCCAAAGAACCGTTAAGCGTGCTGCGCTTCGAGCGACGCGACCCGGGACCGCAGGATGTCGAGATCAATATCCTATATTGCGGCGTTTGCCATTCCGATCTGCATACCGCACGCAACGAATGGGGCAATACGGTGTATCCCGTCGTACCCGGACATGAAATCATTGGACGCGTCGCTCGGGTCGGCGCGCAAGTTACCCGCTTCAAGCAAGGCGATATCGTCGGCGTCGGCTGCATGGTTGATTCATGCCAACGTTGCAGCAGTTGCGCGCAAGGTCTTGAGCAATACTGCGAAAACGGGTTTGTCGGCACTTACAATGGTGAAGAAATGCATTCCGGCGGCATGACCTACGGCGGCTACGCCAGCAATATCGTGGTCACCGAAAAATTCGTGCTGCGCATCCCCGACAATCTCGATCCGGCAGCGGCAGCCCCCTTGCTGTGCGCCGGCATCACCACCTATTCGCCGCTACGCCACTGGAAAGTGAGCAAAGGCCAAAAGGTCGGCATCGTCGGCCTGGGCGGCCTCGGCCATATGGGCCTCAAACTGGCGCACGCGATGGGCGCCTATGTGGTGTTGTTCACCACATCACCAGATAAAAAGGAAGATGCGCTACGGCTCGGCGCCGATGAGGTGGTCATTTCGAAAAATGCCGAACAGATGATGGCGCATGTCAATTCCTTCGACTTCATCTTGAATACGGTCGCGGCGCCGCACAAGCTCGACCCGTTCATGGTGCTGTTGAAGCGCGATGGCACCATGACCCTGGTCGGCGCGCCGGCCGAGCCGCATCCGTCGCC
>JAKFFK010000009.1:0-3859 GCA_036675285.1 Paucimonas sp. | reverse complement strand
TTGAACGGGTACACGCAAGCTATGAATACGGCGTATTGGCGATGGATGCCTATGCGTTCAACTAAGACTGGCAAATGATCCGGCAACTGCCGCAATAAAGAATCCTACCATTTAACCAAGCATTGATTAACCAGGACTGCCATGCAACACACATTACAAAACTTGATCCAGCATCCGACTCTGCCGCTGGCGCACCGGCTGCGCAGCCCGGCCAGCGGACTCACCGAAGGATCATCCTGCCTGATCCTGCTGCACGGCGTCGGCGCTAATGAAGCCAACCTGATCGACCTGGCAGCGCGCCAAGACCCACGCCTGAGTGTGATCCTGGCGCGTGCGCCGCTTACCTTCGGCCCCGGTCAATATGGCTGGTTTCCAGTCAATTTCACTGTTTCCGGACCGATGATCGATGTGGCCCAGGCCGAACAATCACGCCAGACGCTGGTCGAGTTCATTGATGGCTTGCCGGCTGCGTATGGCATCGATCCGCAGCGCATCTGGATTGCCGGTTTCAGCCAGGGCGGCATCCTGAGCGCCAGTGTCGGACTGACCCGGCCCGACAAAGTGGCCGGGTTCGGCATCCTGAGCGGACGCATCCTGCCTGAAATCGCGCCATTGACGGCAGCGCCTGAAGCGCTGCGCACGCTGCACGGCTTTATCTCGCACGGCGTCCAGGATGGCAAGCTGACGATCGAGTACGCCCGCTCTGCACAGCGTCTGCTGCAAGACAAACAAGTGCAGCTGACCTACCGCGAATACGACGCCGGCCATGAACTCAATGCCGCCATGCAGCAGGACTTCGGCCAGTGGCTCGCGCAACAGCTTGATGAGCAATCCATCTGACACTCTGCACAGGCCTATCATGGACAAAATTGACCAACTGGCAGCATCGCTTGACAGCGCGGTTTTGGAAGCCAAGGCGATGACGCCGCTGAGCCGGCACGAAGACTTGACGGTCGAGCAGGCCTACCGCATTCAGCGCGCCGCCCTGGCGCGCCGCCTTGGTCGGGGCGAGAAAATTGTCGGCCTGAAGATGGGCTTCACCAGCGCAGCGAAAATGCTGCAGATGGGTGTCGATGATCAAATTTCAGGCTGGCTGACCGATGCGATGCAGATTGACAATGGCGCCGTGATGTCGCTGGCAAGCCGGATTCACCCGCGCTGCGAGCCGGAGGTCGCATTTTTGCTGAAGCGCTCGCTGCCAGCCGACGTGAGTGAACAAGCTGCGTTCGACGCCATCGCATCGGTTGCGCCGGCGATTGAAATCATCGATTCAAGATTCGAGCAATTCAAGTTTTCGCTGACCGATGTGATCGCCGACAATGCGTCGTCATCCAGCTTCGTGCTGGGTCCCTGGATGGCATGCCCGGCTGATCTGGCTAAGCATGACGTGCATCTGAGCATCGATGGCAAGGTATGCCAGTCGGGTTCATCGTCTGATATTCTGGGCAATCCGCTGCGCTCGCTGGTGGCAGCGGCGCGGCTGGCGGCGCAAGCCGGCATGCCCTTGCAGGCCGGCTGGATCGTGCTGGCCGGCGCCGCCACGCCAGCCGAGGCATTGCAACCCGGGATGGACGTGCGTGCAGTCATCCAGGGCATGGGTGCGGTCGGATTTTCAGTGCACGGGCCGGGCTGACGCAGCGTGTTGTCACCGATAGAAAACCAGCAATCCGCGGCTTGATTAGCTTACCGATTCATTTTCAAGCCGTTCCGCATTCGATTGGATTAAACTATTGATCATTCGCAAAGCTGTTGATTGCGATGACGATGATAAATGGCGAAGTCCAAGGAAATAAATGGTGGCATTATTTGCCGTCCAAATAAAAATTTGTATTCTCCTATAACAAAGAAAGGAATTGTCATGCAAGCAGCCGTATCCAATAACACGTCGGTAGATCTGGGCAAACTGGTTTTGCGCAGCACTCTCGCCATCCTGATTCTGTTCCACGGCATCTCAAAGCTGACCGGTGGCATCGATTTCATTACCGGCATGGTTGCCAATCTCGGTTTGCCGCCGGCACTGGGCTACCTGGTGTTTGTCGGCGAAGTCATTGCACCCTTGCTGGTATTGTTCGGCATTTGGACCCGGGCAGGCGCCGCGATAATCGCCATCAACATGGTGGTCGCGATTGTGCTGGTGCATACCGGCGAACTGCTTACCATGGGAAAATCCGGTGGCTGGGCGCTTGAATTGCAAGGCATGTTCCTGGCCGCGGCAATCGCCGTCATGCTGCTGGGCGCCGGACGTTACAGCATTGCCGGATCCGGCGGAAAATGGAATTAAGCTTGTGCATAATGCCGGGTGCGCGCCTTTGCGCATCCGGCATCTGACCATGCCAGAGCATCTATAGGATGGTATGGCATGGCCAGATGCCGGCGCGGCGCAGCGCTGAAAAGCGCTTATGCCGGCCGCATGCCATTACCCGCCTGCCAGCTCAGTGAGAATGATCGTGGACAGCCGGCGCCGGGCTCCCGGCACTGGAACCGATCACGCATAATTCACCTTCCAGCTCCACGTCGACAGTGACATGCTCGAAAGTATGCTGGTCAAGCAGCTGGCGCAGGTGGTTTTTGGCATCGATCATTTCCTCACGGCTGGCATCGCGCTGCATCACGAGATGGGTAGTCAGCACATGGATTTCACCATCGACTGACCAGCTATGCGTGTCGTGCATAGAAACAACCTTGGGATGCTTCAGTATGTCGCGTTCGAACTGCTCGACATCGAAGGATGCCGGCACCTTCTGGATGATCACGTCGAATACCTGGCGCAAGCTGCGCACGACGTTCCAGATGATAAATACGGAAATTCCGATCGACAGCAGCGGATCGATGATCGGCAAGTCCCAGATCGTCATCACGATGGCGCCGGCCAGCACCGCAACCCAACCCAGCACATCTTCGATCAGGTGCCATGTCACCATTTTCTCGGTCATTGAAGAGCCGCTTTTCACCCGCAATACTGCTGCGCCATTGAACATGACGCCGATGACTGCCAGCACGATCATGCCCGGCGCATTCACCGGCGCCGGCGCCAGCAAGCGATGCACCGCATTCCACAGCACAAAGCTCAATCCGATCACCAGTACCAGCCCGGTGATCAGGCTGCCGAGCAGCGCATAGCGCCGATAGCCATAGGTATCCTGCGGAGTCCTGCCGCGCTGCGACAAGCCTTGAAAGTACCAGGCCAGCGCGAGCGACATCGAATCGCCCATGTCATGCACCGCATCGCTCAATATGGCGATACTGTTGGTCCAGATCCCGCCGGCGATCTCGATGACGGTAAAGGCCAGGTTGAGCAGAAATGCCACCTTCAGGTTGCTGGCGCTACCGTGATGGTGACTGCCGTGACTATGCCCGTGATGATGGTGATTGCTGCTCATTGGCGCCGGCTTTCATTGTGTAGGGTGAAAATGACTGTGATTTTAACTTGAAGGCGCCAGTGCACCGCATCACCCGATGCGCATGCATGTTTGCAATAGACCGCCATCGCTGCCCAGAAAAACCGGGCAGCGGCGATGACGCGCTGGAGCGCCGCCAAAATGCCATGCATGCTGGCGATTGAACTTACTTAAAATGTTCTGCAAAATCACCTGGTGGCCGATATTCCTAAGGCAAGACCAGTTTGATTTCCTTGCCGATCGGCGCATAGCAAACGCCGAGTTTTTCATGGCAGCCCTGGTATGCCGCCAGCAGCGTGAAATTTTTTGCCTTCGGCGCGCGCTCCAGCGTGATCTCGGCTTGCACCGGGTACTGGTAGGTTTCGGTCTTGCCGAAGGTCGGGTCGTTCTTGAGTTCACCGGTCGGCAGCTTGACCGACTTGATCACAACGCCGCCGGCGTCTTTCAGCGCGAACCGGATT
>JAKFFK010000215.1:0-3877 GCA_036675285.1 Paucimonas sp. | reverse complement strand
GCCAGCGTTAATCGAATCTTTACGCGCATGCCGCAGCCCGCCCAAAGCGGCCAAATAGGTATAGTCGATGCCTGCCGCATGTAAGGATGCTGATAAAAGCTCCTGACCGAATTGCGGATTATGCCGCGATTTCGGCACAGTGCGTATGTCCAAAACGCGCGCAATCTGATTGGCCTTTAACAAATCAATGAAGGATTCAATAGAGCGGTTCGAGTGTCCGATCGTCCAGATGCGCGGTTTATCCGCTTGCTTGTTCAACTGGGCCGTATCCATGTCCGAATCCAAGCGTTCACGCTTGCCATGATTGTTCGTCATTGTTCGCTTTGTCATTAACGCTGATGAACTCTCGGGCCTGGCGAAAATGCCTAAGCTACGATGACATCAGTTTTTATTGATGGTCGAAACCTGAATAAGACCAGGTGGATTGCTCAAGGTATAAAAGTGCAGCCGAACTGTTACTCTCGACGTGACTTGAGGTTAGTGTCCGAAGAATTCCGCCTTTGTGAAGTGATGGGGATGGTCTCTTCAGGATCTAGCGCCCTGGCTTCCAAGGCGGTCGGCGCGGGGCCGTGCAATACCTCACCCTTGATATCAAAACGTGAGCCGTGACAAGAACAATCCCATGACCGTTCTGCGGAATTCCAATGGACGATGCATCCCAAATGCGTACACTTGGCTGAAAGGGCATACAGGTAGCCATCCAGACGCTCGAATTCGCAAGCAATGCCCTCTTCTTGGAGAATAGACTCGACCAAGTCGATTTCCGTAGAGAAGCTATCTGCGACAAGGCGTGTCTTTTCAGTGCCAAACGAATCTTCGACATTAACATACCATTCGTCCGGCGGGAAAAAATGCGCGGTTGTGCGTCCGGTTTCGCCGGCACCGATACCCATCGCGTCTATGACGACAGCCTCTTTACCCTCTTTGGACAGAAGGTATGCAGTGGTCAACCCGGCTATACCCGCGCCGATAACACACACCGACGCTTCGATATCATCTGATAGAGGCAAAAATTCCGGCACCGATGCTGTCTTCATCCAAACAGACGTGGAAAGACCATTGGTAAGGTTGAGCATAGCTTGCTCCTGCGAAATATGATTGACTTGTCGATCTTTCATAGAAACCATTGATGATGAAATATCGCTATTCCTAGTCGACAATACAGCGGCTAAATCGTTTTGTAGATTGATGCGCAAGTACGTTTTTCTTGCGCAATGGCATACAACGCTGTTTTGCCAGTCCAGTACCGGAACGAGGAAGACCTTCACAACCTCTAATATCTGATCGGTTCGTCTTCTTCTGTTTGACCGTCGACGGAACCGGCTACTATTTTCGAGGTGCAATAGAGGCCCTCCCTGCCCAGAGCATTGTTGGCAAATATTTGTTTAAAAGACAGGCCTTCCTGAATTGCATAAAAAGGCGATTTACGCCGTTTTGGCAATCTGGTTCTTTGCACATCTGCCGGCTTCTTTTGACAGCTCATGGAATCATGTAATCGGTCTGCAAGCAGGCGCAGTTTACGGAGAATGATAAACATGGAATTTTTGCCAAGCAGCTGGCTGCATATTTTTGCAGTGGAGACGCCTCTACTCGAAATTATTGGTCGTGGAACAGTCATCTATGTTGCTGTGCTTGTTTTTATGCGCCTCATGCCTCGCATCGGGGGGCAGCTGGCTGTAATGGACTTGGTGTTCCTGCTCTTGGTCGCAGAAGCAGCCGCGCGTGCGATGGGAGAATACACAACGATTGGCGATGCACTCTTGCTTATTGCAACATTGATGGCTTGGAATTATTTTTTAAATTTGCTCAGTTTTCATATCCCTTTTGTCGAAAGACTGATTTCTGGTTCTGCTATGCAAGTCGTGCGGGACGGACGGCTTATGCAACGCAATATGCGGCGGGAGTATCTCACTGAAGCAGAACTCATGGCACAGTTGCGCCGGCAAGGCATCGATAAAATAGAAGATGTGAAGGCAGCTTACATAGAGGGAGAAGGCGAACTCACTGTCATCCCTTGCAAGCGCTCGGATCAATGAACCCCTACGCAAGAAACCTTGACCTGGCCACCCAGCCAGAACAAGCCTGAAGCCGGGCTCGCAGCGATAGCCGTTTTGCCAAGCTACTCAATACTGAAGACTCTATGCACTGGTCGACCGGCTCCGTCAATCCTATCCTCAAGAAAGAGGCAAGCTGCCGGCATGGCGTTGCGGATTGCGCATCACGAAAGTGGAGGGCATGGCGCCATCCGCGCAATACACGCGGCAGCCGAAAATAAAAGGAAATTCTGGGTGCTAACGGATGCCCCCATTCTTTTCAAAGTACACTAGGCAACAATTGCCAGTGTTGGCATAAAATTTGCCAAATGGCAGCAACATTTACCCTTTGCTGTCTCGACCGAGTCTGATCATGCGCCTATCACGTTTCATCCTCCAGCATATGGAATCCATCCTGCAATCCTGGGAAAATTTCGCCAAAACCATCGAGCCACCGGCGCTGACAATGGATAGTGCTGAGCTGCGCGATCATGCCAAGCACATGCTCAAAACCATCGCCGCGGATCTCGACACATCTCAAACCGTGCAGGCACAAAACGAGAAGTCACAAGGTGATGCGCCGCGAAGCAGCGCCGAGACCTACGCTGAAACACATGCGGCGGCGCGCCTGCTATCAGGCTTTACCGTTGAACAGCTGGTATCCGAATACCGCGCGCTGCGTGCCAGCGTATTGAAGCTCTGGTCTGAAAACACCGAGGCCGATTTGGATACCGATCCGCGCGATGTGATGCGCTTTAACGAAGCGATCGACCAGGCGCTGGCGGAATCAGTGGCGCGCTACGCCAGCATGGTCAAGCAGTCGCAAAACCTTTTCCTGGCGATTCTCGGACACGATTTACGTAATCCGCTGGGCTCGGTCATTATGCTGGGACAGCTGCTGATGCGTTCGGGACTGGAAGACAAACAGGCGCTGGCGGCTTCGCGCATCGTCAAGAGCGGCCAGAAAATGAGTCAGCTGGTCGACGACCTGCTTGATTTCTCGCGGATCCATCTGGGCGCGCGGCTACCGATTGCGCCAGTGCAGGAAAATATCGGCGTGATCTGCCAACACGCGATCGACGAGATGCGCGCATTTCATCCTGGCAGCAGCATACTGCTGGAGATGAGCGGCGAGCTGGAAGGCGCTTGGGACCCGGTACGCATCGAACAAGTGTTTTCGAATCTTGTGGCCAATGCGTTGCAGCATGGCGCAAAGGATGCGCCGATTCGCGTAACGCTCAGTGCTGAAGCACAGACGATCAGCGCAAGCGTACACAATCAGGGGCAGCCGATTGTCCCGGAAAAGCTGGGACTGATCTTCGAACCGCTGATCGGTTTTGCCATGATCGATGCCTATCGCGACAAGCGGCCAACCAATCTGGGCCTGGGCCTGTACATTGCCCGCCAGATCGTCAAAGCGCATGGCGGCAGTATCGATGTCGCGTCATCACTGGAACACGGCACCACTTTCACTTTCTGCCTGCCACGCCACGCGGCTATCTGAGACCCGGCCCGTGCAAGCCGCCGACGTGGGGCATCACGTCCGGTGGCTGCCCGGTGGCTTATGCTGCAGCCGCACAATGCAGGCTGCAAACACCGAGGCCAAAATACCTGTGTTGCAAGGGAACTTTAAAGCAGTGTTTCATTTGTCTTTGCACAAGATTTAACAATTGGAATCCCGTAAGGTCAGTAAAGGTTAAATGTTTTTTATAAATCTTTTATGACGGTGATTTCATGCAAGTACGTACCTTGATATTGTCAGTGTTAATGGCTGTAAGCCTGATGGCCTGCGGCGGTGGCGGCGCTAGCCCGGCCGGCGCAAGCAGCCCCAACACAAATAATTC
>JAKFFK010000095.1:0-3885 GCA_036675285.1 Paucimonas sp. | reverse complement strand
AACAGGATCAGCAGCGCAGCGATAAACGTGGTCCACGGCGATTGATCGGTGGACTTGAGTGTCGCGTCCGCCGCCGAAATCAGCGACTGCAAGCGGCTCTCATGGCTGCGTGCATTCTCCAGATCGCCCGCCGAAATCGCAGCGCGGTAGGCACCCATCGTTTGTTCGATGTCGATGAACAAGGGCTTGTTTTTGGCTGCCAGTGCCGGTTCCACCGGCTCGAAGCCGTCCAGATAGGCCGAAATGGCAAGCCGTGAAGCAGTCGGCCTGTCACCTTTTTCCAGCAGCGCCAGGCTCTCGCGCAGCCGGTTCTTTGCCAAGGCCAGCCCGCCGGAAAGCGAAGGGCTGGCCGCTTCCGGGTGACTTCTCAGATGCGCCAGCACCGCCCGTGCTTTATCGGGCGCGCTGCGCCCGGCCAGCGCAGCTTCCGACAATTGCGTCAATGTACCGAGATCGGGTATGGCGGCCTGCAGCGATTGGTCGGCAGTCCAAAGTGCGGCGCCGCGTTGCCGGTCATCATCGGTAAACGACAGGGTCGATACGTAAAACGCCAGCGCCCAACGCTCGTCTTCCGTGAGCGCGGCGAAGCTCGGCATCGAGGTGCCGTCGACGCCGCGGGTGGTGGTTTGGTAGAGCGACAACACGCTGCGCTCCTGCGCGCGCGCGCGATCGGTGAAGTCGATCGGTGCCGGATCCAGTCCTGCCGCCAGTGGGCCGTCCGCCTTGCCGTCGACGCCATGGCAACTCGCACACTGTGCCTGATACAGGCGCGCGCCCTGCAGCAGATCCGGCGCCTTGGCTGGCGCTACCGGAATCGGGTAGGCGGCGATCAGCGCCTCGGCCAGCGTGCGCGCATGTCCGGCTACAGCTTCCGGAGCGGCCTTGTCGGCGACCAGCTTGCGCAGCTCGCTGGCGTGTTGTGACAATTGCGCTTTTGCCGCCGTATCCGGCAACTCGGCGACCTGACGCTCGACGCTCTGTGAAAACTCCTGCATTTCCGTATATTCGGCGGCATTGATGATTTTGCCATTTTCGACCGCGCCGGCATAATCGACTCCGACATAATCGAGCATTTGCCAGACTTGCTTGGCCTTTTCTTCCGTTACCTGGTCGTTGGCGTGCGCGGCAGCGGTTAATGCGCCATATGAAAGAAATAAAATTGCTGCCGCACGAAAAAACAGAATCGATATACGTTTCATAAATTGCACGCCATCCAGGTCCATGAGGAAAATGCCACTTTAAGTTGAATCAATACACATCGCGCCGGTAGCGGCCTTCGGCAAGCAGGCGATCAACACCATCGGCTCCGATGATTTCCGTCAGCGCCGCTTCGACCCCGGGGGCCATTCCTTCCAGGCTGCCGCATACCATGATCGTCGCACCTTCGGCCAGCCAGACGCGCATGGCGGCGGCATGGTCGCGCACGCAATCCTGCACATAGCGCCGCCCGACCTGGTCGCGCGAAAACACCAGGTCCAGCCGTTCCAGCATGCCTTGCTTTTGCCAGGCCTCGATGTCGTCGCGGTAATAAAAATCATGCGCACTGTTGCGTTCGCCGAAGATCAGCCAGTTGCGCCGCTTGCCTGCCAGGACGCGCGCCCTCAAATGGCTGCGCAAACCGGCAAGACCGGTGCCGTTGCCGATCAGGATCAGCGGCTGCTCGCCGGCAGGCGGATGGAACCCGGGATTGCGGTGAATCCGCATCCGGATTGACCCGCCCAGCGGCGCATGAACGGTCAACCAGCCGGATCCCAGCCCGAGCCCGCCGTCATGCCCGACCTGGCGCACCAGCAGATGCACACTGCCGTCCTGCTTTACCGAAGCGATCGAATACTGGCGCTGCGACAGCGGCTGCGCCGCTGCCTGATCCGGCTGGTCCGGCAAAATATCGACCAGGTCACCCGGATGCCAGTCGGCCAGGGACGCTTCCGGCGCTTGCAGCTCCAGATGATAGGTTGGACCGCCGACGCTGCCCGGGTTGAGCAGGCGGCGCTCGCGCAGAATCCAGCCTGCAAAGGGAGTGTCGGTCCATGCCGGTGCATCGGCAATGTCTGCCAGCATGCCAAGTCGTTTTTGCCAATCATGCAAGGCACCGAGATCGCCCCGGTCCACTTCAACACGCTCGAACAACGCCTGCGCGCCATGGCTGCGCAGCCAGTGATCGAGGGCATGGCCAAACCCGCAAAACGTCTTGTACTGCCGGTCACCCAGCGCCAGCAGGCCGAAGCGCAAGCCGTCCAGCGCCAGGGACTTGCCCATCAATCGGGCAAAAGGGCGCGCATGATCGGGGGCTTCGCCTTCGCCGAAGGTGCTGACGATGAAAAGCGCATGGCGGAAACGGCTGAGCCCTTCCCGGGTGATGCGCCCGAGCGGCTGCACCGTCACCGGCACGCCGGCGGTTTGCAAGGCGCCGGCCGTTTGCCAGGCTATTTGTTCGGCAAAACCGGTCTGACTGGCAAAGCCGATCAGCATTTCTGGCATCGTAGTTTCTGTCCGTCTGTCTGCCGGTGTCATCACCGCCTTGGTGATGCGCAAGGCTTTTTTCTTTTTGCGCCGGTCGAGATACAGCATCCATCCGGAAATGGCGAACAGCGGCATCATCAGGCTCGCCAGCATCATCAGAATCAGGCCCGGCAGTCCGAAGAAGCTGCCGGAATGCAGCACGAGCATGCTGCTCATCAGCTTGGCGCCGACCGGCTTGTCGGCATAGCGTTCATGTTCAATCACGGCGCCGCTCTGCGCATCGAGCAGCAGGCGGTTGGTGGCGCGCTCGTGCGCCGGCTGCGCGTCGAGGTAACTGATCTGCACTGCCTGTCCGGCTTTTTCCGGCAGGCGCAATGTCGCCGTGCTGTACTGCCCGGCTTCGCGCAGGAATGCATCCCAGGCCAGTGCCAGGTTCGCCGGCGGGGCAGGCAGTTTTTCTCTTGACCGCCGCTCGCCCTGCCCGGCCGCCGTGCCTGCCATAGTGGCCTTGCCTGCGGCGCCGTCAGACGCCTGGCGCGGCACGCCCTGCTGTGCCGGACGCGGTGCGCCGGTCAACTTGAACAAGCCGTCGCGATACCAGTCGTATGACCAGTACAGGCCGGTGAGCGCGGCCAGCAGATATAGCAGCAAGGCCCAGGTGCCGGCGACCGCATGCAGGTCCCACAAGAAACTGCGGCCCTTGCGTTTGAAATCAAGCGTCAGCCAGGTGCGCCAGTTCAATATGTTGCGCGGCCAGCGCAGGTACAGGCCGGACAGACACAACACCACCAGCGCAATGGTGGAAGCACCGACAATCGCCTTGCCGGTATCACCGGCGGCCAGCCAGCGGTGCACCTGCATCATCAGCCGCATGAAGGCTTCGCCGCGCGGCTTGCCTAACAGTTCACCAGTGTAAGGATCCAGATAACGCGCCTCGCCGCGTTTGGCACCAGGCCCCTTGCCGGCGCCGGGCGGCGCGGCAAAATTGACGCGCGCGGCGTCTTCCGGACTGGCCGACAGCGTCAGCGACACGATCCGTTTGCCGGGCGAGGCAGCCTGCACCCTGGCCATCAACTCGGCCGGCGGTAAAGCGCCGCCATCTCTGGCCGGCACTGTCATCACGCCCGGATTCATCCAGCGCAGCAGATCATGCTCGAATGACAGCGCGGCGCCAGTCACGCCGACAATCGCCAGAACAATGCCCGCAGTAATGCCAAGCAGCCAATGTATCTGGAACCAGATATTTTTTAACATCGTGTACTTCCTACAAGAAAAACAGTTCGCAGACCATCAGTGCCTTGCAGCCCAGGCGATTCCATCATTGACCACAAACGACAGCGTGCTGACATGGCGCACGCGGTCATATTTTTCACCGGCGGATTCGCCTGGTTTTTCTTCAACATGCGCTACTTCGATCACATA
>JAKFFK010000057.1:0-21504 GCA_036675285.1 Paucimonas sp. | reverse complement strand
GGCCGATGCTTCGGCGTCGGCAATGGTATCCAGGTTCAGCGTCACGCCGGTGGCAATCGCCACCAGTGCCGTCTCGTGAATCGCGCGCGACAGCCGCATGATGATCGCATTGACGGTGTTGTACTGGCGTACCAGTTCTGCCAGCGCATCGCCGGTGATCGGCGCAGCGCCTTCTGACGGCACCAGTGTCGCATCCTGCAGCGCGACTTCCATCATGTAGGTGGCTTCTTCGATATCGCCCTGAAGGTAACGCTCGTCGCGACCATGCTTGACCTTGTACAGCGGCGGTTGCGCGATGTAGACGTGGCCGCGCTCGACCAACTGCGGCATTTGCCGGTACAGCAGCGTCAGCAGCAGCGTGCGGATGTGCGCGCCGTCGACGTCGGCATCGGTCATGATGATGATGCGGTGATAGCGCAGCTTGTCGATATTGAATTCATCCGGGCCGATCGAGGTGCCCAGCGTGGCGATCAGGGTGGTGATCTGCTCGGAAGACAACATCTTTTCGAAGCGGGCTTTTTCCACGTTCAAGACCTTGCCGCGCAGCGGCAGGATGGCTTGGAACTTGCGGTCGCGGCCCTGCTTGGCCGAGCCGCCTGCGGAGTCACCCTCGACGATGTACAGTTCGCACAGCGCCGGGTCTTTTTCCTGGCAATCGGCCAGTTTCGACGACAGGCCCAGGCCATCCATGATGCCCTTGCGGCGGGTCAGTTCACGCGCCTTGCGCGCGGCTTCACGGGCGCGCGCGGCTTCGACGATCTTGCCGCAGATGATCTTGGCGTCGTTCGGCCGCTCCGCCAGGTAATCGGTCAGCGTCTTGGCGACGATTTCCTCGACTGGGCCGCGTACTTCGCTTGATACCAGCTTGTCCTTGGTTTGCGAGCTGAACTTCGGCTCCGGCACCTTCACCGACAGCACGCAAGTCAGGCCTTCGCGCATGTCGTCGCCGGCGACTTCGACCTTGGCTTTCTTGGCGAACTCGTGTTCCTCGATGTACTTGTTGATCACGCGTGTCATCGCCGCGCGCAGGCCGGTCAGGTGGGTGCCGCCGTCGCGCTGCGGGATGTTGTTGGTGAAGCACAGCACCTGCTCGTTATAGGCGTCGTTCCATTGCATCGACACGTCGACCGTGATGTTGGTGCCGTGGTCGGACATCTTTTCGCCGGTGGCCTGGAAGATGGTCGGATGCAGTACGCTCTTGGCTTTGTTGATGTATTCGACAAAGCCGCGGGTGCCGCCTTCGAATGCAAACAGTTCTTCCTTGCCGGTGCGCTGGTCGGACAGCTTGATGTGCACGCCATTGTTGAGGAACGACAGTTCGCGGATGCGCTTGGCCAGGATGTCGTAATGGAACTCGACGTTGGTGAAGATTTCTTCATCGGCCCAGAAGTGCACTTCGGTGCCGCGCTTGTCGGTGTCGCCGATGATCTTGATCGGCGAGATGACGACGCCGTCCTGGGTTTCGATTTCACGGTTTTGCGGAATGCCCTTGGCGAATTCCATGTAGTGGACCTTGCCGTCGCGGCGCACGGTCAGCTTCAAGAGCTTGGACAGGCCGTTGACGCAGGACACACCCACGCCGTGCAGGCCGCCGGAAACCTTGTACGAGTTCTGGTCGAACTTGCCGCCGGCATGCAGTTCGGTCATGACGATTTCAGTCGCGCTGCGTTTCGGATCGTGCTTGTCGTCCCACTTGATGCCGGTCGGAATGCCGCGGCCATTGTCGGTCACCGAGATCGAATTGTCGGCGTGGATCGTGACATGAATTTCGGTGCAGTGGCCGGCCAGCGATTCATCGATCGAGTTGTCCAGCACTTCGAAGACGCAGTGGTGCAGTCCGGTGCCGTCGGAAGTGTCGCCGATATACATGCCGGGGCGCTTTCGCACCGCTTCCAGGCCTTCGAGGATCTGGATCGAGGATGCGCCGTACTGCGATGGCTGCGGCTGGGTTGGGGCTTCTTGAGGTAGTGCGGACATGGCTGCCTTTTCAAAAACGGTTACGACTAAAGAACGAAGGTGCTGCTTTTGTTTTTACTCCCTCCCTTTCAAGGGGAGGGATGGGGAGGGGATGGGTTGAACTGCTGCATTTCTTGCCCCATCCCCACCCTGCCTTGCGGAACGGTTTGCGCGAGTACGCGCAAACCGTTCCGCAAGCAGCCAGCATGCTGGCAGAATTCCTTGCTACACCCCTCCCCTTGAAAGGGAGGGAACTGTAAAACTACGAACTTCTACAATGCGGCAAAGGGGCGCGCTGACCTTCCGCACCCCCTTGCTTCTTCCCTTGCTGCTGAATCAAATGCGCATCGGCATGACAACGTATTTGAAGTCGGCGTTGTCCGGTATCGTGATCAGCGCCGACGAGTTGGCGTCGCCCAGTGCAATATTCACGCTTTCGCATTTCAGGTTGTTCAACACGTCAAGCAGGTAGGTGACGTTGAAGCCGATATCGACACTGTCGCCGCCGTAATCGATTTCGATATCCTCGACAGCTTCTTCCTGGTCGGCATTGGTCGAACTGATCTTCATGCTGCCGGGTGTGACGATGCAGCGCACGCCCTTGAATTTATCGGATGTCATGATCGCGGCGCGCTGCAGCGAATGCAGCAGCTGCACGCGGTCGATCGTGAAGTTGTTCTTGTAGCCCTTTGGCACCACGCGGGTGTAATCCGGGAACTTGCCTTCGACCAGCTTGGAAATCAGCTCGATATCGGCGAACGTGAGTTTTACCTGGTTGTTGGCGATTTCCAGTTCGACCGGGTTGTCCAGGTCTTCCAGCAAGCGCTGCAATTCCATGATGGTCTTGCGCGGGATGATGACTTCATGGCGCGGGAAATCCTGGTCGGTCTCGACTTGGCAAAATGCCAGGCGGTGGCCGTCGGTAGCAACCGCAATCACATTCTTGCCATCGACCACCAGCAGCAGGCCGTTCAGGTAATAGCGGATATCCTGCTGCGCCATCGAGAAGTGCACCATGTTGAACAGGTGCTTCAGGGTTTTTTGCGGTAGCGTGACCTTGGCATTGAAATGCTCGGCCTGGGCTACGGTCGGGAATTCTTCCGCGGCCAGCGTTTGCAGCGCGAAGCGTGATTTGCCGCTTTGCACCGTCATGCGCTTGTTGGCCAGCGTCAGCGACACATCGCCGGTGTCCGGCAACGCGCGCAGGATGTCGAGCAGCTTGCGCGCGGCGACCGTGGTGGCAGCGACTTCGGCGCCGCTACCGACGTCGGCATGGGTGGTGATCTGCACTTCAATGTCGGTTGACAGAAAGGATACGCGCTCGCCGTCCTTGCGAATGAGGATATTGGCCAGAATCGGCAATGTGTGCCGACGCTCGACAATACCACTCACTATCTGCAGTGGCCGGAGAAGGGTATCTCTGGTGGTTTTGACCAATTGCATATTTTTTATCCCTGATAATGATTGATAACGAATAATGTGGATCGTGTTGCTATGGTGCGGATGCAGTTGATTGAAAACACTTGTAATGTATGCCGCTCTGGCAAGCCTCCATAATTGTTAAATGGAAACAATCTAAAACACACAATTTATCAGCTTCAATTTTGACTAAAAAACCGCAGTCTGACCACCAATTTATTTACATGCTTACAACCAGGCTGCCGGCATGCCATGTCAAGTTATCCACAGGGAAGCAGGCACTGCATGCGCAACGCGGTTTATCCTTTCAGGGTTTGCTCCAGCACATGCAGTTCATGGTTGCATTCCGGGTTTTTGGTCCGGTCCAGCGCGATCTTTCGCACGGCATGCAGCACCGTGGTATGGTCACGCCCGCCAAACAGTTCGCCGATTTCGGGCAAGCTTTTCTGGGTTAATTCCTTGGCAAGGTACATCGCGATCTGGCGCGGCCGGGCAATATTGGCCGGGCGCTTTTTCGAATACATGTCGGCGATCTTGATATTGAAAAAATCGGCCACGGTCTTTTGGATGTTTTCGACTGAAATCTGGCGGTTTTGTACCGTCAGCAAGTCTTTCAATGCATCCTTGACCACTTCAATGGTGATATCTTTGCCATGAAAGCGCGAATACGCAAGAATCTTGCGCAATGCGCCTTCCAGTTCGCGCACATTCGAGCGCAAATGCTTGGCGACGAAAAAAGCCACATCGTCAGAAAAAGTCGCGCCTTCCTGGATCGCTTTCTTGAGCAGGATAGCTACCCGCATTTCCAGTTCGGGCGGCTCGATCGCCACCGTCAAGCCGGAATCGAAACGGGAAATCAGGCGGTCATCCATGCCGGTGATTTCCTTGGGATAGGTATCGCTGGTAATGATAATTTGTTTCTTTGCTGCAATTAAAGCTTCGAATGCATAAAAGAATTCTTCCTGGGTGCGGCTTTTGCCGCCGAAGAACTGAATATCATCGATCAGCAGCAAATCCAGCGAATGGTAATACCGCTTGAAGTCATCGAAACCTTTGCGTTGGTAAGCGGTCACTACATCGCGGACATACTGTTCTGCGTGGATGTAGCGGATCTTGGCGCTTGGGTTATCGATCAGCAACTGGTTGCCGATGGCATGGATCAAGTGGGTTTTGCCCAAGCCGACACCGCCATACAGGAACAGCGGGTTGTAGGAAACGCCCGGATTATTGGCAACCTGGATTGCGGCGGCGCGCGCCAGCTGGTTCGCCTTGCCGGTCACGAAACTGTCGAAGGTCAGCGCGGCATTGATGCGGCTTTGTTCACGTCGCGGCGCTATTTGTTCGACCGGGATATCCTGGAAAGCCGGCGGCAGATTGGCCTGGTCGCTGCCATTCGGATAGTGCGGCGTGGGCAGATTGGCGCCGGGTTTTTTTACATTCAGGCGCGGGTCGAGCACGAACTGGACCTCGACCGGGCTGTCCCAATGCTGTGCTGCGAGCGCGCTGATACGGCTGGCAAACTGGGTCTTGACCCAGTCCAGCTTGAACCGGTTAGGTGCGGCAATCCGCAGCCGGCCATCCTCGAAATCCAGCGGTGCGAGCGGCTTGATCCAGGCACTAAATTGTTGCGGCGTCAGTTCCTGCTCCAGCTGGGTGGCGCAACTCTGCCAAAAATTTTCCATGTATTACTTATTAGAATGCGTGCGGTGCTGCGTTGAAGGGGCGTCCGGCGACTCTCTGGAAGAGTGTCTAGTCATTGCTGAAACGCGCCGTAATTTAACGCTATTTTACCCTTCATCGGGAAAGTTATCCACAGGCAGGACGCTTATTTCTACTGGCACGGTATCGCATCCGGCAGGCTTGACATGCGCTAAGTAATTGACAGCACACAGGAAAATGCTGTCTAATTCAGGGTTCACCGCCCGTTATGTTGATGCAATATGTTGTTGCGGCTTTTTGTGACAGCTGACCGTTGCATTGTGGAGTGCGCACAATTACCAGCCACAAACCAAGAACAAGACGCCGGCGTTCCCACTTTACCTTTAGCAGATTAGCGAGATCATCATGAAACGTACCTACCAACCTTCCGTTGTCCGCCGCAAGCGCACCCACGGCTTTCGCGTTCGCATGGCAACCCGCAGCGGTCGCGCCATCCTGAATGCGCGTCGCGCCAAGGGCCGCAAGCGCCTGGCCGTCTAAGTCCAAGCACTGTTGCGTGACAAGCGATCGTTCGCAGGATTTTGCCCGCGATCGGCGCATCGTAAAAACGGATGAGTTTTCATCCGTTTTTCGTTTGCGGCCGGTGCAACGAAGCGCGCATTTCGTACTCTATATCCGGACCAATCAATTGCCGCATGCCCGTCTGGGCATCGTTGCCGCCAAACGCCTGGCGCCGCGCGCAGTGACCCGCAATACGATCAAGCGGGTCGCGCGCGAGCTGTTTCGGCAGACGACGTTGCCGGCCATCGATTGCCTGGTGCGGCTGTCCAAACCGGTCAATACCAAGAGCGGTCCGGCCACCACCGCGGCGCTGAAAACGGCATTGCGGCAAGAGTTGGTGCAATTGTTCCAGTCGCAACGTGTGCTGGAGAGTAGCTGATGAAAACCCTGCTGCAGTTGATCGTGCGGGCTTACCAGTTGTGCATCAGTCCCTACCTGGGGCAGAACTGCCGCTTTTATCCGAGCTGTTCGCAGTATGCGATCGACGCCATCGGCAAGCACGGTGCGCTAAAAGGCGGTATCCTCGCTGCGCGTCGCCTGGGCAAGTGCCATCCATGGCATCCGGGCGGCATCGATCCGGTGCCGGAGCCGGCCTCCGGCAACACTTCTTCGTCGACCGCTTGCGGTTGTGGCCATTCCTGAATTTTCTGAATCTAACCTTTCAATAACACTTATGGATATCCGACGTACCTTCCTGTGGGTTGTGTTTACGATGTCAATCATCCTGTTGTGGGACAACTGGATGCGCTTTAACGGCAAGCCATCGATGTTTTTCCCGACTGCCACCCAGCAAGCCGCACCGGCGGGCGCCGGCGCCGCCGGCAAGTCGGATCTGCCGCAAGCCACGCCAGGCGTGAGCGCTGCCACCGGCACGCCGGGCGCCAGTGCCGCGGTGCCGGGCGCCGATACGGTAGCCAAGGGTGAGCGCATCACCATCACTACCGATTTGCTCAAGGCGCAGGTCGATACCATGGGCGGCAACCTGGTCCATCTCGAACTGCTGCAGCATCAGGAAACCGTCAAGCGGGCCTGGCACGCTGCTTTCACAGACCTGTTTGGCGCTTCGGAAAAAGATGAGCCGGCCAGCAACGTGGTGCTGTTCGACGAAAGCCGCCACTACCTGGCGCAAACTGGCCTGATCGGCGGCCCGTTCCCGAACCATAAATCGGCATTCGTGGCCAAGCCCGGCACGCGTGTGCTGGACAGTGGCGACCAGGTGCAACTGGTGCTGGAGTCCGAGCAAAATGGCGTGAAGCTGCTGAAAACCTATACCTTCACGCGTGGCAGTTATGTGATCGACATCAAGCATGAAGTCATCAATGCCAGCGGCGCGCCGATTGCGCCGACTACTTACCTGCAACTGGTGCGCGACGACAGCAAACTGCCGGGCGAGTCGATGTTCTACAGCACCTTCACCGGCCCTGCGATCTATACCGAAGCCGAGAAATTCCAGAAGATCAGTTTTGACGATATCGCCGACGGCAAGGCGCCCAAGGCAGTCACCACTGACAGCGGCTGGGTCTCGATGGTGCAGCATTACTTCGTGTCGGCATTCCTGCCGCAGGACAAGGCGCCGCGCGAAATCTATACCGATAAAGTCGCTGCCAACCAGTACTCGGTCGGCACCAAACTGCCGATGGGCACGGTTGCACCGGGCGCTAGCGCTGCAGTCAATGCGCAACTGTATGCGGGCCCGCAGGAATCGGCGCGGCTGGAAAAATTCGCGCCGGGCTTTGACCTGGTCAAGGATTATGGCTGGCTGACCGTGATCGCCAAGCCGATTTTCTGGCTGATGGACCAGATCCACAAGGTCATCGGCAACTGGGGCTGGACCATCATTGCCCTGACGGTGCTGATCAAGCTGGCCTTCTTCCCGCTGACTGCGGCCAGCTATCGCAGCATGGCCAAGATGAAAGCGGTGACGCCGAAAATGACGGCGATCCGCGAACGCCACAAGGGCGATCCGCAAAAGATGAATCAGGCCATGATGGAGCTGTACAAGACTGAGAAAATCAATCCGCTCGGCGGCTGCCTGCCGATCCTGGTGCAGATGCCGGTGTTTATCGCCTTGTACTGGGTGCTGCTGGCATCGGTCGAAATGCGCAATGCGCCGTGGATCGGCTGGATCCATGACCTGGCCTCGCCGGATCCGTGGTACATCCTGCCGGTGATCATGGCGATCTCGATGTTCATCCAGACCAAGCTGAACCCGACGCCGCCGGACCCGATGCAGGCCAAGATGATGATGTGGATGCCGATCATTTTCTCGGTGATGTTCTTTTTCTTCCCGGCCGGCCTGGTGCTGTACTGGGTGGTCAACAACATCCTGTCGATTGCGCAGCAGTGGCTGATCAACCGGAAAATGTCGGGTGCCAAAAAGGCATAATCCGGCGCCGAGTTGATTCGACCGGACCGTTGTATTTAGTCCAAAAAAAGCCCGCGATGCGCTATTGCGGGCTTTTTTGTTGCTTCAAGACATGCATCCTTGGCTAGAATGAATTCATGAAATTCGATACTTCTCCTATTGCAGCCATTGCCACCGCCCCCGGGCGCGGCGGCATCGGCGTGGTCCGGATCTCCGGCAAGAACTTGTCTGCCGTGATCGATGCCGTGTGCGGCGTGGCCAAAGGCGGCCAGTTGCAGCCGCGCCATGCGACCTACCTGCCTTTTTTACATGCCGATGGCAGCGTCATCGACCAGGGGTTGGCGCTGTATTTCAAGGCGCCGCATTCGTACACTGGCGAAGACGTGCTGGAGCTGCAGGGGCATGGCGGGCCGGTAGTGCTGCAAATGCTGCTGGCGCGCTGCCTGGAAGCCGGCAGCGAGATCGGCTTGCGTCTGGCCGAGCCGGGGGAGTTCACCCAGCGCGCGTATCTGAACGACAAGCTCGATCTGGCGCAGGCCGAAGCGGTGGCCGACCTGATCGATGCATCGACCGAGGCGGCGGCCAGGTCGGCGACGCAATCCCTGTCCGGCGTATTTTCGCAAACCATCCATGCGCTGGTGCAGCAGGTGATTGCCTTGCGCATGCTGGTTGAAGCGACGCTGGATTTTCCGGAAGAGGAAATCGATTTCCTGGAAAAATCCAATGCGCGCGGCCAACTGGTGACCATCCGCGCATCGCTTGACAAGGTATTCAGTCAGGCCGCGCAAGGCGCCTTGCTGCGCGAAGGCTTGAACGTGGTGCTGGCCGGCCAGCCGAATGTGGGCAAGTCGTCGCTGCTGAATGCATTGGCCGGCGCAGATGTCGCGATCGTCACGCCGATTGCCGGCACCACCCGCGACAAGGTGACTGAAACGATCCAGATCGAGGGTATTCCATTGAATATCATCGATACCGCCGGGATTCGCGACATGAGCCTGGCGTCCGACGAAGTCGAGCGCATCGGCATCGAGCGCACCTGGGCCGAAGTGGAAAAGGCCGATGTGATCATGCATCTGCTGGATGCCGGACGCGGACCGACTCGCGCCGATGAAGCGATTGTTGCGCGCTTCCCCGGCAACGTGCCGGTGATTCGGGTCTGGAATAAGATTGACCTGTCCGGACATAAACCGGCCGCCGATGTGATGGAAGACGCAACCCATGTCTACCTGTCGGCGACCGATCGGCTCGGCATCGATTTGCTGCGCGCCGAATTGCTGCGCATCGCCGGCTGGCAGCAGACCGGCGAGTCGCTGTACCTGGCGCGCGAGCGGCATTTGATCGCGCTGAAAATGGCGCGCACGCATCTGGATGCAGCAGCCGAACATGCGGCCAGCTCGGACACCGCGCTCGACCTGTTTGCCGAAGAATTGCGGCTGACGCAGGATCGCCTGAACAGCATCACCGGCGAGTTTACTTCCGATGATTTGCTGGGGATAATTTTCAGCCGGTTTTGCATCGGTAAGTAAAATTCGCTTTCCAGAATCACATTTATTTCCACGTGGAAATAAATGTGATTCTGTGTCTTTTTATCGACAAGAATGCACCAATTCGGCGCATTCTTATGTCGTGTCAGTGTCGCTTCTCCTCTCTGAATTAAATAAAAAACGAGCCTGAAAAAGTCATCGAGCAATGTGCTTGTTTCGCAACACTCGGATGTTACACTCGCGAAATTATTCCAAAGATCAATAAAGTAGCGTGAAAATGCTACGTATAACCATGCCAGGGAGTGGCAATGCCTTTTTCTTTCGATTCGGCGGGAGACGAGCTTTTTCGCGCGTGCGCGAATGGCAGCTTGATTCGCAAGCCATCTAATTTAGCCAAGGGCTTGCGATGGCTTGGTATGCAAATGCTTGGCATTGTGACGGCATGCATGCTGTTATTGATGCTGGGATGGGCCGCGAGTTCGCAGGCGCTGGCAGCGGGTAACCCGAATTCCGGTAATACACTTTTTAATACCGCCAGCCCGTACTGCATGGCATGCCATATTACGCCACCAGAAGGCGGCCGGCTGCTGGCAGCCAACAATACCAGCGTGATTTCCAACGCGATTGCGAATGACTATGGTGGCACCGAGACGCCTGGTGGCACTACCGGCATGGGCCGGTTTTCGGCCACGGGCGCCAATACGCTTAGCGCCACCGACCTCAACAATCTGTCCGCCTATTTCGGCTGGTATGTAACACCCACCACCACTGCCAAATCGGTAAGCGTGCCGTTCAACTCGGCATCCTATGAAATTGACCTGAGCAGCAATATCACGGTAGGTACGCCGCAAAGCATCACGGTTTCCGTACCGAGCAATGGCAGCCGCTCTTCCAGCGTTAGCGTCGTTTCCGGTAGCGTCAAAACGGCCATCTTGTACACGCCGACTCCTGGCTATGTCGGCGCGGATAGCGTGACCTATACCGTCACGAATCTGGGGGGCACATCGGTTTCCCGCACGGTCAGCATCACCGTCGATCCGCCGCCGGTGCCGGTGGTCTCCAGCGCAGCCACCGCAAACGGCGCATCCGGCACCGCCTATGCCAATATCTACACGGTCACTGCCAGCAATACGCCCACCAGTTACAGCGCCTCCGGCTTGCCAACCGGTTTGGCCATCAATGCTAGTACCGGCGTCATTTCGGGAACACCGAGTACGCCGGGGACCTATAACGCCACGGTTAATGCCACCAACGCCGGTGGCACCGGCAGCAAGGCGGTCACGTTTACGATCTCGCTCGGGGCGCCGTCGATTACTAGTTCGCTGACGGCGAGCGGATCAACAGCAGTCGCATTTTCAAGTTACACGATTACCGCGACCAACAGTCCGACCAGCTATAACGCGACCGGCTTGCCGGGCGGGCTCGCCATCAATACCGGCACCGGCGTCATTTCGGGTACGCCGACAGCCAGCGGCACTTTCAACGTGACGATTTCCGCCACCAATGCGACTGCCTCCGACAGTGAGACGCTGGTGATCACGATCGCCCTGTCGGCGCCGGTCATCAATAGCAGTTTGTCGGCAAGCGGTTCTACATCGAACGCATTTGCTTATCAAATCACGGCCAGCAGCAATCCGACCAGCTTCAATGCAAGCGGTTTGCCGGCGGGACTCTCGATCAATCCGGGAACCGGAGCGATTTCCGGGACCCCGAGCGCCAATGGCACGTCCAATGTCACCATCAGCGCAACCAATGCCACCGGTACCGACAGTGAAACGCTGGTCATCACCATTTCGCTGTCGGCGCCGTCGATCAACAGCAGTCTGACAGCCAGCGGTGCGACCGGCGTTGCATTCTCTCCGTACACGATTACCGCGACCAACAGTCCGACCAGCTATAACGCGACCGGCTTGCCGGGCGGGCTGGCCATCAATACCGGCACCGGCGTCATTTCGGGTACGCCGACAGCCAGCGGCATTTTCAATGTGACGATTTCCGCCACCAATGCGACTGCCTCCGACAGTGAGACGCTGGTGATCACGATCGCCCTGTCGGCCCCGGTCATCAATAGCACGCTGAGCGCCAGTGGCTCGACAGGTGTGGCTTTCACGCCTTACCAGATTACCGCGACCAACAGTCCAAGCAGTTTCAATGCGACCGGTTTGCCGGCCGGCCTCGCCATCGATACAACGTCCGGCGTCATTTCCGGCACGCCGACTGCCAGCGGCACTTTCAACGTGACGATTTCCGCGACTAATGCCACCGCCACCGACAGTGAGACGCTGGTGATCACGATCGCGCTGTCGCAGCCGGTGATCAGCAGCATCAACACGGCCAGCGGCACTTATAACCAGGCATTCAGTTACCAGATCGCTGCCACCAACAGCCCGACCAGTTATAACGCCACCGGATTGCCGGCAGGGCTGGCCATCAATACGGCGACCGGCCTGATTTCCGGCCTACCAGCCAGCGGCGGCATTTCGATGGTGACGATTTCTGCCACTAATGCCGCCGGTAGCGACAGCTTAGTCTTGACGATTACGATTGGCTATGTGGCGCCGACCGGCGCCGATGTGACGGCTACCACCGGGTTCAATACGCCGATCACCATCCCGCTGTTTCTTGAGGGGCAGTATGCGCAGGTGACTGTGACGACTGCCCCTGCTCACGGCACGGCGCCGACGCCTGCGGCCGGCAGCGCATCGATTATCTATACGCCGACTGCGGGTTACAACGGCCCAGACAGTTTTAAGTACACCGTGACCGGCCCGGGCCCGGCGCTTACGTCGCCAGAGTATACCGTTAGTGTCACGGTCAGCACCTTGGCGCCGACCGCCGGCGCCACTACCATGACCGTGCCATTGAATACCGCAACCACGCTCGATCTGGCGCCATTCATTACCGGTTCCTCGCTCACCGGCGTGTCGATTGCCGCCAATCCGGCGCACGGCACGGTCACCGTCAATGGCACCAAGGTGAGCTTCACGCCGGTCAACAATTACTTTGGCGTTGACGCGTTTTCGTATGTTGCTTACGGCAACGCCGGCGCCTCGGCTGCGGCTGTCGTCAGCGTGACCGTCACCGGACGTCCAGACCCGACACTCGATCCTGCTGTCACCGGCATGGTACGGGCGCAGGTTGACGCTGCCAGGCGTTTTTCGCGAGCGCAGATTTCCAATTTCCAGGGCCGCATGGAATCGTTGCATCGTCGCCCGTTGGGAACAGACAATGATACCGATAGCGGCACAGGCGCTACAAGCAGTGCCGGCCTGAGTGCGAAGCCGGGCGCAATTCGCGCGACCAGTAGTGGCGCTTATTACGATCAGCAACAGCCGGCGCAAGCCGCAATCGGCCGCGCCACCGGCGCGGCTTATCAGCCGGGTGCTTCGCTGACGACTGACCCTGCGGCCGGCTTGCATCAGACCGCCGCGGTGACACCGGCTGCTGCACTGGTGACAGTGGCATCGGCGATTTCCGCCGCCGGCGGCAATGTGTCGCAGGCCGCCGCGCTTGGCAAGGCATTGACGCTGGCGGCGAATGCGGCGCAAGGCTCTTCCCTGAATTTGTCGGCTGTCAATGGCAGCGGCGATCCGTCGGCTGCCGGCGATGGCATTGAGGTCTGGGTTGGCGGCGGCATCCGCTTCGGTTCAAGCAACCCGAATACCAGTACCGGCCACAGCTTTTCCACCGATGGCGTCAGCGTCGGCGCCGATCGGCGCATCAATGACCAACTGGTGGTGGGCGCCGGCGTCGGCTATGGCCGCGACACCACCGAGATCGGCATCGATGGCACCAACAGCCGCGGCAAGAGCACCACGGTGGCTGCCTATGCCAGCTATCAGCCGACCGAGAATACTTATGTCGATGGCATCGTCGGCTATGGCCAGCTCGACTACAAGACCGAGCGTTATGTGGCGCCAGTCAACGATTTCACCCGCAGCGAACGCTCGGGCGACTTCATTTTTGCGTCGCTGACAGCAGGTTATGAGTTACAGGTACAGGGCTTGCGCTTATCGCCATATAGCCGTCTCGACCTGACTCAGCACCGGCTGCATGCGGTCACCGAAAATGGTGCCGGCGCGTATGCATTGACTTATGGCCGCCAGGATATTCCGAGCGTGCAGCTGGCCGCCGGCGTGCGCGCCGAATCGGCGCACGAGTCGCGTTTCGGCTGGGTGCTGCCGCGCATGCGCGTCGAATACCAGCATGAATTCAAGGGCGAGGACCGGGCAACTTTGTCATATGCCGATCTGGTCGGTGGCCCGACCTATGCCTTGCCGGGCAATGCGCAGCGCCGCCATTCGCTGGTGCTCGGCGTGGGCAGCGACCTGTTGCTGGGGCGCGGCCTGACGCTGAGCCTGGATTACCAGCTGCAGCGTTCGTCGGGCCAGGAAAACGTCCAGGCGGTATTGTTCAAGCTGGTCAAGGACCTGGATGGGCGCAGCGCGTCGCTGCTGGCGTCGTCGGCATTCAATGCCAGCTCGCTCGGCATCAAGATCGACGCCGGCGGCATGTGGGATGACAATATCAATCGCGCCAGTGCTGCGGCCGATGTCTTGCAGGACAAGGTCTACAGCGTGAATCTCTCCAAGAGCATGCTGGTGCCGACCGGCGAAAAGACGCGCCTGTTTCTGAACGGCTTTGTCGGCGCCGAACGCTTCCAGACTTATGCCAGCCTTGACAATCTCAGCATCGGCGGCGACGCCGAATGGCAGTACCGTGCGTCGGGCGACTTCGATACGCCGATCTGGGGATTGTTCGGCAACCTGTCTGCAGCCAATTATGAATCGGATCAGCGCGACGGTGTGCGCACCTCGTTCGGTGTGAATCTGCGCCAGGCGCTGACCGACCGCATCAGCCTGTTCGGCGCGGTCGCGCGAAACGATCGTTTTGGCAAGAGCGACGTGTTCGATGGCCATGACTATGCGGCGCGCTTCAATCTTGACTATGCCGCGACGCCGGCCGGCACGCTGTACTTCGGCGGCGAATACCGCGCCGGCGACATCGTTTCAAGCGGCACCCATACGCTGGCCAACATCAATATTTCAAAGATGTTTGCGCCGGATCGCGCATTCGCCCGCAACGGTTTTTATGCCTACCGGTTCGACGGCAGCACCATGATCGTCACGCTTGGCTACAACTATGCGCTCGGCACCAAGGATTCGTTCGACTTTTCCTGGCGGCGCGTCCGTTCGACTCCGGACGCTTCCACCGGGATTCCAGGGATGGCCCGGCCGCGCTATATCGTCAACCAGGTTTCCATCATGTACCTGACCAGTTTCTAAAAGGTGTCAATGTGAATATCCGATTTTCTTTTGCCTGCGCCGCATCGATTGCGCTCTCCGTGCTGCTGGCGTCCTGTGGTGGCGGCGGTGGCGGTGAAAGCACGGTATCGCCGGGGGTGCCGATTGTGCCGCAGGCGTTTTCCGGGCCGAATATGTTCCTGCTGTTTCCGAACCCGCAAAAGCTGGATGACGGCACGCTGGAAATGAATACGGAAACCTATGCGCAGGCTTATTACGCGGCGATCGATCCCGCCAATGCCAAGGACACGCTGGCCAAGTGGAAGGCCGCCAACGGGTTTGGCACCACGCCTGGCACATTGGGAGAAGTGCGGGCAACATTCGGCGACATGCACGACCTGGGTTATGGCCGGCGCATGACAGCGCGGCAAAATTCGGACGGCACGATTGCCATGTTCGTTGAAAACTACCTGGTCAATGCCGGCGAAGGTTACACCTACACCCCGATGAACCTGGATGCGGCGATCGCCGCTGCCCAGGGCGGCGCTGAAAGCGGCACCCGGCTGGACAACCTTTGGCACGTCGGCTCCAATGCCATCGAATTTAGCCCCGGGCCGAATGGCGGCGCCCCTTTTGTCAAATTCTATACGTTCAATCCGACCACTGGCCAGCGCCTGTTGATGGCAAACCTCGATGGTCGCGGCGCCAAGGCGATGCCTGGCATTTGCATCAACTGCCATGGCGGCCGCGGCGATCCATTGACCCCGGCCGGTGTTGATGGCAAGCAGCTGTTCCCGCTGGTGCAAAACTCGGTATCGCAGCATCGCGGCGACGTGCAGGCGCGCATGCAAATGTTCAATCTCGATAGCTTCGATTTCGCCTCGACGCCGGGCTTCACGCGCGCCGAGCTGGAGCCGGTGATGAAGACGATGAACAAGATGATCCTGTGCACTTATCCGTTGCCGGCGGCGTCGACGGCGCCGGAGGATGCGTGCCGGCCGGCGGCCGGTCTCAATGAATGGCAAGGCACCGCTGCGGCGATGCTGAAGGCGGCCTATGGCGGCGATGGGTTGCCGAACACAAGCTTTTCCGCTACCAATTATGTGCCGGCCGATTGGGTCACTGCCGGCCAGACCACGCTATTTCGCAATGTCGCGCAACAGGCATGCATGACGTGCCACCGTTTGCGCGGCACCATTCAAGCGCCTCTGGCCGGGAATGACCCGGCTGACGGTCAGGATTTCATGTCGTATGCAAAATTTCAGAGCTATTCCGACCGGATCAAGGCGCATGTCTTTGACCGTGGCAACATGCCGCTGGCCAGGATCGTATCCGATCATTTCTGGGCATCCACAGCACCGAATGAGCTTGCAACCTGGCTGGAAAGCCAGGGTTATTCAATGCGGGATGGCAGTGGTGCGGTACTCCGTCCCGGGCGCCCGATTGCGGAGCCGGGGCCGAACCGCACCATCCGCAGGGGGCCGCTCACGCTATCGGCAAGCAACAGCCTGTATGCGTCGACTTATGCATGGTCGATCACGACCAATCCGGGCAATGCCGGATCCTTGTCTAATCCGACCTCTGCCACGCCGAGCTTTACCGCAACCGCAGATGGCACGTATATCCTGCAACTGGTGGCCGGCAACGGCAGCACGCAAAGCACCCCTGCTGCGCTGACGCTGGTGGTAAACAATGGTTTGTCGCCGGAGCCATCGACGATCCGTTTCGCCGATATCAAGACCGTGTTGCAAAGCGTGAGTGCAGGCTGTACGACTTGCCACACTTCCACTGTGTCCGGTACCGGACAGCCGCCGATTTTCTATACAAATACCGATCGCAACGCCGACGGCACCATTGATGCAACTGATGATGCATGGTTTTACAAGGAATTGCGTGGGCGTATTAATTTCACCGATATCGTCGCCAGCCCATTGCTTCGCAAACCTTCTGGTCATAATCATTATGGCGGCTTGAGAACCGGGTTCAACACCGATGCCAGTTTGCCGCCGGGACATGTGGACCGCGCTAATTATGACCTGTTCCTGAACTGGATCCTGAACGGCGCGCCGCAATAAGACGGACGCGGCAGGCTGCCTGTCGCTTCAGACTATCTGCGGATCGGTGAAAAATAAAAGAGCCACGCAATGCGTGGCTCTTTTATTTCTATGGTGAACAATCAATAGCTGCGGCGCTGGCTGTCGTAACTATTGCCTGGAAAGACAAACGGCGTAGTGCGTCCGACCAGGGTTTCAATCAGCATCAGTTCCTGATCGGTGTGGTTCTTGAAGCCGGCGCGCTGGATATTCTTGCCGGACTGGCCGCCGGCGGTGATATACAGCGGCTTGTCGTGATGGGTCGCAGCCACGGTTTCGCGGCTGGAAGGGTCGCTGCTCGACGCGATATCAGTCACGCCATAGCAGGTGCAGAAATAGGTCAGTTCCGGGTCGGCTTCCATGTACCAGCCGGTGCCGCGAATGCCGATGGTGGCGGTAGGCGTCTTCAAGGTAGTCGGCTGGTTGCGCGATACCGACAGGATCTTGCCTGAAAGCAGGCGCATGGCGGACACCAGCATGGAGCCGTTTTCCTTCTTTTCGCCGGACAAATCAAGCCGGCTGTCGCTGCGCAAGATCATGGCATTGCCGCCGACCACAAACACGATTTCACTGTTGGCGCCGGTCTGGATACTGTCGGTTGGATTAATGAAGGTGTTGAGCGTGGCATCCTTGCCGTTCACGGTCACCTTGCCCGACAGGCGATAGATGGATTTGCCATCAGCAAGCTTGCCTGGCCTGCTGCCCAGCACGTTTTGGGCGAAGGCATCGCTGGCCGACAGGGTCGAGCAAAATATGCCGGCAGTAAGGCCTTGAATCAACATTCTGCGGCGGGGGTCTTCGGCTTCTCCAAAACGTTCCATGGCAATTCCTTTAACTGGCAAGCGCTCTCACGTAGAAGATATGTTAAGAGCAATATTTCATCCTAGCATAACTGGATGTGAAGAAATCGCGTCTGTGAGCTAAACCGCAACAGTGCGACCCAATAATTGCCATTAAACATGACTTATCCGGTCATGGCTTGTGACGTGCGTCACTGGAAGCGTTTTAAAGAAAAGATAAAACAGCGACAGCATGTGCTGGTGCCCGGCAAGTCCGGTTTTCAGCCAGGCACACCCATCAGCAAGCCTGCGATGGTATGCGCCTGCACGATCGGCTCCAGCGTATCGACCACACGGCAGGCCAGATGGCGGCGCAGCTGCGGTGCCAGGCTGGCGGCATAGGCCGAGGTGATTTGCAGGTCATGCCTGGCGGCGTTACCGGCATCCGGCGCATCCACGCCGAGCACGAATACCGGGCGCGACTTGGCGGAGCGGTTGGCGGTGCCGCGATGGATGGTCAGCGCCGAGCGTGCCGAAATGTCGCCCATCTGCGGCAATTTGCGCTGGCGCCGCGCTTCATAGCGCGGATACAGCGATTGCGACGGGAACATCGGGTCCATGCCGGCCAGATCATCCCATTGCGTGCCGGGTGCGATTTCGAATGGCCCCATGTCTTCTGTCACATCGACCGTGGTGATGTTGAAGGCCAGCGAATTCAGGCGCCGACCTGTGAGCGTCTGGGCCGGAATCGGGAAATCGCGATGCCACGGCTGATGCAGAGCACCCGGACCCGGCACGTCGAAACCGGCTTCGACGACCTGGTAATCCGGTCCCAGCACCGCTTCGCACACAGCCACCACCCAGGGATGGGTAGCGATATCGACAAAGCCCTGCAGGCGCTCGGGATGCACCTCGACATAATGGCGGTGCGGCCCGCGCTCCAGCGCGCCGCCCGGCTGCGCCAGCGCCTCGGCAAACAGCCCATCGATATCCTCGCGCAGTTGCTGCACCCAGGCGCGCGTGAAAGCGCCCTTGCAGCCGATGATGCCATCACCGTACAGGCCGCCCATGATGGAGGCGGTATCGAACGGCATGTGGGAGGGCAAAGGTGCTGCGCTCATGAAGATATTCCTTGAACATTTAATATGAAATGACGCAGTCGCCTTCATCGTGTTGGGGGAGCATGCAGTGCAATCGACAATCTTGTCGAGAGCAGAATGAAGGCCCAGAAAAAACGCTGCGCAGGTTCAGACTCGGGAATTTTAAAAAAGTGCCGCATATCCGTGCCCGCAAAAACCCGACCGGGCTCTTGCGGGTTTCAATTGCAAGCCTGGCAATCAGCGCTCAGTGGCCTGGGGCTGTTGTCAATAGATGGCGACTGCCGGTGGCAAAATTTCATCAACCAGGCCGCAAGCTCATTTCGGTGCGCTGTCGTCTGCGGCCGCAGCGGCTACAGGCGCGCCAGCGCCAGTTGCTCAGGTTTGCCGGCCCAGCTTTTGGTCAGCAGCTTTTCAGCAGCGGCCGCGCGTTTGGTATCGCCACGTTTCTTGTACACCTCGGCCAGTCCATACAGGGACCAGCCATTGTTGGGCGCCTTCATCAGGCTGGCCCGAAACGCCTGTTCGGCGCCATCGATATCGCCATTCATCAGCCGCATGGCCCCGAGCGATTGGCGTACCGGGTAATACCAGTAGGGCGGTTCCATGTAAGACAACTGGTCTTCCAGAACCACCGCTTGCTCGAGCTGGCTGATGGCACTGGACAGGTCGCCGCTTGCCTGGGCAATGCGGGCGTTCACCACATGCTGCGAGATTTGCAGGACTTCCCTGGCCGGAATCAGCGCATCGGTCAGGTTGGTGAAATCGCCGGACTGGAGCAGACGGCCAATGGCGGCCGATTCTTCGCGCGCGCGCTCGGATTCATTGCGTGCGGCAAAAGCGATGCCGCGCGCATAGTGCCATAGCGCCGCCACATACGGCAAGTCGGCACTCGGCGCTGGCAGCGCCAGGATGGTGTCGGGTTTGCTGAACTGGGCATGGGCGAAATACGGCGCCACCTTGACCGGCTGCGCAGTGGCAAACTGGCGTGCTGTGTCGTCGGTGACGATCGCCGCGAGCTTGTCGGCTGCCTTGATGGCGGCGTCGCCATCGCCGGCCATCTGCGCCGAGACCATCACGAAATGCACGTTGTGCGGGTAATAGCCTTGCGGATAAACGCCTTGCGGGTTTTGCGCGGCGATATAGGCTTCGTCGACGGCGACCGCCTGCTTGTTGGCCGCCAGCGAATCCTGGTAGCGACCGACCCGATAATAGATGTGCGCCGGCATGTGCACCAGGTGGCCGGCACCCGGCACTAGCCGGCCCAGGCGCTCGGCGTAAGGCTCGGCGCGCTGCGGATCGGTAGATGCTTCCACCGTGTGGATATAGTAGTGAATCGCACCCGGATGATTCGGATTGGCTTTCAATACCCGTTCCAGCGTGGCGACCAGTTCCGCCGTCCTGCCTTTCGGTTTAGTGCCGCCGGCATCCCAGTAATCCCAGGGCGACAAGTCCATCAGCGATTCGGCATACAGCACCGCGATATCCTGGTCGCTGCGGTAACGCCGATGCACCTTGCCCATCGCATCGGCATAGGCGGCGTCCAGCGCAGCGCGTTCTGCCTGTGGGTCGCTCGAATAGCGTTTTGCCAGCGCATCGATCAATGCCTGTTCACGCGGACTGGCACGCGATTTCAGCGCTTGCGCGCGCGCGACGGCAGCCATGGCGGGTTCATTCGCCGCAGCATCCATCGGCAGGTTGATATTCGGCCCCAGCGCCAGCGCTTCGCCCCAGTAGCACATTGCGCATTGCGGATCGATGCGCTGTGCCTTGCGATAGGCGCGGATCGCTTCCTCGTGGTTGAATGCATAGGTCAGACGCAAGCCCTGATTGAAGTACTGCTGCGCCATCGGCTTGACTTTGGTGATGCGGTAGCGCAGCGTTCCCAGGTTGTCCCACAACGGTGGATCGCTGTCGGCCTGCGGCTGGCCCGGTTCGGCCTTTGGCAACTGACCCAGCGGCTTGAGTTCGTTGGTGACGGCAGCAATCTTGAAGAGCAGTTTGCGGTCGATGGCCGCGCTGCCGGCTTGCCCGCAAACAGGTGCACCGATGCCGATCAAAAGGGCAGGGTCAATCTCCTGGGCGACCGGCTGGCGGGCACTGTAGACGGATACTGCCAGCAGTGCGCCGATCACTGCGACACTGCCGGTGAATGTATAGCGAGACATGATGATTTCCTTTGGCCGATACGTCTGGAAATGACATGCAATGTTGCGGTGGCCGACGCCGGTCAGTGTTGCTGGATATTACGAACGATGCTCAATCGTCAATACAAGCAGATATGCCAAGGATGCATGTCATGTCGTCCCATGACGACGATAAGAATAGTTAATTTCATCTTCAGGTTTTTTGGCGCAAATGCCAGCGGCAGGCAAGACAAGATTGCGCTGCCTCAAAGACAATTGAAAAAATCGTGCGGCAATGCAAATCAGCATTGTCTTCATGGACGCATACAACATGACAAGAGTCGATTGACGATGGCGTGCGCACTGACGCCAGTGTGCTGGACTATTTTCCCTGTGAATCAAAGCCGAGATTCGGTAGCGCTGGATTGCTTATCTCTGAGTATTAATGTGGTGGCGCTGCATGCGCTTTTGTGGCTTGACGTTGCCTGCTATGGCTGCACGCTGTGCATGTTTGTTGGCCGGTGCACAGCGGCTGCCTGATTGGGCGGCGCGGGGAAATAAGGCATCCTGATGCAAGCTTGCCCGCTGCGGCTGCCGCTGCCAGTCCGTACCGATTTGTCAGCGGGTAGTAAACGACCAGACGCGGGTTGCGGCAATGCCATCGATGCTGCCGATGAATTGCACGTCATAGGTGGTATTGGCTGTCAGCACTGACAGCGGCA
>JAKFFK010000179.1:0-21681 GCA_036675285.1 Paucimonas sp. | reverse complement strand
CCGGCGCTGGCAGTGGCTGCCAATTCCGGCATCCCGAACGCCCAAACGGCGTGGAGCATCTTCATTAACCGTCCCATCAAACCGAATTACTCGGCTGAACCCCAGTGGGCTATCGTGCCAAGACCGTAGTCAATACGCCTGCGTATCATTCTGGCTTGCTTTGTAGCTGTTTCCGTCATCTGATGATGGCGGAAACATGAGATATTTTCCATCTGGCGTGTGCGGGAATAGCGATGCTTTTTAATTCCTACCAATTCCTGTTTCTTTTTTTTCCGATAGCAGTGGTAGGATTTTTTTCCTTCGCACGCAGAAGTCATGTGCTCGCAGCAGGGTGGCTCACACTTGCATCATTAGTCTTTTATGGCTGGTGGAGTTTGGCCTATGTTCCGCTGCTGTTGAGCTCGATCTTGTTCAATTACTGGACTGGATGGCAAATCTCGCATGCCAGTCAACCAGTACGGAAACGATGGCTGATTTTCGCCCTGATCGCAAATCTGGCACTACTTGGCTATTTTAAATATGCCGATTTTTTTATTGCTACTGTCGATGCTGTTACCGGCGTAGAGTGGCCGCTGCTGAACATTATTCTGCCGATTGGTATTTCATTTTTTACCTTTACGCAAATTGCCTTTTTGGTAGATACATACCAAGGCAAGGTTCGCGAATACCGGTTCGTGCATTACGTCTTGTTTGTGACGTATTTTCCGCATCTGATTGCCGGCCCGGTGCTGCATCACAAGGAGATGATGCCGCAATTCGATGATCCGGAAAACTATCGGTTCTCGGCAAGGAATTTTGCAATCGGGATGACGATCTTCGCCATCGGCCTGGCAAAAAAAGTACTCATTGCCGACAATCTTGCGCCGCATGCCTCGTTTGTATTCGATCAAACCGATTCGCCATCACTCCTGCTTGCCTGGGGTGGAACGCTAGCTTATGCATTGCAATTGTATTTTGATTTCTCCGGATATTCAGATATGGCGATCGGCCTGTCGCGAGTATTCGGAATCAGGTTGCCACTCAATTTCAACTCGCCTTATAAAGCCGCTAATATAATCGAGTTCTGGCGGCGCTGGCACATGACACTGTCGCGCTTCTTGCGCGATTACCTGTACATTGCCCTTGGTGGCAACCGTAAAGGGCCGATCAGGCGCTACGCGAATTTGATAGCTACGATGGTACTGGGAGGACTGTGGCATGGTGCAGGATGGAACTTCATTATCTGGGGCGGTTTGCATGGCGCTTACTTGATGATCAACCATACATGGCAAGCGTTCGCGGCACGCGTGGGTTTTCCTCGCCAGAGCCGCAGCTGGACCTTCCTGGGCGTCGCGCTGACGTTCATCGCAGTGTGCTTCGCATGGGTATTTTTTCGGGCGACGGATTTCGGCCGGGCGATGGAAATGGTTTATGGAATGTTGGGTGTAAACGGAATGGGTTTGCCAGAATCGATCGGCGTGCATTTAGGCAGTGGAAGGGCCATCCTGGAACGCTGGGGCGTGAACTTTTACCTCGGTGGCGGCACCCAGTTCGTGCAGACTTATGCATGGATCATCGCAGCGGGTGCCGTGACATTTTTATTACCTAATACACAGGAAATCATGGGACGTTTTACGCCGGCCCTGGACTACGTTCCCGGAACAGTTGCTCAGTCCTATATTGCTTGGCGGCCCAACGTACAGTGGGCATGTTACCTCGGTGTTCTCGTTCTATTAAGCATGTTGTCATTAAGTCGCCCGACCGATTTTCTTTATTTTCAGTTCTAATATGGCTCACGATCAGGATTTTTTCCGTTTTCTTGTTTGGTGCGGATTAGTTATCGCAGGTGGTGTGATCGGCGCAGTCACATTGGTGGTCATCGTGGATCCATACAGGATTCATCAAGTGTTGGAAGTTAGCGGCTTTAACCAAACCAAGCCGGCGCCTGATCGCTATCGGGAAGAAATTAAATTGACAGGTGCAAAAGCGATGAACGCCAATGCATTTATCTTGGGGAATTCACGCGCCGAGGTCGGATTCGACCCGGAACATCCAATCTTCTCAGCAAAACGACTCTCCGTGTATAACCTGGCCTTGGCCGGAACAAATGTCTCTACCGCACGCCGGGAATTCGATTATCTGCGTAAGCAGGGGCAAAAGGCGGCTGTGATCGTACTTGGTCTGGATTTTCTTGATTTTCTGGGGGGCGCACCCAAACCTGCTATTGAAAATAATTCTGGCAGCCATGCCGCCGACGGCTTGAAATGGAAATTCGATACAATTTTTTCTCTGAATTCGGTGGCTGATGCAATAAAAACGCTGAAAATCCAGCATGCTCAAGAAGCGGAAACGATGACCTCGCGTGGACTTAATCCACTGCATGAGTATCAGAAATATGCGCGCGAGCAGGGATACTATGCTTTGTTTCGACAGCGTGCCATCGAAAATGCCAAGACGTACGCACGCAAGCGGCGTGACTCTGCAGCAGCCGGCGAACAATTCCAAGGGCGCGATCAGCTGGATGCCATTCTTTCGGCAGCGGCAATCGATGGCACCGAAATACACTTGGTTATTTATCCTTACCATGCACAAATTCTTGCCATGTTTGAACAGGCTGACTTGTGGCCATCATTTGAGCGTTGGAAAACTATTCTCATCGGTGATATCACTGCAATCCAACAAAAGTATCCCAACAGTAAAGTGACATTATGGGACTTCAGCGGCTATTCGCGCTATCAGTGTGAAGCCATTCCGGGCCGGGATGAAAAACATAGAAACACCCAATGGTATTGGGAAGCAGGTCATTTCAAACGTGAGCTTGGTAATCTGGTAATTGATCGGCTATTTGGTTCGGACGCCGAAGGCGAATGGGGCGTAGCGCTCAGCCAAGCTAACGATGCGGCAAATCGAGCACGCATCGCACGCGAAAGAGCGGCCTGTCTAACAGCAAATCCGCGACTTTTTGAGGAAGTGGTCCGACTGACTGGCGGCACCCATATCCAGGCTATTCGTTTCGATCGTTCTGGTGATAAGCAATAGCATGAAAATGCATCACAGGTTCTAAGCTGCCTACAGCTGATGCGCGGCAGTGAGAGTTCTCGCATAATGACAGTTTCTTTTCAAATTTTCGACCCGGGTAGTCGAGAAGCCCGCGACTAGGCTTATCAGGAATTGGTGTACGGATCCCCAGAAATCCCCTGACGATCTGATCATTTTTGATGAATAAATAAACCTCATATTCGACCTGCCGATTCCGGCATTTTTAATAATTTATAAGTTGGTAGTCTTCAAATCTGAAGTCGCGGCAGAATACCAACTGGTTCGCATACTAAAGACGTAGGAACGCAGATTGAGTACTCAATTAAAACATTTTGGTTTAACCCGCACGAAGGCATGGCTATGGGGAACATGCTTACTGCTCGCCGGGATGCTGCTTTCTACATTGGTCTTTGTTTTGTCTCCACTACTTTACTTTGCAATATCGGATTCGTTCAATTGGCGATTCGGGATGCCATTTTCCGGGCAGGCACGGCTTGAGACAACGTTGCGAGCAATCTATAACCGTGGAGATGCATTGATTGATAATCAGAGTACGCTACTCCTGGGTGACAGCCATTTGCACAGCTTTCCGACTTCAATGCTAAAAGGGGTTGGAGTGAACTTTGCCATCGCCGGTGAAACTGCAGAACAGCTTGCCGAACGTATTACCGACTACACTTCCGTAGAAAGGGTCAAACAGATCGTTTTGCTCACCGGACGCAATGATCTTGCACAGGGCAGGGCACCACAGGCAATGGCTATGTCAGTGGCTAGGGTGCTGGACCAGATACCTATGACAACGCCGGTGGCACTCGTCGGCATACCTCCTTTGCGTCAAGCCGAGGATGTCGAAAACCGATCCACTCAAGAAGCAAATCAGTTATTGGCCCGTCATTGTTCAAATAGAGCGCGCTGTATATTCGTTGACATTGAAAGCCTGGCTGACGCGAGCGGCTCACTGCGGCAGAATTATGCACTGTCTGACGGTGTTCATCTGACTGCTGCTGGATACACTCAGCTTGCAGTATTAATCAATTGTGTATTAAGCCAGCCGCAACCAAACGCGCATGGAGACTGCCAATGAAACTCCAGCCACTACGCTTCAATGAAATTGACTTGCTGCGAGGGATTGCATGTCTCAGTGTTTTGGCATTTCATTATCTCTCGTTCGGGCCGAAGGCCCACTGGATGCAGGGTATCGACTACCCTGCGCTCGCGTCCGTTGCCCGCTACGGATACCTGGGAGTTCACCTTTTTTTCGTGATCAGCGGCTTTGTGATTCTAATGTCGGCACAAGATGCTACGCCACGTAGCTTCTTCGCATCACGTGCCGCTCGTCTGTACCCCGCACTTTGGGTAGCAGCAACGCTTACAGCAGGCACAGCCTGGATCCTTGGAGATACCCGTTTTCCCGTCTCTTTTCAGGATTATCTAATCAACTTGACCATGCTTGCCCACTGGTTCAACGTACCATACGTAGATGGGGCTTACTGGTCGCTTGCCTACGAACTGCATTTCTATATCTTTGTCTGGGTAGCACTTCGTTTGGGCTTGATGGGCCATCTACAATGGCTACTGGCTGGCTGGTTGTTAATCAGCGCAATCAATGCTGTACGGCCGATGTGGCCAATCGAATTCTGGTTGAATGCCAAGTGGGCACCGTTCTTCGTTGCTGGTGGTGTCTTTTACCTGATACGAACTCGTGGCATCACTTCCGCAAGACTCTGCCTGCTTGCTGTTGCCTTCATATTGGCGTTAGTGTATGGCCTGTCGGATGGGCAGCGCCACAGTCAATCCACCGGAAATGCGCTCATTGAGATGTCGGTTGTCGCCGGTATGATAACAGCCATATTTTTTGTGTTCGGGTTAATTGCTTTAAACCGGTTTCAGATGCGGGCCTCGCTTATCACCTATTTTTCGGGTGTTTTGACCTATCCGGTTTATGTCATCCATCAGAATTTTGGCTACATGATTTTCGAGCAATTTCGTCAGTCATGGAACAACGTACCATTGGCTATGACACTGATGTTGATCGCTGTGTTCGCATTCAGCTGGGCAATTCATGCTTTCACCGAGCGACCGCTCGGGCAGTTCCTGCGACGTGTGCTGGATAACCGCTATCCAACAAAGCCAGCTACTGCTAAGGCAGAACGTTAGTCTTGACTGTGTTCAGCAATTGAACTTCGAAGTAAAACGCAAACAGATACGGATTGCCGTATTCAATATTCAAGGTAAGCTTGTCGGAAGATCCTGGTCCGACTTGAATTTTCTGTTAGCAGAACCCAACTTAAATAGACTGCGGTTTGTCCCATGAGGATCAAGTGATAATGGCCGTTCAATCAAAAGAAAAAGTGCTGCTGTTGGAATAAGTGTCAAAAAAAACATTGGCGGCAGCAAAGTCCAGAATAGCCAAGAGCCATAGCTTGCGACAGGTAGCACAACGCCGAGTACTAGGAACCCTGCTTTAAGTGCCAATCCATGGAGCAAGTAATAGGAGTAACTCATGTTCCCCAGCCAGCGCAACGGGGTCCACGAAAACGAGCGAGCCAGCAAGGCAGAGGGATTACGAAAGCAGGCTAAACAAAGGACGATCAACGTCACGAAAAGTATTCCGACCTTCAGAACGACGGCGTCATTTCCTTCCAGGGGAAGCAATGTACACAGCAAACCGATGACCAGAGCCAGAAAACCGGTAAGGCTGTTTGGCGTACGGATACGATGACTATTCATTGCTTCGTAAAGAACAATACCTGATATGAACATGATGAGTCGGATATGCCCGCCATTGACGCTACAGTAAAGTGCGATTAAAAAAGCTACGATCGAAAAACAGACGGTACGCAAAATAGCACTGCGATCGCGTAACCGGAATAAGGTGATGAACAGTGGAATGATCAGGTAATAAAACACTTCATAACTCAGCGACCATGCCACCGTGATCATAGGCTCGACTGGAAAAATGCCGGGCAAAAGAAAGAAATTCTGAAGCAGATAAATACTTGCTTCGGCTCCGGTACCAGGAATTTTGTTTTCAGCGGGAAAAGCAAATGACAGGATGAGATAAATCGCAAATACTGCAGTGAAGGCAGGATAAATGCGCTCAACACGTCTCACCATAAACTGAAGAAACTGCTGGCGGCGAGAAATTAATGAGCCATAAATAAGATAGCCACTGAGAACAAAAAACATATCTACGCCACTATTCCCAATCGTATGAAGTGACTTTGTGAGCGTCAACAAAAACGGATTGTCGGCTATCCACGGATTTGCCAGGGTTACGAAGTGAACCAGAAAAACAAGGAATACAGCAAAGCCTCGCAGACCTTCCATCGGCCGCACGTTGGGCGCGCTGCCCACACGGGATAACTCAAATCTTTTCGTCAGCCAGTCCACTGTATATCCCTAACGTGTTGTATTGGAGGAAGCTGACACGTAACATCGCAAGTTATCCACTAAGTTGCCAGATCGATTGCCCGAAACCATGGTTGACTCTGATCTTCAGATCGATAGTGCAAACTACACCGACGCTGGTCGGCGCAGAGACAACAGGTGATTTTTCAGTGGATGGCTGACGACAAATACGCCGATGATCCACCCGAGTCCCGCGCCGGCAATGCCGATGGCAAGTGGAATCCACGGCTGCTCTTTTTCGCCATCCCAAAGTATACGAACTGCAAGTGGTACGACAGCAGTACAGAGAGCAACCACAACACTTTTTCTGCATGCCAGCAAGAGTGTTCCGAGTCCGATGTCGATTGTCTTGTATACAAAATGCGAGACGATGCCAAGCGTCAGGCACTCGGAAAAGATGAGTGCAATTGCAGTCGCCAACAAGCCATAACGCGACGCGATATACACAGTGGCCACGCGAAATGGCAGCGAAAGCAATTGGGAAATCGTTGCATTGCGCACCTGGCCGTTAGCGACCATTACATGACCGGCAAACATCGAGATGGAGGACACCGCGCCGGCAATAGAAAGCAGCTCGACCAGCGGCACGGAGGCATCCCATTGAGTTCCGTAAAGCGTGCGTACGATTGGATAAGACATCAGCATCATGGCCGCAAAAAACGGCCAGGCCAGTGCAGTGAGGTACACCACCGATAACTGATAATGTTCGGCGAGGTTATCACCTTGGCGCCGAATTTGTGCATAGTAGGGCAGAATCAATGGCAAGAGCGCGTCAGTTAAAAACCTGGTGAAAAGCTGGACTAGGCCGTTGGCCCGACTGAGATAACCGACGGCAGCCATGTCCATTACTTTGCCGACGATTAGGTCGGGCACGTTGGTGCCGGCCGTATTGGCGGCATTGCCTACTGCAGCGATGCTGCCGAACGAGAGAATAGTTTTGATATTGGTGAACCGAGGAAGCCAGGGAGTGCCCTTATTGCGCATCAGGTTGGCAGCAATGCCATAGGAAAGAATGCCGGCAAAATTTGCCCAAGCCAGGCTGAGTGCACCATATCCGTGCATGGCACAACTAATTGCAACGGCTACATGACAAAGCGTGCTGCTGATTCTGACGAAAAATATTTTCTTGAGCTGCATTTCACGCCGGAACAAACCTCCCAACACTGAGCCAAAAGGCGAAACAGCAAAGCTGCCTGCCATCACCCAGAGGATCCTTTCTATAGCCGGATTGTCATAAAAGCGGGCAATCAGGCCGCTGCTAACCAACAGCACCGTTGCTACCGTCAGTGCCAGCATAATCGCCACACCCATACACGAACGGATTTTTTGAGAAGTTAAGTCTTGTTCCTGTATGAGGTACTGGACCACACCGAAATCTCGAAAAGTGTGGAGCAAGGCCATAAGAAATGCAGCCACCGAATAAGTGCCAATATCTTCGGGCGACAAAATACGCGCCAGGACAAGCACGGCCAGGAAATGAATAATCAATTCCAAATATTGCCCTGCAAAGGATATGCCGATGGATCGCTTTGGGCTGATCATAATAAAAATTGTTTCATGTAGACCTGCCGGCCAGCCAACGCAGCAAGCGCAGCCCGAAAAAAAGAGGAGACGTTTCCCAAGGCCGGCTGCGAGGAATTTGAAACTGCTCGTGTTTTGACGTTGCCGCACCAATGGCCGTTGTAAAACCCGCTACAAAACCTGCCTCCTTGGCCATTTGAACATGGCGGTCGTCAAAGTCCATACCGGACTTCCCGTTAGGATAGGCGAATAAACGAACTGGTTGGCCAGTGATATGCTCAAGATGCAGCTTGCCTTCTACAATTTCTTGACGTGCTGCGTCATTTCCCAGCCTGGTGAGTATCGGATGCGTGACGGTATGCCCACCTATTTCAACGCCGTTACTTGCCAGCGATATGATCATTTCCGGCGTCAGCATCAAGCTATCCATCACAACATTTCCGGCAAGTTCCTCCAGTTTTCGGGAAACCTCAAGTCTTGCATCGGGGGCGAAATATTTCGAATCATCCGTAAGCTTATGCGCCAGGAAACGTCGGTCCTCGATTGTTTTGAGAACATAGATATCTAATCCGACTTCCCGCAGATCGAGGCGGCCATTTGGCAAATTACGGATTGCTTCGATAATCCGGTCATTCCACATGTTGCTGTGGTCCAGGTAGCCGGTTGTGACAAAAACAGTAGCAGGAAGATTCAATGACTTAAGCACCGGCAGCGCCAAATCGTGCGTAGATCTGTAGCCGTCGTCAAAAGTAATGCATACCGCTCTGGGAGGCAGTTGCTGGCTGTTGAGTGCCTGTACTGCATCGTACAAAGGCATGACATGGAAACAGTCTGCAAGCAATTCCATTTGCCAGCGGAAAGTATTGATGTCCGGTTCAGACTCCAGCAACGGATCTGGATGTTCCAATACGCGATGATAATTGAGTATGCAAAGGCGGCCTTTTTCCTTGTCGTTTGCCGCGATCCGATCCCCGATGGCTCGCAGCAGCCGCTCCGTTAGTCGAGAGTGTTTTTTTGCGGTCGTCATGCTGCTTTTACCATCGTTATTCTTGTCGTTATACGTTGGTTCGAGCTAGGTGCGCCGATAAGAGCGTGTCTCGAGGAACGTGGGTTACAGTCACTTTTTCTAGCAAGACCAAAAGCGCGATAAGATAATAATATAAATCATAGTAAGGCATGGAAAGAAATGCACCTCCGACAGCATATCCGATGATGCTGACCTGGGCCATTGCCGCCAGATTAAATGCCCATTTCAGGTCTGTCCTATCTTTGGAAAATTTCTGAATGCGTGCACCTGTGCGCAAGGCAAATGCCATCAAGAGAAGAAATAGTGCAAGACCGACGAAGCCATGGTCTCCGAGAACCTGAAAATATATGCTGTGGGCGACATGAAAATCCAGCGGTTCAGGTGCATAGATCAGGAACATCTTTGGCGTGAATACTTTGAAGCCGCCTCCGAGGAAATTATCTTTTGCAAGATTGAATGCAAAATGCCAGGCATTGATTCGTCCCATGGCGGATGCATCTTCATTGTAGTTATCAATGGTGCCCATCCTTTCAAACCATTGCTCGGGCATGAAGGCCAAGGCGATTGGCAACATGATGATGAGCAGAATACCGGTGCGTAATTTCTGGTGGCCTTTCAACCATAGGAGAAAAATCATGGCTCCGCCGCCAAGCAGTGCGCCACGAGAATATGATCCGATGACCGAAATGGCAGTCAGTCCCGCCAGCACCATCGCAGCGAAGCGAAGCCATGCTGATTGAGCGCTCATATGCAGGTACCAGATTATCGGCAGTACAGTAATCAAGGCTAGTGCAAGCGTATTGTTGTCGCTGATATAAGTGCCTACTGGGCCCAGGACATGATTGGTGCCGCCGGACGCCAGCGTAAAAATCCCGCCCTTGAAACCATAGAACCCCAGTGACAAGGCGATTACCCATGCAAATGCTTTAATGTCACGTTCGGTATTGAGTACAAGGATAGCTACTAAAGCCATCAGAACCGTCTTCATAACAGTGTTCCATCCCTCCCAGACGAGTTCCGGTTCCAATGCAAAAAAGCTGGTCAACGTCATCCAAGCTGCAAACACTAGGAGCATGATCGTTGCGGGAGTAAACGGCAGACGCTTTGGTTGCGTCGAAATGAACAAGCCAAATAGAGTTGCTGCAGCCACAATGGCAGCGAACGGAAAGTTGTAAGCAGCGCCGTAGGTCAGTCGGTGCGGATTCATCAAGCTTATCCAGGTAAAGACCAGCACACCCAGGACAGGCCGTTTTAGAATAAAAGGCAGTAGACCGAAGACGATCGCAAAAACCAAATAATCACGCATGAATAGGTACTTTACTTACCACATAGCGAAATTTCCCAGATTTTTCCAAAGGAATGTGCTGCACCGCTTCGACGGCAATCGTAACCTGTTGTCCCAGTCTGGCTTGAAAACCATGCTGGATTTTTGCGACAACTTCATCTGACAGTTCGCCTGTCGGTACGATGAAGACCTGGGTGAAATCCAAGCTTTCCTGGACAATCTTGAATGAGTGTACCTGCGGCAGATCGCGCAAGATATATATCAATGCCAGACCGTGCATGACAGTACCGTCCTTGGCAATTAGGAAATCGGTACTGCGCCCCTGTATCTCTTTGAGTAGAGGCAGGCCGCGGCCGCATGAACATGGTTCGGAGTCCAATTTCCCGACATCTCCGGTACGGTAGCGAATGAACGGGAAATCTTTCGTGGCAAGGTGCGTCACAACGATTTCGCCGGATTCCCCGGCGGGCACAATTGCCCCTTGCGGATCAATGATCTCGACTATGATGTCTTCGGCAGTGATATGCATGCCGCCTTCGGGGCATTCATGAGCAATGAAACCTGCGTCGCGCCCGCCATAGCCGTTGGCGACAGGGCATCCAAACGTCTGACTGATTTGTCGGCGCTGTTCATCGTAAAGGCGCTCCGAGGTCACAAATGCGACCCGTATGCCAAGATCGTCCATACCTATTCCTTTTGCCTGCGCATGGCGTGCAAAGTGTGAAAGCGCCGATGGATAGCCGAACAGCATTTTTGGCCGCGTTGTGCGGATTTGTTGCAGGAACGTGTCGAGCTTTGATTCCGACATTTCAAAAGCCGGCAGCAGTTTGGTTCTGAATATTTTGTCGCGCATGGCGCGCACGCCATCTTGCGCGCCCAGTTCGATCGGCGAGCCCCAGACCACGATTTCGGGGTCGCCGATGTCGACTTTCCACCACCGAGTCGCGCGCCACTTGGCAGCCACGTCGTGGCTCACGCGTTCTTTGCCAATGTAAAAAATCAAAGGTTCGCCACTCGAGCCGCCTGTATTGAAGCGTGCCAGATTGCGTGCATGCTCCGATTTGAGCGCTTCTGTATTGGCCCGAATGATTGCCTTGTCGAGTAACGGCAGGCGGGGCAGGTCGGCCAGCGATTTGATGTCCTCCGCTTTGAAGCCGATTTCTTCAAAGAGCTGGCGGTAATACGGTACATGTTTTTGCGCATGCAACAATAAGTTGCGCAACCTGGCAAGCTGCAAGGTTTTGATTTGATCTTGGGACCACCATTGAGAGGCTTCCATCTGGTTGCGCACGCGCACGGTGCTGTGCCCCTTCGCGCGCTCCTGCAATGGAAACAGTAGTTTGGCGATCAGTGACGTATGCAACGTCGTTCCGGTTGGTGTATTGATGTTCACTGCTGATCCAATATTGGTTGATCCTGCCGCATCAATGCATGACTATAGGCAAGCAGCAAGCGGTCGCGCACATTCGGCCAAGTGTATTGTTGTACCGACTCAAGGCCAGCGCTCCTGACTCTTCCTGCTTTGGCGCAGTCGTTCAGCAAGCTAAGCGTGGCAGCGGCCATCGCGACTGGATTTTGCGGCGGCACCAACAGGGCGGTTTTTTCATGTTCCACTAAATAGGGCACGCCGCCTACATCGGTAGTCACAACAGGCACGCCGCTGGCCAGCGCCTCGAGTACCGAAATCGGCATATTGTCGGCCAGGCTGGGATTAAGCATCACATCGGAGCGCTGGTAGAGTACGCCCATGCCCGCATTGTCCACCCGGCCGGTAAACGTGACGGCATCTGCCAGGGCCAATTCGGAGGCGAGGCTTTCCAGCATCTGCCGTTGCGGTCCGGAGCCGGCGATGGTCAGTCGCGCCGCCGGCAGTGTTTGTTTGATAATCGCAAATGCGCGCAAGGCCGTGGCATTGTCGTAAATCGATTCGAGATTGCGCGCCACCAGGATATGCGGTGCGTCTGCTTTCCAGCTTGTACCCTGGATATCGCCGGCGGAAAAACGGCTCAGGTCGATAATGTTTGGCACGATACACGTTGCGAAGCCGCGCTTTGCAAATACGGCTTCAAGAAACCCGGACGGCACCACGATGGCGCTGGTGCGTGCCAGGCTCGGGCGTACCCAGAAAAAAGCTTTCGCGAAAAAGCTGGCAGCTTCACCACCCCGGTAATTGACGAGAACCGGCTTGCCTTTCATGCGGGCGATCCAGATCGCAGGCGCAGCAAACAGATGCCAGGACCAGCCGGAATTGGCCATGACATGATACAGATCCACTTTGTCGGCCGTCTGCCACAATTGCTGCAAATAGGGCAGTAGCCGAAACAGTGCCCGTATGCCTTTGATCTTGCCAATTTGCGGCGGCTGATAAGGACGGTTCACTTGGATCACTTCCACCGTTGCGCCTTCCGAGCGCAGCAATGTCGCAAGTTGCAGGGTCTGGTTCGCCATGCCGCCAGAGGGTGGCGGCAATGGTCCCACCAGTGCGATACGCAGTCCGGATGCTTTCACGAGCAGACTTCCTTCTTGTCGAGCCGGTCATAGATGCTTTGGTAACGCGCGACACTCGCCGGCCAGTTGCGCTCATTTTCGACAAAGTGCCGGGCGGCCTTGCGCAAAGCCGGCCATTGCTCGGACTTATCAAGCAAAGCCAATACTTTGGCTGCCAGCGCTGCGGGGTTGCCTGCTTCGAACAGGATGCCGGTCTTGCCATCTTCAATCAGCTCGATGTGGCCGCCGACGTCGGATGCTGCAAGCAGCCGGCCTTGCGCCATCGCTTCGAGTGGCTTGAGCGGCGTCACCAAATCGGTCAGGCGCATCTTCAACCGCGGGTACACGAGCACATCGATCATGTTGTAGTAGCGCTGCACCTGCTCATGCGGTACCCGACCGGTGAAAACCACCTTGTCTACTACGCCAAGTTGCACGGCAAGCGCTTTTAACTGCTGTTCCTGCGGACCGCCGCCGACCAGCAAAACGCGGATCTCGGCATTTTGCAGCAGCATTTGCGGCAACGCCTGCAGCAGAATGTTCAAACCTTCGTACGCATAGAAAGAGCCGATGAAGCCGAGGATATGCTTGTTTGCCAAACCAAGTTCCTCGATGAGCTGTTGATCTGGCAGCTCACCCACGCTGAAATTTTCAATGTTCACCGCATTGGGTATGACCGTGACTTTTTCCGGGGCTATGCCGCGCTGCACGATATCGCGACGTAATCCCTCGCAAATGGTGGTCACTGCGTTGGCGTTTCGTATTGCATGGCTTTCCAGCGCCCGCGTCAAGCGGTAGCGAATGCCCCATTCACTGCTGGTGCCGTGGTCAACCGCGGCGTCTTCCCAGAATGCGCGTATTTCATACACGACCGGAATACCCAGCTCGCGTCCGACGCGCAGCGCCGCAATCGCATTCAATGCCGGGGAGTGGGCATGCAATATGTCAGGCTTGACGATCTTTGCGACTTCCCGCAAGCGTCGGGTGAGACTGTTAATGACTGTAATCTGATTCAGGACAGGCATTTTTGCCAGCGTCGAGGTGTCGAGCGCGGTGCGGAAAAAATCCCAGCCGTCAACGGCTTCTTCGGCCAACGCACAGTCTCCCTGCTTCGGGCTGGTCAGGTGAAACGTCTCCCATCCCAGTGCGCGCTGTTCCTTCAATATGGAAAGGGTGCGAAAGGTGTAGCCACTATGCAGTGGAATCGAGTGGTCAAGTATGTGAAGAATTCGCATTGTTATGCTTTACTTTGTTGCGAAATTGTTATGCCGCAATATTATCATTCATTAATGTGCCTTCGAGCGTATTGCGCAGGAACGCTTCGAACATCAGCAGCGACCAGAGCGGTGCGCTGAAGTCCCCTTGTCCTGACTGGTGTTGGTCGACCATCTGCTTCAGGAAAGCCATATTGAAGATGCCGGTTTCTGCCAGCATCGGTCCCAGCACGGCTTCGCGCACGCGCTGCCGCAGCGGGCCGCGAAACCAGTTCGCCAGCGGTATTGAAAATCCCATTTTGTCGCGGTACAGGATGTTGTTTGGCAGCGACGATTCCAGGGATTTCTTGAAAATGTATTTTCCTTCCCCATCATGCAGTTTGAGCGCTGGCGGCAGGCCGGACACCCATTCGACGAATTGATGGTCGAGCAGCGGCACCCGCACTTCCAGTGCATGGGCCATGCTGGCCCTGTCAACCTTGGTCAGGATATCGCCCGGCAGGTAGGTTTTCAGGTCCAGGTACTGGATCATCGACAGCGGATCGTCGGTAGGGGATTGCTGCGCATGGCCGCGCATGACTTCGATGGCCCGATAACCTTGCAGATCCTGGCGAAAGCGGGGACTGAAAAGCTGATCGCGCACGCGGTCCGGCATGATTGAGACACTATTGAAATAGCCGTCGACCAGGTCGCGCGATAATGCCTCGAAGGTCGTCTTTGCACGGAACATCCTCGGCGCCCAATCGGCTTTTGGATACAGCTTGCCCAGGGCGCCGAACAGCGGTTTGCGCAAGCCGCCTGGCAGCATTGAACGCACCCGCTGCTCGGCCATCGCATACCGATAGCGCCGGTATCCGGCAAAATTCTCGTCACCGCCATCGCCAGATAGCACAACCGTGACGTGCTTTTTTGCCAGTTCGCATACCCGGTAAGTCGGGATTGCGGAACTGTCGGCATACGGCTCGTCATACAGCCCTGCCAGCGTGTCGATCAAGCCATAGTCGTCCTTGTCGACCGTCTCGGTATGATGCCGGGTCCGGTACTGGGTCGCCACCTGGGCCGCAAACGCGGATTCGTCGAATGCCGCGTCATTGAAGGCAATCGAGCAGGTAGTGACCGGCTCGCTGGCCAGCCCTGCCATGGTCGCGACAATCGCGCTTGAATCAACGCCACCGGACAGGAAGGCGCCCAGCGGCACTTCAGCGACCAAATGCGACTGAACCGCTTCGCGCAGACGCTCGATCAGTTCATCCTGTACATCCGCTTCGGATTGTGGCGCCTGCGGTGCGAAAGGTATATCCCAATATTTTTTGGGTTCGCTTACCGCTGCGCCAGATTGGACAGTCAGCGTGTAACCGGGTGGCAGCTTGAAGGTATTCTTGAAGATGGTTCGTGGCTCGGGGACATAACCATAGGCAAAGTAGTCTTCGACTGCACAGGGATCAATTGCACGCGAAAATTCCGGGCATGCCAGCAAGGACTTGAGTTCCGAGCCAAATGCGAACATGCCGTTAGGTAGCATCGCATAATAGAGCGGTTTGATTCCTAGCCGATCACGGGCGAGAAACAGGGTTTTGCGGTTGCGGTCCCACAGGCCGAATGCGAACATGCCACGGAAGCGCTCGACACAGGCTTCGCCCCATTGTTCCCACGCATGCACAATGACTTCGGTGTCGGAATGGGTGCGAAAGCTATGTCCAAGTCGCTGCAGCTCAGTCATCAGCTCTTGGAAATTATAGATTTCTCCATTGAAAACCACGACCACTGAGCGGTCCTCATTGAATAGCGGCTGCTGGCCGCTCGACAGATCAATGATCGACAGGCGGCGATGCCCCAGGCCAACACCGGGCTCGGTATGCAAGCCGCCTTCAACCGGGCCGCGATGGTGCTGGGTTTCATTCATGCTATTGAGCAGCAGCCGGTCAATCTCGCGCTGCCCACGCATGTCAAACAGGCCGACTATTCCACACATGATGTCATTGGTTCCGTGATGTTGGTCTTGGTCTTGCACAGGTGGTCATACAATTGCGTGTACGCCAGCACCATGGCCGTGATACTGTTTTTTTGCGCCACCCGGGTGCGTCCGCTGGCGCCGTGCCGCGCAGCCAGCTGCGGTTGCTGCAGGTAAGACGCCAGCGCGCCTGCAAGTGCCGCAGTATCCGAGGCGGTAACCAGCATACCGGTATTATTGTCGACCACTACCTCGGGAATGCCGCCGACTTGGGTGGCGACTACCGGCAAGGCTGTGGCCATGGCTTCCAGTATGGTGACCGGGGTGCCTTCGGCAATCGAGGGCAGGGTAAACACTGAAAAAGTCTGCATGATCTCGGCAATATCGGTACGGGCGCCCGGCAGCCAGACCAGATTTTCTATGCCGGCAGCTTGGACTTTTTGTTTCAGCGCCGGCAGCAAAGGGCCATCGCCAACGATTGCCAGACGCAACAAGTCATTCTTTTCGGGATGCAGCTGGCGCAACTGGATAAAGGCATCGACCAGACCGGCGTGATTTTTAACGTCCTGTATCCGGCCAACCGTGCCGATCACGAAACAGTTTTGCGGCCATCCGGTCAGTTGCGTGACGGCTGCATGGTCGGGGACAGGTTTGAAGCGATCAGTGTCAACGCCGTTATGAATCAACAGGTTTTTCGCATTCGGCACACCAACCGTATGCTTCAGCCATTGTGAAAGATCTGCAGAGACCGGAATGTAACGGTCAATCAGAGGAATCAGCAGCCGGCGCAACAGATTGTGCTTGCGATTCTTGCCATCCGGGTCGCTGGCTTCCCGGCCATGCTCGGCATGCACACGGATTGGCACGTTGGCCAAGGCGGCGGTCAATGCATACTCGATCGTGCCCAGATTGTAAGTATGCAAAATGGTAGGCCGCAGCTGGCGCAGCAAACGGAAAATCTTCCAGTGGGTTCGCAATCCCAGGCCGGCAGGCTTGTGCAGTGCATGGACTGTCACATCCGGGCGTTGGATTTTGTGGGAGAAATCTGTGTAATCGGTCAGGCATACCACTGCATGGCGGTATTTATCGGCCGGCATGCGGTTGATGCATTCCACGACCAGCGTTTCCAGGCCGCCAAAATCCAGACGGTAAATCAGGTGCACGACGAGCGGCGCTGCAGGCATCATGTGCCGCTCCCGGGCGCCTTAACGCGTATCAGCGTGGTTTCCAGCGGCGCCAAATTGGCATTCAGGAAGTTACGCAATACCGTGCGTGCCTCGTCAGGGTGATCGACATACGGAGCAAATACCATCACGGCGGCGCCATCGTCACCCTTGAGCAGGAATTTTTCTTTTGCCTGCAGCAGTTTGCCAAGGTAGTTGTTGATGATGAAGCTGTTGTCGATCCAGTACCAATGCCAGACGACCAAGGGACCTGAGCTTCCCTGGAGCAGGGTTTCCCGGACAGCCAGCTGCCGGTTTGAAACGGCTTCGCTGCGTACCGAACTGCCGGTCTTGCGCCATAGTGCGTCTTTTTCGGTAACCAGCTGGTTGGTAGAACTGATGAGTACCGAGCCAGGTTGCTGATTGCGGTAATAAATGACGGTCATGCCTGCCGATTTTTCATCTTGCTTGAAGAAACGGTACAGCTCGGCATTGGCTGGTGAAAAGCTCGGTTTCCATATCGTGAAGGGAACATCATCTTGCCACTGTGCGCGAAAGCCCGCCAGGTCAGCCGTGACTGGGTTAAAGCCGGCGCGCTCGATATAATTTGCATAGAGCGGCCATATGCCGATACAGGCGATGGCAGCGATCGCGACAGCAAGAATTCCGGAGTCCTGTGCAGACCTTTGATTTGGTTCAGGGCGGGTAGCAGCCTCACCGGCTTGCGCCAGATTGGCCTGCGTTGGCGGTTGATCTTCACGCCAGAAGCTACCGATCCAGAACATCAGGAACATGATGATGCCGAAAAATACCCAGCCATACACGAGGTGATCGGCGCCGGTCGCCAGTTCCATGCCGCTGAAATGGCCAATCATGACGATCATGTAGGCGCGGAGTCCATTGGCAATGATCGGTACGACGATCGACAGCAAAATAAAAACCGCCTGGCGAGCCCGTGACCGATACGTCAGGTAGGCATACAGGCATCCCAGGGTAAACGATGCAATCAGATACCGCACGCCGCTGCATGCCTCAACAACTGACCAGTTTCCGGTCGGGAGGGAAAAGTTGGTTCCTTCACGCAGCACCGGAATGCCGGTGGCAGCAACTGCTGCCACCGTGAAGTCAGCCGTAAAATTGATCAGCGGGTCAATGAAGATTTCACCAAACGGCACTGCCAGCATCAGGAACAGCAACGGGAAGGCCATGGCCCAGGAAATGCGCAAGCCCAGCACGGCGACTGCCATCAAGGGCAGCATCGCGACGAATGCATATTGCCGGACCACCTGCACGTCGCCCAAGTCCGCCAGCAGCCAGCCGAACCCGCATGCCACCAGCAGCAGCAAGGCGGGCCAGAACGGTGTCGGATTGAGATGCGCAATACTGCGGCGGCGGCTCCAGATCAGCCACAGGCTGATCGGCAAAATGATGTAGCCGTGGGCAAAGGTGTCCGAACTGTTCCAGATCGAGACAATCGAACGCGCGGTGCCGAAATAGATGACGAAAGGGGCTAGCAGTGCAAGCACGATAGCCGCGCTGCGCAACAGGGTCGTAGGTGCTGGGAGGCGAATCGACATCAAACCACCTCTTCCGGCGATGATTGCGCAATGCGGATTGCTGATGCTTCGTCGATCAATGGCCGGGTCGCGTCAAGCAATTGATCAACGCGCGCAAGGTTGGCGGTCCAGCCGTACCGGCTTTCCACTTTTAACCGCGCAGCAGTGCCAAGAGATGCATCTGTAACGGCCAGCAACCTGCATACCGCGTCTGCAAACTGGTTGGCCTGGTCTGCCAGCAGAAGTTCGCTGCCCGGATGAGCATCAATGCCTTCCAGGGCTTGCGGCGAAACGACCACCGGCATGGCCATGGACATCGCTTCCAGTACCTTATTCTGGATACCGCGCGCAATCCGCAGCGGTGCGACTGACACTTTCGCATGGGCCAGGTAAGGCCGCACGTCTGGAACCGATCCGGTTACGTGCACGCCAGGCAGCTTCGACAGCAACTGCACCTGGGCGCTTGGCCTCGATCCAACGATATAGAAGCGCGCCGCCGGATGTTGCGCCAGCACGGCAGGCATCACTTCCCCGGCAAACCACTGCACCGCATTGATATTCGGCCAGTAATCCATGGCACCGGTAAACACGATCGGCATTTCGTCGGACGGATAGGGATTGTCGTAGGTCCGGTGCGGCGAAAAATAATCGATATCCACGCCGTTATTGAAATGACCGATCCTGGCCGCACTTTCCGGGGCCAGTTGGCGAAACAAGTCAGACTCGGCCTGCGACACAAACAGGGAAGCGTCGAAATCTTTTGCCATTTGACGTTCATAGGCCAGCAGGCGCCGGCCTTCGCGCCGGTACAGCCAGCTCATGGGCCAGCGTTTCTTTTCGCCATACTGACGCCATTTGTCCGAGTCGATGTCGACAAAATCGATCACGCGGGTAGCCTGGGTAAGCGCTGTCGCATACTGTGCCATCGCCGAGGAAAACACCAGTACACGCTGCACCGGATGGTTTTTCATGACATTGGCAACCCAGTCTGCCATGCCGGCATTACGGTAATAATCGACGGTAAGCGCGCGCCCGCTTGCCAGTGCAGGCAGGCTGCGCAGACGCGCGGTGCGCGGATTCAGCGGCGCAAAATGGCTGCTGGCGCACAGCTTTTCGACGGTTTCCACATGCTGCCAGTCGCTCGGATCGTCGATGAATGTGCCCAGGTGCACCTTGTAGCGCGTCGCCAGATGCCTGAGCAAATGGTAGGAGCGGATCTTGTCACCCTTGTTGGGCGGGTAGGGCATGCGATGGACGAGGAATAGCAGATGTTCCACTGGCTTACCCCAGGTTCTTGACGATGTGCGGGCCGATTGCATTTGCCACCGGCAGCGGCAGGCGTTGCCACAGTTTGATGAACAACTGGTACTTCGGATTGAGCGGATTGGTATCCGGCACTGCCTTTGCGCGATGCAGCTGGTATTCGTAATGCAGCGGCTGCGGCTCGAAGCCCCAGTTTTTCTTGAAGTCGAATGAACCGGTGCCAAGCTTGCTGCGGCCGAAATCGAAAATCCGGTAGCCGCGCGCACAGGCGCGCCGCATCAATTCCCAGTACATAAAGTCATTGCCGGCCACTTCACGCGCTTCTGCGGTGCCGCCGCCGTAATACGGCAAGACTTCATCGCGGAAGTAAAAGCTCATCACGCTGCAGACGGTCCGGCCCTGATGAGTGATGGTCAGCAGTTCGCAATCCTGGGCAAAAGTCTCTTTCAACAGGTGGAAAAATTTTTTCGAGAATACCGGTGTGCCCAGACGGTGCACACTTGCCGAGTAAGCTACAAAAAATCGGTCGGTATCCTGATCGATTTCACTTTGCAATCCGAACTTGATCCCCTTGCGCACCATAGCCCGCTGCTTGCGCGGGATGGCTTGCATGTTTTCTTCATCGTCGGGCGTCATTTCCTTGCGGAAGGTGACATACAGATCCTTGGTATGCCAGTCCGCATGCTGCGGCTGCAGGTTGCGGTACTCGAGATGGCCGACCTTCAACTCTGCAGCCAACTTTTGTGCCGCAATATCCAGCGCCTGCCTGGCTTGCGCGGAGATTGCGGCAATCCCGCCGTACACGCAAAACGGCAATGAACCCAGAAAGTGGCCAAACAGCGCACTCTTGACTTGTGCCAGTGGCAGAATGCCCTGGATACGGCCATCAGCTTCTGCATAGAAAAACCAGGTCTTGTGCCCGAAAGCGCGTTCAATCACGGTCTGCCAACCGGCGCGATGGAAGAATGTCGCTTCCGGACAGGTCGCAACGAATTCATCCCACCTTGCTGCATCCTTGGGCTGCATCAGCCCGATAGTCAGGAGGGCGTCTGGTGCCGATGGCGCCAAGGCATCGGCTGAAGTGTCCGAAATCGAGTTCATATATTTTTCAGGAAAATCCGGTCCATGCGGTCCCATTGGAAGTCTTTCGCCAATGCTTTGAGACGACTTTCCATGCGACCCAAATTAACGTAATGGCGAAACCGTGTTTTCAAGCCGATATTCTGCTGGCGCGGCTGCTCCGGATCCAGCTCCCAGGGGTGGAAATAGAAAATCCCCGGTTGCTTGTCTTGCTGGTTGACGCGTTGCAAAAACCAGCGCGACACTTGGTAGGGGAAAAAACGGAAATAGCCGCCGCCGCCCGCCGGCAGATTTTTTTGCATGAACTGTACGGTGGTGATCGGGATTTCCAGCAAACCATCATTGCCCTTTGGATAAAAGGCAAAGCGGGGAGCATCCGGCATCCCATAGTGGTCATGCTGGATCGGATAAATGCTGGAACTGTAGCGGTATCCGGCTTCCAGCAGCTTATCGAGCGCCCATAGATTGGCTGTACCGATTGAAAAGCTCGGCGCCCGATAGCCGAGTACCCGATTGCCGCCGATATCTTCCAGAATCGCCTTGCTGCGGCTGATATCTTCCATGAATTCCGCCGGAGTTTGGTCCGATGCGCGCAAATGGCCAAAACCGTGACTGGCAAGTTCGTGGCCATTGTCGACAATCCGCCGCACCATTGCCGGGTAACGTTCTGCAATCCAGCCAAGGGTGAAAAATGTCGCTTTGATG
>JAKFFK010000210.1:0-3962 GCA_036675285.1 Paucimonas sp. | reverse complement strand
GGACGGGCCGCCCGCATCCGGTCCTGCGCCTTGCGCATTTTGGAAGCGGCGACCATTTCCATCGCCTTGGTGATCTTCTTCGTATTTTCTACGCTCTTGATCTTGTTACGTATCTCTTTGCCTACAGCCATGAGGTTTTACTCCTTCTAGCCGTGAATCAGAAAGTTTTCTTGAAGGCGGCAATCGCATCGGACAAAGCAGCTTCGCCATCCTTGTCGAGTTGCTTGGTGTCTTCAATCTTCTGTAACAACGCGCCATGGCTGGTCTTCATGAAGTTGTGCAGGCCGGCTTCAAAAGGCAGCACTTGCTTGACTTCAATGCTGTCGAAAAAGCCTTTGTTCACTGCAAACAACGACACGGCCATCAGCGAAATCGGCAGCGGCGAGTACTGGTTTTGCTTGAGCAATTCCGTTACACGGGCGCCACGATCCAGCTGCTTGCGGGTGCTCTCATCCAGGTCGGACGCGAATTGCGCAAACGCCGCCAATTCACGGTACTGCGCCAGATCGGTACGGATACCGCCGGACAGGTTTTTGATGACCTTGGTCTGGGCTGCACCACCAACTCGCGACACCGAAATACCGGCGTTAATCGCAGGACGGATACCGGCGTTGAACAGCGAAGTTTCCAGGAAGATCTGGCCGTCGGTGATCGAAATCACGTTGGTCGGCACGAATGCGGACACGTCGCCGGCTTGGGTTTCAATGATCGGCAGCGCAGTCAGCGAACCGGTCTTGCCCTTGACTTCGCCATTGGTGAATTTCTCGACGTAATCCGGGTTCACGCGTGCTGCACGCTCAAGCAGACGGCTGTGCAGATAGAACACGTCGCCAGGATACGCTTCGCGGCCTGGTGGACGGCGCAGCAGCAGCGACACTTGACGGTAAGCCACGGCTTGCTTGGACAGATCGTCATACACGATCAGCGCATCTTCACCGCGGTCACGGAAGTATTCGCCCATCGCGCAGCCCGAATAGGCCGACACATATTGCATCGCCGCCGATTCGGAAGCGGTTGCCGCCACCACGATCGTGTATTCCATCGCGCCATGCTGCTCAAGCGCGCGCACGATGTTTTTCACTGTAGAGGCTTTTTGGCCGATCGCGACATAGATACATGTCACGTCCTGGCCTTTTTGGTTGATGATCGCATCGATCGCCACCGCGGTCTTGCCGGTCTGGCGGTCGCCAATGATCAGTTCGCGCTGACCACGGCCGATCGGCACCATCGAATCGATTGATTTCAAGCCGGTTTGCAGTGGCTGCGACACCGATTGACGGGCGATCACGCCCGGAGCGATCTTTTCGATCGGGGCGGTCAGCTTGGCATTGATCGGACCCTTGCCATCGATCGGCTGACCGAGTGCATTGACCACGCGGCCACGCAGTTCCGGGCCGATTGGCACTTCCAGAATGCGACCGGTGGTTTTCACGGTATCGCCTTCGGAAATGTGCTCGTACTCACCCAGAATCACGGCGCCGACCGAGTCACGCTCGAGGTTCAGTGCCAGACCAAAAGTGTTGCCTGGAAATTCCAGCATTTCACCTTGCATCGCGTCGGACAGACCGTGAACGCGGACGATGCCGTCGGTCACGGAAATAACCGTGCCCTGATTGCGCATTTCAGCGGTGTCGCCAAGGCCCTGGATGCGGCTCTTGATCAGTTCGCTGATTTCTGACGAATTGAGTTGCATGTTAACTCCTAATATTTTTCACTGTGCCTGGCGTCGCGCGGTTTTCACCCATCACGATGCCAGGGCTGTGTGCATCTTTTGCAGCTTGGCGCGCACCGAGGTATCGAGCACTTCATCGCCGACCGCGACGCGCACGCCACCGATCAGTGATTGGTCGACCGTTACCGACGGATTGAGCTTGCGCCCGAATTTCTTTTCCAGCGTGGCAACCAGATCCTTCACTTGCGCGTCGCTTAACTCGAACGCACTGGTGATGGCAGCATCGGCCGCACCTTCCGCTGCATTTTTCAATGCATGGAATTGCTCGGCGATTTCCGGCAACAATGTCAGGCGGCCGTTTTCAGCCAGCATGCTGACGAAGTTTTTCGCTTCCGGCGTCACATTAGACTTCAACAGCGACAGGAAAGTGTCGGCAATTTGCGCATCCGACAGCTTCGGGTTGCCGACAAACGCCTTGACGTCGGGATTGCTGGCGGCTTGCGCCATTTCGGACACCAGTTCAGACCAGGCCGCAACGTTGCCGGACTTGGCCACGCGGAACAAGGCTTCTGCGTAAGGACGAGCGATGGTTGCGAGTTCTGCCATGATTACAGCTCGGTCTTCAACTGGTTCAGCAAGTCGGCATGCGCCGCTGCATTCACCTCACGCTTCAGGATCTGTTCGGCGCCGGTGACCGCAAGGGTCGCAACCTGGCCGCGCAGTTCTTCACGTGCACGCGTTACCTGCTGTTCCGCATCCGCACGGGCGGCCGCGATGATGCGGGCGGCTTCGTCGGCTGCGGTTTTCTTGGCTTCCTCGATGATCGCCTGGGCACGCTTTTCAGCGTCGCCAATACGTTTCTGGCCTTCATCACGGGCAGACATCAATTCTGCCTGTGCGCGCTTTTCAGCGGCAGCCATTTCTGCCTTGCCGCGGTCAGCTGCAGCCAGGCCATTCGCGATCTTCTCGGCGCGCTCGTCGAGCGCTTTCATCAGCGGCGGCCACACGAATTTCATCGTGAAGCCGGCCAGGATGAAGAAGACCACGAACTGTGCAAACAAAGTTGCGTTTAAGTTCACGGTGTTTTCCTTCTCAAAAAAACGAATGCCGAACCATTAGTCCGGCTGTTGAGAACCGGTATAAGCCGATTAAACCGCTGCGGCGACGAACGGGTTTGCAAATGCAAACAACATCGCGATACCAACACCGATCAGGAATGCAGCGTCGATCAGGCCGGCCAGCAGGAACATCTTGGTTTGCAGGGTGTTCATCAGTTCAGGCTGACGAGCAGACGCTTCCAGGTATTTGCCGCCCATGATTGCGATACCGATACAGGCGCCGATAGCACCCAGGCCGATGATCAAACCGCAAGCCAAAGCTACAAAAGATAAGTCAGTCATGAGAGTTCCTTCAAAAGGTTAAGTTAAAAAATAAAATTCAAAAAATCCAACTTCTTTACTACAGCAATTCTGGAATACTAGTGGCCTTCATGCGCCTGACCGATGTACACCAGTGTCAGCATCATGAAAATGAATGCCTGCAACAGTACGATCAGGATATGGAAAATAGCCCAGACCGAACCTGCAATCACATGGCCGACGAAACCGAAGGTCGTCGCCATTGCGCCCAGCAATGCAATCAGCAGGAACAACAATTCGCCGGCAAACATGTTGCCGAACAGTCGCATGCCCAGCGAAACAGTTTTTGCTGCATATTCAATCAGGTTCAACAGCAAGTTGAATGGCGCCATCCAGATGCCGAACGGTGCGGCAAACAATTCGTGGATCCAGCCGCCCAGACCCTTGATCTTGACGCTGTAATAGATCATCAGTGCAAGCACACCCAGTGCTATGCCCATGGTGCCATTCAAGTCGGCAGTCGGCACCACGCGATGGTAAGGAATCACGTCATCGAGGCCGACCAGGTGGAAGAACGACGAGAACATGTCGACCGGCAGGAAGTCGAGCGAGTTCATCAGGAACACCCAGACGAAAACGGTCAGCGCCAGCGGCGCGATGAAACGGCGGTCGCCATGCACGATCGATTTCGACTGGTCTTCGACCATCTCGACGATCATTTCAACGAATGCCTGGAAACGGCCCGGCACGCCGGCGGTGGCGCGACGCGCCGCCAGCCACATGACCAGGCAGCCAAGCACGCCGGCAAACACGGACCAGAAAATCGTGTCCATGTTGATGATCGAAAAATCGACGATCTTGTCTTGATGCTTGGTGGAGAAATGTCCGAGGTGATGGACAATATATTCGGAAGCTGTGGGCGTTGCAGATGC
>JAKFFK010000029.1:0-21916 GCA_036675285.1 Paucimonas sp. | reverse complement strand
GGCGGTCCGCCGGCACCCGCTCCGGCTCGATCTTGCCCGGTTCGAGCTTCGAGGCTTCCGGCAAGATCAGCGACAGCGCACCCAGCACGTAATCCATGATCTTCACGCCTTCAATGTCGGCATCCAGAATCGAGGTCGGCACCAGGCCCTTGGCCTGTTGCTTGACGCTGGTCTTGGTATCGTCATCCGGACCGTTCGCGCTCCAGCCATTGGCCAGCAATACATTGGTTTCGCTGAAACTGGCCTTGGAGTTTTTGGCCAGGAAATGGTCGAAGTCGATATCCTTGACCTTGATGGTCACCTTGGCAGCATAGTTGCCATTCGTTTCCAGCACAAACGGTCCGAGCGTGGCGGCAAAGTTGGCGATCGGGTCGAGAATCACGTTCAGGGTGCCGGGTGCTGCGCTGTTGGACACCGTATTCTGCAGGTCGCTGTAACTGGCCAGCAATTGCTGGCCATTGCGGTCTTGCCACAATGCCTTGGCGCCGCCCTTGAAACTGCCGGCATTGCGGTCGGCATTCGAGAAGGCCGTGCTGGCATCGGTTTCCGACAGATGGCGTACGCCAAGCTCGTTGCGGATCTGAACATCGGACTTTTCATTGGCCTGCCATTTCTTGTCAGCGCCAAACCAGCCGATGCTGGAGGCGGCATCGCCGCCGTACCAGACCGTGCGTTCCCAGGCTGCATAGCGCGATGTCTGCACGGCGGCGGCACGCACATCCAGGTACTTGCCCAGCAGCGGAATCGCCAGAAACAACGGCACCAGCACGAAACCGGCTGCAATCAGCAGCTCGACCATGGCCTGCCCGCGTGCGTTGATGATCCGGTTTACCATAGGTGATAAGACAGCGACGCGTACTGTTCCAGGAAACTGTTGGGCGCCAGACGCGCTTGCCAGTACGGGCTGTACAGGCTGCCCAGTTCGGCCTTGCCATCGCTGCGCGCCCACAGTTTTTTCGGCCGTGCAAAATAGATTTCAGCCTTGGACAGGCTGCGCATGTAGCCGCTCTGGGTGCCGTTTTTCAGGGTCAGCTGCCCGCCCGACAGCTGGTTACTGGTCGGGATGGCGCTGTCGGCCTTTTCGATTTCAAGGATCAGCGACGGGCCGATCAGGTTGTCCTTGTCGACTTTTTTCACATCGAAATAGGTGCGCAAGCCGGCCTTGGCATCGAGCGTGGCGCCGGCGCCCTTGGCCTTCTGCATGTAGGCCGCGGCGGCGGTATTGACGCCTTCGTACACGCCGCCATAGGCATCGCCGGCAGCCGTGCCGAAGTTATTGTTGGCATTCAGATTGCTGCTGGGGCCTGCCTGCGCCGCACCCATGCCCATCGGAATGAACGGAACCGGGATCGGGATTGGAATCGGGATGCCCAGAATGCTGATCCAGAAAATCGCGATGCCGAAAAACCCGGTCGCGTCCATCGCGCTCCAGGTTTTTTTATTCACACCGATATGCTTGAGTTCAGTGCCGCCGCGATGCCACAGGTACATCAGCAATGCGCCGTTCTGGTACGGGATGATACGGGTCGGGTCGACCACGAACGGCGTCAGGTACATCGATTCGGCCGGCATCCAGTTGCCCGGGCCGCCGCCCTCGGTATTGCGGTTCCTGGAAAAACCGTCCAGCGAATCCACCGTCACCTGCGCCATGCGGTCACCCTTGGGCCCGTCCTTGTCGGCCGTATTCGGGTCTTTTTTCTGGGTGAAGGTGAACCATTGCGCCAGATGGACGATGGCTGCCAGGGTGCCTGGCGTGCTGAGGTCGGCATTGGCATCGTTGAGCTTGATGACGTTGTAAGCTTCATTGAAGCTCAGCAGATCCTTGACGGCGCCGAGCGATGATTCATCGACGCCGGCCAGCTTGTCGAGCACCTTGGCCGGTGACAGGCCGATAGTCTGGGCGACTGTCAGGGCGGTGCCGTAATGGTAGATGGTTTGCGCCGTGCCGAGTACATCGATCAAGCCATCCAGCAGCTTGACTGCCACCGGCCCGGCCGAATTCATGACGCTGCGAAATGTCTTGGAAGCCGGCTTGTAGAGCTTGACCGGCGTGTCCCAGAATATTTTTGCCATTGGCCCACCCAGGCCGCTCAGCATCGAGGGTATCCAGGAAAACTGGCCATTGTAGGTATCGGCGTAATTGCGCGACCACGACGTCAGGCCGACCACCTGCGCGACCGCTACCTGATTGGCAATGATGGCGCGGTTGGTATAAGCAGAAAAATTATAGTCGCGCGCTTCGGCTTGCACCGCGCTATAGGCGGCCGCGTCGACCGTGTTCTGCAGTTTCATCTTGGCGATGGACTGCTGTCCCATGGTGTACATCGATACCATCACCAGCAAGATGATGGAGACGGTAATCAGTGAAAAAACCAGCGCCTGGCCGCGCTGATTTGCCATGGATGTCGACCGCATGGCCATCGGCGCTCAGCAGCCGAGGCGTTGCGACTGGCGCAGCTTGTCCTGCTCGTGCAGCACGCGTGCCGTTCGATGACAGGAAAGCTGAGCCGGTTGCATGATTACTTGGCAGCGTTGCCGGAATCGTAGCTCGACATGCCTTTGCCTTCTTCGGCTTTCTTAGTGGCTTCGCCGGCCGACTTGGCTGCAGCGGCCTTGCCTGCGGTAGCGCCGGTGCCGGCGACTTCACCCGCCAGGCCGGCCACCTGGCCGCGGATGGTTTGGCCGAACATGCTGTAGACGCCGATTGCAGCGACGGCAATCAAGGCAACGATGATAATGTATTCGGTCATGCCTTGACCGGCTTGCCGCATGGAAAATTTCTTATTCAAAGTTTTGATTTGTTTGTGCATGGTGGCCCTCAGCAAATTGGCAATTGGAAAGTTAAACTCGATAAAATTGATTTACATCAAAAAAAAAATCAAAATCACGCTAAGATATTAACTTACTTGTACGTAAGTTTTTCGCAAAGCATTGTTTTTTTCAAGAAATACGACATTTTTTACATTCAGAAACAAAAATATTGCTTTCGACTTTTGCTGTAGGCACATTACAGTTTAATAAAGGCAACTGCGGCTATGCCTTTATTTCCAATGAGCAATAATATTAAGCATCAGCGACTGGCTGCAGATTTTTCTCTGCATTAATAAAGGACATCAAGATGGACCGGGGCATTGCAAAATTCGTATTGCTGGCAGCACTGGCAGGAACCACATTGTGTGCACATGCCGATGTTGAGCTTGGCCGGGCGGCTTACCAGAGCGGCGACTATGCGGTCGCCCTGAAGGAATTTTCAGTGGATGCCGCCAAAGGCGCGGTAAAAGCACAGAATTACCTCGGCGTCATGTATGAAAAGGGCCGTGGCGTCGCAGTCGACTATGCCAAGGCGCTGAGCTGGTACCGCAAGGCGGCCGACCAGGGATTCGCACCGGCACAGACATCGGTTGGCTATTTTTATCAGGAAGGTCTGGGCGTGAGCAGGGATTATGCGCAAGCCATGACCTGGAACCGCAAGGCAGCTGCACAGAATTTCGCTCAGGCGCAAAACAACCTCGGCTCGCTGTTTGAAAACGGCCATGGCGTTGCGGCGGATCCGACGCAGGCGGCCGACTGGTACCGCAAGGCCGCCGATCAGGGTCATGCTTCCGGCCAGACCAATCTCGGCTACCTGTACGCGCGCGGCAAAGGCGTCAGCAAGGATGACGGCATGGCCGTGGCGCTGTACCAGAAAGCGGCCGAACAGAATTTCCCGTTGGCGCAAAACAATCTGGGCTACATGATTGCCGAAGGCCGTGGCGTGCAACAGGACTTTGCGATCGCCGCTGCCTGGTATCGCAAGGCGGCCGACCAGGCTTTCAGGCTGGCGCAATTCAACCTGGCGCGGCTGTATGAGCAGGGCAAGGGCGTGCCGCAAGATAATGCGCAAGCGCTATCGTGGCTGACGCAGGCTGCCAATGGCGGCTACAAGCCAGCGATGCGGCGCCTGGCACAGGTCTATACAAAGGGTTTGCTGGGTCAGCAGCCGGCGCCGGACACCGCCCGGCGCTGGAGCGACAAGGCGCGCTAAGCTTGTTTTCATTGCACGCAATGACAAAGGCCGGCGCCATGGCGCCGGCCTTTGTCATTTCCTCCTGCCGGATTCAGGGCAGGTAACCCAGCCGGCGCAAGCTGACCCTGGCCAGCGCCAGTGTTGCATCGATGGTTGCCAGACTACCTGCCGCTGCATCATGGGCCAATGGCAACTCGGTGCAGGCCAGGATGGCTGCCTGCACGCCACGGTCTGCCAGCCCGGCCTGCAAGCGGCGCATGTCGCGCCGGGCGGCGTCGATATTTGCGCTCTTTACATCGGCGATGATCCGGTCAACCGCCATCTGTTCCGCTTCGCCCAGCGTCAGCAATTCGATATCCGCCGCCAGCAGTCGGTCGCTGTAAATACCGCTCTTGAGTGTCCCGCGCGTGGCAAGGATCGCCACCGGCCCAGACTGTTGCGCGCCGTTGAGCTTGAGCTCTTCGAGCGTTGCATCGGCAATGTGTACGATCGGCACCGCCGATGCCGCCTGCATGGACGCAAACCAGTAATGGCTGGTGCTGCAGGGAACCGCGATCAGTTTGACGCCCTGGGCCGCAAGCCAGGCCACGCCCTTGGCCAGGTAAGGACGCGGACCATCATTGTGGTTTTGAATCGCCAGGGTGCGGTCGGGCATGCCCGGCTGGCTGAGCGTGATCCAGGGCACATGGTCCTGGTCGCAATTTGCCGGCAGCGAGCGGGTCAGCTTGCCCAGGAAATCCACCGTGGCCAGTGGTCCCATGCCACCCAAAATGCCCAGTACGGGCGGCTGCTCGGCATGCATCATCGGCTCACCTGCGTTTCGATGACCGGCACTGCGATCGCCGCGCTTTCGCGCGGCGAGATCAGCGCCACCAGTGCATTGATCGACAATACCAGCAACACGGTGCGCAGGGTATCGCACACCGGCTCGACCGCCACGAACAAGACAAATGCCGCTTCGAACGGCAGGCCAAGCAGCGAACAGACAATCGCAGTTTGCGAAATGGTGACGATGCCGTTCATGCCGGTCGACGAAAAACCGGCGATCATTGACGCCAGCACCACCAGCCCATAGTCCAGCATACTCAGTTCGCGGCCATAGAGCTGGGCGATAAAAATCGCGGCCATGCAGTAATACAAGGCCGGGCCGACGCGAAACAGGGCGGTGCCGAGCGGCACCAGCAGCTCGGTAATGCCCTTGTTGAAGCCGAGCCGCTCGGTCAGCGACGTCATCATGGCCGGCATGCAGGCGGCGCTGTTGCGGGTCGCCACGGCGATGAAGAACGGTCCTTGCTGCGAGCGCAGCACGTCGCTCATGCGCCGGCCGGATTTGCGCCAGATGATGAGCATGCACAGTCCCAGCAGCAGCCCAGTGACAATCGCAAAGGCGATAATGAAATGGACCATCACCTTGAACGGCTCCCAGCCGGTGCTGGCGAATTGTTCCGCCGCCAGCGCAAACGAAGCCAGCGGCAACAGGTACAGCAACCAGGTGGTCAGGCGCTGGCAAGCGCGAAACACCGCTTCGCAGCTGTCGATGAAGCTGTGTGATTTTTCCGACGCGGTATGCGCCAGCGCGAAGCCGAACATCAGTGCAAAGACCAGCGCCTTCAGGGTGTCGCCCAGCGACAGCGCAGTGAAAATATTGTCCGGCACCAGACGCCCGACCAGCCCGGTCACCATGCCATCCTGCGCTGGATTCGCATGCGGCGTCAGCAAGCGGATGCTGGTTTCGATGCCCGACAGGTCAGCATGGACCAGACGTCCGAACGCCTGCAGCGCACTCTGGTCGAGCTGACCGCCGGGCTGGGCGCCATGCATGTAGAACATGCCGCTCAGACTTGCCAGCGCCATGCCGGCCATCAGGAAACAGGCAATCCGTCCCAGGTATTTGGTGGCCGACGGATCCCTGGCCAGACGATTGATGCTGACGATCACCGACGACACCAGAAATGGCAGGATCACCATTTTCAGCAGATCGATATACACATCGCCGATGAATTTCAGCTTGACGGCGATTTCAGGCGCATTCAGGCCGAGCAAGACGCCCAGCACAATCGCCCCGATGATCGTAACCGGGTTGCCAGCCAGTCGCTTAAATAATTGCATGCTTGTCGAAGCCTGACATGATCTTAATGAAGAAATTTTTCGTATTTGCCGAGAATCTGCTCGGAAGAATAATGCATGTTTTTCTGCTGCAGAAACAGGTTCAGGAAACTGTGCAGATGAAAACTGTCCGGACCTACCGCAATGCCGATGGTGTCGACGATGTCTTCAATCACCACCGAGCGCACCGACAGGGCCAGGTCCGGGCGAACCTTGAAGATGCGCTTGATTTCGAAGGCGTCACGGTAGGCTGTCGTGATTTTTCCGGCGGCGACCGCATCGACTGCGGCGTCCCAGTCAGCGAACTCGACCAATGTCGCCTTCGGGAAATTGCTTTTGGCAAAGCCAACGAATGAAGAATTGGCCAGCACGCCAACCGTGCCGGTATAGTCCTGCAGCACTTCGGTGACCGATTTTTTGCGTGCTATATCGGCGAAGCGCAGCCGGTTCACCAGCAACGCATGCGGCAAGGTGATGTAGGGTTCGGTAAACAGCACGGTCTGCGCACGCGCCAGGGTGCGGCTGATCTTGGCTGCGGCGATGTCGGCCCGACCCGACGCCACCAGGCTGACGGCGTCATTGAAATTTCCGGCATCGCGATTGAATACTGCGCGCACACCCAAGGCCTGGGCAATCGATTTCGCCAGATCGATATCCAGCCCCTTCAACTCGCCCTGGTCCTCGAAAAAAAACGGCGGGGCGCGCAGGTTCGGAATCGCCACCACCAGGGTGCCGCTGGCTTTGATGGCCGCCATATCCCGCGCCGCCGATACGTCGGCAAAAACCAGCATGCTGATGCCGAGCAGCGCACAGAAAAAATTTCGAAAGTTAACTGAGGGCATAAGACTGTATCAACATGTTTACGCCAGTGGCCTGGTGAAGCGCGCCTGGCTTTTTTCCAGCATCCGCTGCGCCACCGGGTCGTGCGGGAAGCGCGCCAGAACCGCCCGATAGGCAAGCGCTGCCTGCTCGAAACGGCCCAGCGCATAGTCGGCATAAGCCGCCGCCGTCAGCTCGCACAGCGCGATCTCGTCGGCGCTGGCAGCAACATCTGCATCCGCATCGCGGATTGCCAGCAGCTCATACACCAGCAATTCGCCCTTGCGGCCCTTGACGCTGACGGTATCGATCGGCCGCAGCCAGAGCCGCTCGCCGGCTTCACGGAAAACATTATGGCTGATGCAAGTCCAGGTGCCGAGTTCCTTGTTGATGCCTTCCAGGCGGGCCGCGACATTGACGCCATCGCCCATGACGGTATAGCTGAGGCGCTCCGGCGAGCCGACATTGCCGACCAGGGTCGCGTCCGAATGAATCCCGATCCTGACCTTGAGCGGCGCCAGTCCCTGCGTGCTCCACTCCCGGTTGATGGCTGCCATGCCGCGTTGCGCCCTGACGGCAGCCACGCAGGCCAGATAGGCATGATCGTCCAGGCTGGCAGGTGCGCCCCAGAATGCCATCACGGCGTCACCGATGAACTTGTCGACCGTGCCCTGTTCGCGCTCGATGGCGTGGGTGACTGTGGAAAAATATTGCGACACGCGGGCCAGCAATTGTTGCGACGGCTCCACCTCCGCCAGGCTGGAGAATGCTTCTATGTCGGTAAAGAACATGGTCAGGTAGCGGCTCTGCACGCCCAGTTTGGTGCCGTGACCGGACTTGACCAGCTGCTGGACCAAACCTTTCGGGACATACGAAGTAAATGACTCCAGGCCCCGGGCCAACAGCGCAATCGCCTCGGCCAGGTATTTGATTTCGTGGACATGGGAATTGACGACACTGACTTTGTCGAAACGGAATTCCCGGATATGGGCGACTTCCTCGGCCAGCAGTTCAATCGGTTTCGAAATTGAACGCGACAAGCGGTAGATCAGGAATATCTGCAGCAGCAGCACCGCCAAGCCAAACACCAGCAAACGCTGGTTGGTGCGCTTGATGTCGCCGACAAAATCGTCCGTTGGGGAAATGATCAGCAGTTCCCATTCCTTTTTAAAATCGGCTGGAAACGGCGAAAAAATACCGAAGTATTCGACATTGTCTGCGCCGGCCCGGAACGTGAATCGGTCCTGCCGCGTGCGCAAGCGTTCGGCCAGCGCGGCTGTGACCCGGGGATCGGGCAGCTTGTCGAGGCGGTTCTGCACCAGGTCCGGACCTTTTTGCGTCAGCACCTGGCCGAACTCCGGATGGGCGACGACGCCGCCGGCCGCATCGGCAATGATGGTGATACTGTTTTGCGAAACACGGTTGTCCGACAGGTATTGCGACAAAGTCTTGAGCGTGAAGTCGGCTGCAACCACGCCGATGCTCCGGCCTTTTTCAGTGACCGGTGCGCTGACGGTCACGCCCAGTTCGCCGGAACTCGCAAATAGATAAGGATCGGAAATATTGGCGCTATTCAGCCTGACCGAGTCCCGGTAAAACCCGCGCACTCTCGGGTCGTAGCTGGAGGCCCCGGCGCGTGCGCCGATCCGCGCGCCCCAGTCTGCATGGAACACGTAGGCGTCGACCGGTGGACTGCCTGTGCCGGCATCGATAAAGCGGCTGACGAACTGCGTTCCCGGCGGCGAGACCTGGCCGAATATGTGGTAGCCCTTGACGTCGCGCCGTACCTGGCGGAAGGAACCATCGTCAAAGCTGACATAGGCAGCGTACACCGCTTCATTCAGGGACACGATCTCATTGAGATAATCGGCCGATGATTCCCTGCGAAAGTAGTCCGGCTGGTCGCCCATCAGCGTGGCCGCCGTGCGCATCGTCGTCAGCATCGGATTAAACAGCCGGGTCGCGACATTGACGGTGTCGGCCAGCGATTTCTGAATGAATTTTTCCGAGTAGCCGGCACTGAGCTGCAAGTTGGCGCGATAGCTGACAACCACGAAAATGAGCATGACCGGCAGGGTCAGGAAGACGAACACCAGGCTGATGGTGATATGCAGCCGGATCAATCGCTTACGGAATAGCATGCTTTTTGTTTACCATTGATTCCGGCGCAATTTGGACGTACAACCGTGCCTGATGCTTTCTGACCATCGAGCGCATCGCGGCGCCGCGCATGGCCGCTCGACCGGTTAGGGCAGATGCAATGAAAGCGGCTTGATTAACAATTCCCTAAGGAAATAATTTATATGATAGCCGAACTGGGTAAATTGACTAAAATTATTTTGACCGCATCAACGGCTCGCTTGCATGCGGACCGGGTCATTAGCGTGACTGGCGACGCGCTTGCGCACGCATGCGCGTGCCGAAAGCGGGCCGGGATGATGCAATTCAGGACTGGATGCCGATTTCGATGAAATGCCATATGCGCCGGTCCGGCGCGGACCGGCTATCTGCCGCGCTCAAACAGGCAAGGATTAATTCGCCGCCGTCAGCCACAGAACTGCGGCTACGCTCACGGAGGCACTGGCCCAAACCAGCAGCCGGGCCCGCTTGAGGTTCAATAACACGGCACGCCGACCAAGATAAATTTTGTTATGCAGTGAATTTCCCATGATGCTCACCCTGAAGAGAAACCTTGATTCTTTGAATTGTGATTGTGCCAGGCTGCAGTCCGATATTCTGTCGGACAGAATTGTTGCACCCAGACACCTATAAGATAGCAGTGGCAAGAGATTGTGTTTCCGAAGTCACAAAAATTTACAACATTACGCAACGAAATTTTGATCGGATCGAACGCTGGACGATATTTGGCAAGCCAAGCAAGCTGCGCTCAGCGCCAATCAAGCATATTTTTGCCATTAGACTAAAAAATTCGGGTTTCCGGTATCCCATATTCATGGGATAGAAAGCAGCGCCAGCCCTTGGTATAGTGGCGTGTCTCTTCCAGCTGCATTGCAATTGGACCTCGCCCGCGATTGCAAGATCGTGGGCATTTTTGTTTGCGCTGACGATGCGCCGGCAGGCGGTGCACTGTACCGGCGCAGGGCTGCGTGCTGCGCAGCATGCCCGCTCCAGCAAGGCGCCCGGCGACCTGTTACGGCGGGCGAGCCGGTTCAACCCCTGGTCAAGTGCAGGAAGTCATCCAGGATATGGAAGTGGTCTTCAAAAAATTCCTCTTCCATGGCTGCCAGCTGCTTGATCGGCAGCCAGCTGGCCTGGGCAGCGTCATCCGCACCTTCGACGATCGGCAGATGGTCGGCTTTCAAATCAAAGAAATGAACATGGGTAATGGTGCGCCCGCGCTGGCTGCGGTCCGGATGGTCGAATACCCGCACTTCGACCAGCGCATTTTCCAGCGTCGATTCGAGCACGCCCAGGCTGGTTTCTTCGTTCAATTCGCGGATAGCGCCCTGCAGCAGGCGTTCGCGCTGCTCGACAAAACCGCCCGGCAGCGCCCACTGGCCCTTGCCGGGAAAGCCGCCGCGCCGGATCAGCAACACATGGCCGGCAGCTTTCACCAGTGCATCCACCGTTGAAAAAATAGGCGGGTAAGGTGCGGAACTCCACGCCGCCTTGTATTGGGCGATCTGCTGATACTCTTCCACCAGCAGGGCAAAGTGCGGCAACAGCACCCAGGCTGCCAGGTACTGGCGCACCGCCGTCGGCAACAGCTCGGCCAGCACCGCCAGCGATATCTCGATGTCTTCGGCTTCGAACAGGATGCGCCGGATGCGGGTCGCATCGATAGCGCGCTCGTTTTCCGCGGCGATCAATTGCCATTGCGGGAAATGGTTCAGATAGTAGCTCGATGCATCCTTGAAATGGCCGATCAGCGCGGTCTGGCTGCCTTCGCCGGCCTGCTGCTGTACTTCGCGGTGCAGCGCATCGGCCCAGCGCGCGTCGTCATAGTAGTCGCGCAGCGCCACATACGACACGCGCTGCTGGTCGGCTGGCGGCAAGCTGGCGGCGATCATCGCCATGCGTTCCTGCCAAGTGAACGGGTTCCTGGCGCTCCTGGCATGAAACGATGAACCGAGCACGATGATGACCCTGGGCGCGGTGTCCAGTGCGAGCTGCAACAAACTTGCATGGCCGCTGTGAAAAGGCTGGAAGCGGCCGATCAGGACGGCGGCATCGGCGTGGGCGGGAGTCGTCATGCGTGTTTTGTCCTATCAATATTTCGCTGCAATCGGCATCTGGCGGCCGCGAAAGCGCGCGAGCGTACCTGGGATGCCCAGATTGTCGCACAGCGACGCGCAGTCGAATGCTAGACTGCGCCATGCATGCATATTCTTGCAAAGTCCCTGCTGACACCCCGTGATGACAACTTCCCCTCCCCTTACCTGGTGGCTGACAGGCTTTTCCGCTGCAGGCAAGAGCACGCTTGCCGAATCCCTGGCCACGGCCATGCGGGAAAAAGCGCTTTCGGTATGCATCCTGGACGGCGACGTCATGCGCGCCGGCCTGTCGTCGGACCTGGGATTTTCCACGGCGGACCGCGCAGAGAATATCCGGCGCGTGGCGGAAGTCGCAAAACACCTGAATGATTCGGGAATTTATGTCATCGTCGCGCTCATTTCGCCCATTGCCGCAGAGCGGGCGAATGCACGGGCTATTATCGGCACGGCGCGCTTCGTGGAAGTTCACGTTGCCACGCCGCTTGCGGTCTGCGAGCAGCGCGACCCGAAACAATTGTATAAAAAGGCCCACCTGGGACTGGTCCGGGAATTTACCGGCGTTTCCGCTCCGTATGAGGTTTCAGCGACTTATGATCTTGTCGTCGATACCAGCGCCATGAGTCTCGCAGCGACGACCGCTATCCTGCTGAACCGGCTTTATAGTTGAATCGCTTTGATAAAGTCACTCATCAATGCTGATGACCCGGCGAATTTCATCGGTCTTGAAGCCCAGCGCCATTGGCGTACGTACGCCAGGCAGTGTAATGACGTCGTAGAGTTCGTCGACCACGCCTTCGATGCGCAACCAATGCACCGCATCGCCGCTGCGCAAGTCGATGACTTGAATGCCGCAACGTGCCTCGGCCTTGCGCGACTTCAGGTTGTCATCCAGCGCCAGGCCACTGAAGGTTTTGTTGTGGCGCGGCTTGGACAGACCAATCAACGCAAAGTCGCCATGGAAATACAAGCCGCGCATGTAGCCGGCACAAAATGTCAGCGGCACAAAACGCCCGGTGTCGAGTTCGATATGACCAAATTCGCCGGTGCCGGAATTGCACAGCCACAGTTTTCCTTGATGCCAGCGCGGGGAATGCGGCATCGACAAGCCGCCTGCGACGATTTCATTACTGTTGACATCGATGACCACGCCGCCGCCGGCGCGGTGGTCGCGCCAGCCGTCTACCACATCGGACTCGCCCACAGCGGTGACGTAAGCTGCGCGGCCATCTTTCATCGCCAGCCCGTTTAAGTGACAACGGTCTTCGGCGGCCAGCTTGCTAATGAAAGGCGGACGCCACAACGGTTTGAAACTGTGGGTTTCACTCAAGGTGGCAAGACAGCCAAACAGCGTATTGACGAATACCAGGCGGCCATCGGCGTCCACCGTCATGTCATGGATATCCAGGTCGCCGGTGGTATTGCCCAGTTGCGGCACGTACAGCCGGTCATAACCATCTTGCTGCTGGCCTTGGGTAAATACGTTTTCGAAACGCCAGACCTGATGCAGGCTGCTCATGTAAAAGCCGTTGGCCGTCGGACACAAGCCCATGCAACGGTTAAACGTGCGCTCGAAGATCGACATCTCGCCACTTTGCTTTAGCCCTAGCAAAAATAATTTCCCGATTTGATAAGTGGTCAGCGCGATCGACAGTTTTTGCTCGGCCAGCCAGGATAAAAACTGGCGGGATGTCGTGATTTCCAGCGGCTGGGCTGCGGCAGATTCGGTAGTTTCCATCAATGCTATCCTGGTTGAAGTTTATTCGTGAATCATAGTTGATTTGCGATTGCGGCCGGGTTTTTAAATGTGATCGCTGCCAGCTTGGCCTGCGGCCGCAAGCACGCGCTGTTTGTCGCCCGCGCAGTAGGCTGACCACATGCGTTGCATCAGCGCTTCGAAGTGGGTTACATAGGCCTTGATGTCGCACAGTGGCGAGTCCGCCATCTGCGCACGCAATTGCGCACGGCCGTCGCGCACGCCGGCACAGTTGCGCGCCAGCCTAACGGCTGCGGCCACATAGCCATCTTCATCGCTGGCCACCCAATCGGGCTGGTTGAGCGATTGCATAAAACTGGCACCCATGCGGCCGACAAAATTACCGCCGGTCAAAGTCACCACGGGCACGCCCATCCACAAGGCTTGCAGGGTGGTGGTGCCGCCGTTGTAGGGCGTGGGGTCGAGCGCGATATCGATGTCGCCGTATTCCTGCATCATCGCTTCCAGTCCGCTCGGGCCGCGCAAGATCAGGCGCTCGGGCGCAATGCCGTACACCGCAAATATTTCGGCAAAGCGCGCCTGCACCGCGGCATCGCGCAAGGACGGCGCTTTCAGCAGCAACTTCGAATCCGGCACGGCATGCAAAACGCTGGCCCACAGCGCAATGGTCTTGGGCGAGAGTTTCATCGCATTGTTGAACGAGCCGAAAACCAGCGGCGCGTCTTTTGCGCGCGGCGGCGGCAATGGATAGTCGTCCACCGGCGCCCAGCAAAAGACACTGCCCGGCAACTGCGCCAGCCCTTCGGAAAACAGCTGCACGTGTTCAGCGGGACTGACGACAGCGTCGCCGATCAGCCAGTCGATGGTGGAAAGTCCGGTCGAATGCGGATAACCCAGAAAGGTAGCTTGCACAGGTGCCGCCCGCAGCGCAAACACGCCCAGGCGGTGGGTCGCGGTATGGCCGGCCAGATCGATCAGGATATCGATTTCATCGGCGCCAATCGCCTGCTGCAAGGCATTGTCATCCATGGCCGCCGCCTCGGTCCAGCGCGCGACGCAATCCTTGGCCTGGCGCGTGTACTCGTCGTGCATGGTGCCGGTGTGATAGATGCTCATTTCAACGCGCGCGGGGTCCAGCTGCAACAGCACCGGCAGCATGAAAATATTCACCGGATGCTGGCGGTGCAGGTCGCCGGTGACGCAGCCGATGCGCAAGCGGCGATTAGTGGTGCGCACATTGGCAAAATTGGTTTTTTGCAGCACAGCTGCCTCGATCGGCGCACACAGGCGTCGATGCCAATCGGCTACTTCGGCCGCCGGCAAACTGTCGTGGTACAGCGCGGTCATCGCCACGCTGGAGGCCAGGCGCGAAAGCGGGTCGCCACCGGCTTCATAGGCCGCCTGCAAGGTCGCCAGGTGACCCCGGGCGTCGCCCATGCGGCCCTGCAAGCCGGCCTCGAGCAGGCGTGCTTCTGGGTGGTCCGGCGCCAGCGCCTGCACCCGGCGCAGGCTGTCGCGGCAATCGGCCAATGCATACACTTCGGATTGCATCTTCGCCAGCGCCAGCAGGATCGGCAGATTGTCGGGTGTGAGCTGCAGCGCTTTTTGCAGCACGGCCAGCGCTTCCTGCCAATAGTTATGGGCATATACCCTGCCCGACAAGCTCAGCAGAAAATCGGGATTGTTCGACAGCGACGCGCGCGCAAAGGCTTTTTCTGCTGCGGCCTGTTGGCCGGTGCGCAGCAAGGCTTCCCCCAGGTACATCATCGAGCCGCAGCGCACAGGGCGGATGGCAAGCAAGTCCGACAAGGCAGCGACGGCGCCTTCGGGCTGACCTGCATTCAAACGCCACACGCCCATCCAGTGCAGGGATTCGCCGGGCAGCGGCTCCAGCGATTGCGCTTGCTGCACGGCATAGTCGGTCGAAGGCAGGACTGGCTCGGTGGGCGTGGCGGGGTCGATGCCTGGCGCCGTCGGCAGCTCTTGCAGGCGCGCCAGATACAGCCAGCTCAGCCAGTCGCCCGGACAAACCGTGATCCGTGCATAAAAGCGTTGCGCCAGCGCAGCCGCCTGCGGCAGCGTCGCGCGTCCGAGCAGGGCGTCGCCGGCAGTGGCATCTTGCCATGGCCCGATATCCAGCGCCTGCAGTTGCGGCGTCAGGCTGGCATCGAGGCGCAATGCCTGGCGCGCCGCATAACCGGCCTGCCACGGCAGGCCGCGACCGGCATAATCGCGTGCCAGCTCGAACCACACCGGCGCTTGCGCGGCGGACATGCGCAGCTGCTGCCATCGTGTGGATATCTCGTCTTGCGCAATTGAACTCATGTTGTCGTTTTTTGGGTGATGCATTTTAAGCAGTATGCTCATTGGCATTGGCGAGCAAAAAATCCGGCCAGCGCTCGCCAATGATAGCCTGCCAGGCGGCCAGCAGTTCGGCCTCGAAACGGCCTTGCGAATAGCGTGCGGCGGTTTGTTCACCTGCCCCCAGCCGGCGTCCGGCTTCCTCGTCGTTTGTTTGCGCCAGTTTCAGCGCGGTGGCAACGGCATGGGCAAAGCCTTCATGGTCGCCTTCCTTGACCCATAAACCATTGTCCGCATCGGCATAGTCGCTGCCGCCATGACCGTCGAAGCCACACACCAGGCAGCCGGACGCCATCGCCTCCAGCGGCGGCAGTCCCAGTCCTTCCAGGTAGGAAAAGCTGGCGAACACGGCCGATTGCGCCATTACCTCGGCGCAGGCTTTACGCGAGATGCCGGCAATCGGCAGCCACGGTACCGCGTCAAATTCCGGATACATCTGGCGAAACAGCGCATGGACTACCGGCGCTTCCTTCGGCCGCTTGTCCGGCATGTAAGCGACTTGCAGTTTTTTGGCCGCGCCCGACTGGCGAAACAGCGGATGCACGAACGGCGTTACCACCTGCCAGGTTAATTGGGAGCCCATGCGCAGCATCAGTTGCCGGCCGAAGCGGCTGCACGAAATGCCGGCGTTTAGTCCTGCGGCATTCATCTGCCGCATCGAATCGAAGCCGCGGAAAGTCAAAAACGGCCCCTGCGTATGCACCACGCGCCGGCACGGCTGCTTGGCAAAATGGCCAAAGGCGTCGCGGTAATACTCCGGAATGACAACGATATCGTCAGGCCCGAAGCGGCGGCCCGGCGCCAGTTGTTCCAGCGGCAAGGTAAAATCCGTCGGCAAATCGCCGATCCCGGCATCGGGGTTGACCAGGGCCACGGCGCGCACGCCCAACTGGTTGAGCGTGGCCACGCTTTGCAGGTTGACCAGCTCGCCGCCGGTTTTCGCCGGGACAAAGCAAATATAGTAAATCGCCGCCGCTGTCATGCTCAGTTCAACGCAGTCCGGTCTATTTCTTGCCGCCGCATGGATCAGATAACCGTTTGCGTGATGTTCGAGTTGATCAGCAATTGCGCGAAATCCCCTTGATTGTAGACATCGTAGGTATTGCCGCCGTGGGTGACGGTGCCCACCGAGGCCCCCCAGCCACTGGAGCTGACGACATCCCCGGCATCACCGTCGACTACCAGTTGATGGCGCTGTTCGGGGTTGACGCCGCCAGCGCCGCCTGCAGCCAGATCGTAAGTGTCGTCGGCCCAGCCACTGGCATTGTTGAAAAGATTCATGCCGGCCATGTCGAGCACGTCGTTCAAGCTCAACACCAGCGTGTTATTGCCGCTGCCGGTCAGGTCGATGCGCTCGATCGATTCAATCCGTGAACTACTGCCCGGAGTGCTTGCGCCCTGGTTGGCAATCGCGGTCAGGTCCAGCGTGATGCCGGCGCCATCGAGCTGGAAGGTATCGATGCCGCTGCCGCCATCGACGCGGGACAATTGGGTCGTGTTGCCGTCGGCGCCAAAGACATTCGATAGCGCCGCGACATTGTCGGCATTGAGGATAAACGTGTCATCACCAGCGCCGCCGTACAGCACATCGGCGCCGCCGGCTCCGGTAATGGTGTCGTTGCCGGCGCCGGCGACGATGGTTTCGGCCGCAGCAGTGCCGGTCTGGATGTCGTCACCGACAGTGCCCAACTGATCGACCGCCGTTTGCACAAACGCGCCCGAAGTCGAACCGAAGATCACATAGCTGCGCCCGGCATTGCCGCCGGCGGCAGGGTCGCTCAATTTTGCCCCGACGATCAGGTCGGCCAGGCCATCGCCGTTCACATCCCCGGCATTGGACACGCTGCCGCTCCAGTCACCCAGATTCTGGTTGTGGATGACGAAGCCGCCGTTGCCGGCGGCAATCGCCGACAGCTCGATGGCGGTGCCGGCAGTGGTGCCGAACACCACATAGCTGCGCCCGGCATCGAAGGCTGCCCCAGGGCCGGGTCGATACGCGCTGACGATCAGGTCGGCCAGGCCATCGCCGTTCACATCCCCGGCGGCGGCCGCGCTGGTGCCGCTAAAGTCACCCGCACACTGGCCATTGATGACGAAGCCGCCAAGGCCGGCGGCAATCGCCGACAGATCGATGCCTGGGCCGGTCGTCTTGCCAAACACCACATAGCTGCGCCCGGCATTGCTGCGTCCGGCTGGATCGCCCTCTTTCGCCCCGACGATCAGGTCGGCCAGGCCATCGCCATTGACATCTCCGGCGGCCGCCACGCTGATGCCACTCTGGTCACTGGCACCCTGGCCGTTGATGACGAAGCCGCCGTTGCCGGCATCAATCGCCGACAGGTCGATGGCGGTGCCGGCAGTCTTGCCGAACACCACATAGCTGCGTCCGGCACTGCTGCCGGCGGCAGGGTCGCTCGTGTTTGCCCCGACGATCAGGTCGGCCAGGCCATCGCCGTTGACATCCCCGGCGGCAGCCACGCTGAAGCCGCTCTGGTCATTCGCGCACTGGCCATTGATGACGAAGCCGCCGTTGCCGGCGGCAATCGCCGACAGGTTGATGGCGGTGCCGGCAGAAGTGCCGAACACCACATAGCTGCGCCCGGCACTGCTGCCGGCGGCAGGGTCACTATTAAACGCGCCGACGATCAGGTCGGCCAGGCCATCGCCATTCACATCCCCGGCGCCGGCCACGCTGCGGCCGCTCTGGTCATACGCACACTGGCCATTGATGACGAAGCCGCCGTTGCCGGCATCGACCGCCGACAGCTCGATGGCGGTGCCGGCGGTCTTGCCGAACACCACATAGCTGCGTCCGGAACCGCTGCGAAAGGCAAAGTCGCTCGAGTTTGCCCCGACGATCAGGTCGGCCAGGCCGTCGCCGTTCACATCCCCGGCACTGGCGACACTGACGCCGCTGCTGTCGCTCGCACACTGGCCATTGATGACAAAGCCGCCAAGGCCGGCGGCAATTGCCGACAAATCGATGGCGGTGCCGGCGGTCTTGCCGAATACCACATAGCTGCGCCCGGCATTGCTGCCGGCGGCAGGGTCGCTCGAGTTTGCCCCGACGATCAGGTCGGCCAGGCCATCGCCGTTCACATCCCCGGCACTGGCGACACTGACGCCGCTGGAGTCACCCGCACACTGGCCATTGATGACGAAGCCGCCGCTGCCGGCGGCAATCGCCGAGAGGTCGATGAAGGAAGCCAGCACATTGCGCGTGACGGCATTGGCCACCAGCACTTGCGCCAGGCCGGTATTGCTGTTGTAGACGGTATAGATGTCGCCGTTGTTACTGACGGTGCCCATCGCGGTCCAGTAGCTGCCAATCACATTGGCGACATCGCCGGCATTGCCGTCAATAATGAGCTGATGGCGGCCTTCGCTGGCGGCAAAGCTGTAGGTGCCATTGGTCCAGCCCAGCGCGACTTGCGTGCCGCTGTTGATCAGGTTCGTGCCGGCCATGTCGAGCACATCCTGATAGCCGACGGTCAGCGTATTGTTGCCGCTGCCGCTCAGGTCGATGCGTTCGATGGATTCGATGCGCGAGCTGCTGCCCGGGCCGCTTGCGCCCTGGTTGGCAATCGCGGTCAGGTCCAGCGTGATGCCGGCGCCGTCGAGCTGGAAGGCATCGATGCCGCTGCCGCCGTCGATGCGGGCGAGATTGCCGTCTGTTATCCCGGCCGCCAGCGCGGTGATATTGCTGGCGTTGAGGATGAAAGTGTCATTGCCCGCGCCGCCGTAGAGCACATCGGCGCCGCCGCCGCCGCCGGTGAGGGTGTCGTCGCCAGTGCCGGCGACGATGGTTTCGGAAGCGGCGCTGCCGGTCAGCGTATCGTCGCCGCTGGTACCGAGCTGGTCGACCGCCGTCTGGCTGAATGCGCCCGAGGTCGAGCCGAAGATCACGTAGCTGCGTCCGGCACTGTTGCCGGCGGCAGGAGCACTCCTGTTGGCGCCGACGATCAGGTCGGCCAGACCATCTCCATTCACATCACCGGCGGCAGCCACACTGGTGCCGCTAAAGTCAAATGCGCAGTGTCCATTGATGACGAAGCCGCCGCTGCCGGTGGCAATCGCCGACAGATCGATCGCGGTGGTGCCAGCCTTGCCGAACACCACATAGCTGCGCCCGGCATAGTTGCCGCCGGCAGGGTCGCCATACTTGGCGCCGACGATCAGGTCGGCCAGACCGTCGCCATTGACATCGCCGGCGCCCGCCACACTAAAACCGCTCCAGTCATTCGCACACTGGCCGTTGATGACGAAGCCGCCGGTGCCGGTATCAATCGCCGACAGCTCGATGGCGGCGCCCGATGTTTTGCCGAACACCACATAGCTGCGCCCGGCAACGCTGCCGGCGGCAGGATCGCTACCCTTTGCGCCGACGATCAAGTCGGCCAGGCCGTCGCCATTCACATCGCCGGCAGCCGCCACACTGATGCCGCTCAGGTCGAAGGTGCACTGGCCATTGATGACAAAACCACCGGTGCCCGCGGCAATCGCCGACAGATCGATCGCGGTACCGGCAGTGGTGCCGAACACCACATAGCTGCGTCCGGCACTGGTGCCGGCGGACGGGTCACTGTACCTGGCGCCGACGATCAGGTCGGCCAGTCCGTCGCCATTCACATCGCCGGCGTTGGCCACACTGTTGCCGCTCTGGTCGTAGGCGCAGTGGCCATTGATGACGAAGCCGCCGCTGCCCGCGGCGATCGCCGACAGATCAATCGCGGTGGTGGCAGTGGTGCCGAACACCACATAGCTGCGCCCGGCATTGGAGCGGCCGGCAGGGTCGCTGGCGTTGGCGCCGACGATCAGGTCGGCCAGACCGTCGCCATTCACATCGCCGGCGCCAGCCACACTGAAACCGCTCTTGTCGGCTGTGCACTGGCCATTGATGACGAAGCCGCCGCTGCCGGCGGCGATCGCCGACAGATCGATCGCGGTGGTGGCAGTGGTGCCGAACACTACATAGCTGCGCCCGGCATAGTTGCCGGCGGCAGGATCGCTAAATAGCGCGCTGACGATCAGGTCGGCCAGGCCGTCGCCATTCACATCGCCAGCGGCTGCCACACTGTAGCCGCTCTGGTCCAAGGTGCACTGGCCATTGATGACGAAGCCGCCGGTGCCCGCGGCAATCGTCGACAGATCGGTGGCGGTGGTGGCAGTGGTGCCGAACACCACATAGCTGCGCCCGGCATTGCTGCCGGCGGTGGGGTCGCCATACTGTGCGCCGACGATCAGGTCGGTCAGGCCGTCGCCATTGACATCGCCGGCGCCAGCCACACTGAAACCGCTGAAGTCACCCGAACACTGGCCGTTGATGACAAAGCCACCGTTGCCGGCGGCGATGTCGGAGAGGTTGATAACCGTATCCGGCGTCGCAAAATTCAAGGTCGTGGCAAGGGCAATCCCGGCATAGGCATTTCCGGCGCCATCCACCAGCACGCCCGACGCCATCTGCACGTTGTAGGTGCTATCGGTGAGCAAGTCGGCCGTCGGGTTGATGGTCACCGTGGCGCCGCTGATGGTGACCTGCGTCGCGTCGCCCACGGCAATGGTGCGGGTATCGCCGGCGCCGTTGCTGATCACGATGTCGCCGGTGCCGGCGGTCACGTTTTCGCTGAAGGTTAATACAATGTTGTTGCCCACAGCAATGACTGTGGCGTCGTCAACGGGGGTGCTGGAACTGAGGGTAGGTGCCAGCGTATCGATACTGATGGACGGTGTCGTGCCGGCGCCGCCCGTGTTGCCAGCGGTATCGGTGTAAGTGGCCGAGGCCGCGGTAATGCTGGCATTGCCAGAAGCTGTGCCCGCCGTTGGTGTGAAGGTCGCGGTGCGAGTCAGGCCGGTGCCACTGATGGCACCGAGCGTGCCGCCGGTAACGACCACATCGCCGGTCGTGCCGTCCCACGCAAAGCTCGCGCCCGGGTCTTCGCTGAAGGTGAACGTGATGGTGGCTGTTTCACCGGTCTTTACTGCAGAAACATTGCTGGCAATAGTCAATGTTGGCGCCAGCGTATCAATACTGATGGACGGTGTCGTGCCAGCGCCACCCGTGTTGCCGGCGGTATCGGTATAAGTCGCCGAAGCGACCGTGATGCTGGCGCTGCCGGACGCGGTGCCCGCTGTTGGTGTGAAGATTGCGGTGCGGGTCAAACCAGTGCCGCTGATGGCACCCAATGTGCCGCCGGTGACGACCACGTCGCCGGTACTGCCGTCCCATGCAAACGTGCTGCCCGGATCTTCGCTGAAGGTAAAGGTGATTGTGGCGGTCTCGCCGGCTTTGACAGCCGCGACATTGCTGGTGATCGCCAGCGTGGGCGCCAGCGTGTCGATGGCAATCGTTGGCGTTGTGCCCGCGCCGCCCGTGTTGCCGGCTGTATCGGTGTAAGTCGCAGATGCCACGGTGATGCTGGCGCTGCCCGACGCTGTGCCTGCTGTCGGTGTGAAGGTCGCCGTGCGGGTCAAACCAGTGCCGCTGATGGCACCCAATGTGCCGCCGGTGACGACCACATCACCGGTCGTGCCATCCCACGCAAAGCTCGCGCCCGGGTCTTCGCTGAACGTAAACGTGATGGCGGCGGTTTCGCCGGTTTTGACGGCAGAGACATTGCTGGTGATCACCAATGTTGGCGCCAGTGTATCGATGGCAATCGTTGGCGTTGTGCCCGC
>JAKFFK010000286.1:0-22166 GCA_036675285.1 Paucimonas sp. | reverse complement strand
AGCAGCCACAGCACGCGCTGCGAGCGGGAATTGTTCAGGTGATGGACAGTGATCATGGCGGCAATCTTTTATCAGAGTGGGGCAGGTGCGCCGAGCCGGCGCGCCTGCGCTGCATGTGTGCTGCTGCTTGATGGAGTATACGCACTACGCCCGAACGCTTAATCTTTTTGCGCCAGCGCCTTTTCGATATCGGCAATCAGCCGCTTGTTTTTTGGCGTCACCATGCTGGAATAGACATCGATCACCTTGCCGTCGCGGTCGATCAGGTATTTGGTGAAATTCCATTTCGGCGCCGTCCCGGTGGCTTTTGCCAATGCCGCATGCAAAGGATTGGCGTTGGGGCCGGTTACCGACGTCTTGGCAAACATCGGAAATTTGACGCCATAGGTGTTGTAGCACAGCTCGGCGATCTGTTTGCTGTCGCCGGGTTCCTGGCCGCCGAAGTCATTCGATGGAAAGCCCAGCACCACCAGGCCATTGGCCCGGTATTGCGCAAACAAGGCTTCCAGCCCCTCGTACTGGCCAGTGAAACCGCAATAGCTGGCGGTATTGACCACCAGTAGTACCTTGCCGGCATATTGGCACAGGTGCTGCGGCGCTTCATCCTGCAGCCGTTTGAATTGCTGGTCAAGCAGTGCCGGGCATGTCGCCGGTGTCTGAGCCCATGCGGCGCCGGTTAGACAGCAAAAAATTGCACATGAAACAACTTTTTTCAACACGTGGACCTCCGGTCGGGGTAAAAAACGTCTTTTTTTTGATTTTATGCCAAAAATATATTTGTGCCCCGACCTGTTCGACGGCGAACCGGCGTGTCGCAAAGAGTCCTACAAATCGGTTTGTAATCAATTGCCTCAGCGGCTGCCTTGAGAAATGTCGAAAGCCGCGTCGGCAATAGCTTACAGGCGGTATTTTGCAATCCGGAAAAGCCTTTTTGCAAATTATCAAATGTCTACCCAGCCAGCGGCCGTGTAGGAAAATCCTGAATCGACCTTAGCTTTCCCTACCCGACGTTTCAGCGATCACCTGATTTCCGTGGAGTTAGTAAGTTTTCATAATTCAACCCATCGATTGCTGCAATGCAAAGAACAGCAAATAAACCAGAAACGTCCGAATAACCGTTTTGCTTTAAATTGGGAATAATCATGCTGAATACCTCCATGTCCGACAGCCGCTCCGCCGCTTTCAATGCCGCCGCCGCGCGTAACCTGGGAACCGCAGCGCAACGTCAAGGCAAGCTGTGGTCCGACCTGAAAGAAGTTTGTGACTTGCTGCGCATTCCGGCCACGCTGAACAGCGCATACGATGAGTTTCAGTTTCAGCACATGCAATTCAAGTCGGGCCAGCGCATCCATACCATCGGCCAGCCGTTCGACATGCTGTATATCGTTTATTCCGGTTTTTTGAAATCGGTCATCATCGATGAATCGGGCAACGAGCAAGTGCTCGGCTTTCCGATGAAGGGCGACCTGTTCGGCATCGACGGCATCCACGGCAAGCACTACTCGACCGAAACCGTGGCATTGTCCAACTGCGAAATCATTCTGGTGCCATTCAAGACCTTCCTGGCGATCGGCCGCACCAATGCCGACCTGGAAGCGGCAATCTACGGCGTGATGAGCCGCGAACTGGTGCGCGAGCAAAGCCTGATCGGCACACTGGGCTCGCTGTCGGCCGAAGCGCGCGTGGCCCGCTTCCTGGTATCGCTGTCGGACCGCTTTGCCGACATGGGCTACTCGGGCAAGCAATTCAACCTGCGCATGACGCGCCAGGAAATCGGCAACTATCTGGGCCTGACACTGGAAACCGTCAGCCGCACTTTTTCGGCATTCAATGCGGTTGGCCTGATCGCCGTCGACCAGCGCGCAATCGTCTTGCACGATATCCAGGCACTCAAGACGCTGCGCCGTTTGCCGCCATCGCATGCCCGTGCCAAGGCCGAAGCTGCCAAGGCGCTGAAGCAGGCAAACGCCGCCGCAGCCGCTGCCGTAGAAGTCCAGGTCCAGGCCGCCTAAGCCAGGGTTCGGTTCGCCGGCAGACAATTGAATGCAATTGAATACAGTATCAACGGCGCCGTCGTGGTTTAGCGACGGCGCCGTCAATCCATTGCAGTCTGCGCTGCGTGGAACCTTAGGCAATCGCGTTCATGTGCGACCATTGGCCACTGCGCATGATGTCTTCGAGCTGGAGCGCCGGCACCGGCGGCTGAAACAGGTAGCCCTGCGCGCTGGTGCAGGATTGCCGTTTCAAAAATGCCAGCTGATCGGTCGATTCCACCCCTTCGGCCACCACCTTGATGCCCAGATTGTGCGCCAGGCTGATGATGCTCGATGCAATTGCCACGTCCTGCAGGTTGAACGGCAGGTGCTGGACCAGCGACTGATCGATCTTGATCACATCCACCGGAAAATTGCGCAGGTAACTGAGCGCCGAATAGCCGGTGCCGAAATCGTCGACTGAAATCTGGATGCCCATCGCCTTCAACTCGTTCAGGGTGGCATTGCTGTCGTCGGTATTTTCCATCAGCAGCCGCTCGGTGATTTCCATCTCGATACAGCGTGCCGACACGCCATGTTCCTTCAATGAGCGTTTCACGCTGGCCAAAAAATCGTGGTCGCGGAACTGCAGCGGGGACAGGTTGATCGCAACCCGGAAATACGGCAGCTTGGCACGTTGCCAGGCACTGATCTGGCGGCACACCTGATTGATCACCCAATCGCCGATTTCAACGATCAGTCCGTTTTCTTCGGCGACGCTGATCAATTCGGTGATTGAAAACGACTGCAGGCTCTTGTCTTTCCAGCGCAGCAGCGCTTCGGCGCCGATGATGCGCCAGCTCGTCAGATCGATCTGCGGCTGGTAGTGCAGTTCCAGCTGCTCATTTTTCATTGCATGGCGCAACTGGTCTTCGAGTTTCTTGCGTTCCTGTACTTCGGTGTTCAGCGTTTCAGTAAAAACCTGGTAACTGTTGCGCGCCGCCTTGGCCCGGTACATGGCGATGTCGGCGTTTTTCAGCAGCTGTGCCGCATCGACGGCATCGGTCGGGAAAATCGTCACGCCGACGCTGGCGCTGGTATGGACTTCGGCGCCATCGAGCAGATACGGCTTGCCCAGCTCATGGACGATTTTTCCGGCCAGCACGCGACCATCCTGCGGCTGGTGGAGCGCGGTCTGGATGACCACGAATTCATCGCCGCCCAGGCGCGCCACCATGTCGGTTTGCCGCACGCAGCCGGACAGCCGCTTGGCAACTTCCTCCAGCAGCAAGTCGCCGGCATGGTGGCCGAGCGTGTCATTGATGTACTTGAAGCGGTCCAGGTCAAGCAGCAATACCGCCAGCATGTTGTTTTCACGTCGCGCATGCGCCAGTTCTTCGCGCAGGCGGGTGCTGAAATAAGTGCGGTTCGGCAGCCCGGTCAGCACGTCATGGTTGGCTAGGTAATTGGTCTGTTCTTCAGCCACCTTGTTGGCGGTATTATCGCGCATGATCTTGGCGAAGCCGCGCAAATTGCCGTCTCGATCCAGCATCGGATGCACCATGCCGGTGGCATAGAAGCGTTCGCCGTTCTTGCGCATGTGCCACTTGTCGACCAGCGACTTGCCTTCAATGCGCGCGCGCTGCAATTCCTCTTCAGGCGCGCCGCAATCGATATCTTCCGGGGTAAACGAAAATGAAAAATACTGGCCGGCGATCTCTTCGCGCTTGAAGCCGACAATCTTTTCCGCACCCTGATTCCAGTCGAGGATCATGCCTTGCCGGTCCAGCAGCATGATTGCATATTCCGTCACCGAATCCATCAGCATCTGGAAATCCTGCTGCGACTGCGACAGCGCTGCCTCGGCCTGACGTCGTCCGAATTCTTCCTTGATGCGTCGCTGCAGTTCTTGATTGGCGCGGCTCAGCGCGTCATCGGCCAGCTGGTGCTGGGTATTGTCGCGCATGATCTTGATAAATCCTTCCAGCGCGCCGTCTTCATCGCGCAACGGAAATGCCTGGCCGGTGGCAAAGAAGCGCGACCCATCCTTGCGCAGGTACCAGCGGTCTTCCGTGGCCTGCCCGGTCGTTGTCGCAGTGGCGAGTTCGTTGGCGGGCGCATTGGCGACGCAGTCATCGGGCGTGAAGAAGCGGCTGCAGGAAGCACCGAGAATCTCGTCTGCGGTATAACCAAGCAAGCGCTGCGCGCCTGCATTCCAGCTTGCAACCTTACCCTCCGTATCGAGAATGACGATCGCATACCCGGTTGCGGCGTCGGCCAGCAAATGATACAAGTTGTTTTGATAAGACTCGAGCCGTGTTTGTTTCAGCATGCGTCTGGTTCCCAGGCAGTTCTGTATGAAATCGCCGCCAGCAACGCAAAAGCAACGGCGCCAGCCATCATCAAGGTCAACGGATGCATGAATTTACCGTTTGTGCAGGCTGCAGCAAATTTGTCGGATCCGGTGGGTACGGACAGCCCCCACATCAAATATGTTGCGTCCAATTAAGGACGAATTGCAGACAGGGTGTTTGCAATCATTCGGACAACGCCGGTTGCGAAAGGTTTGCCGACAGTACAAGAAATATTCATGGATAAATAAACTTCCTGATGAATCCCAAAATCTTTCCGCCATAAATACCTTCAGGAATTTTTGTTGGAGTATGCTTGACGCTGCCGGTGCGAATCGCTTAGACAGGTATAAATTAACCTAAACTCAAGCTAGCCATTTTGATGCGCGCGCTTGCGCGCTTGCTTTTGCGCAGAAGATGCGCCGCAAGGCGCTGTCGCCCGCGTGTCGTGGATCGTGCTTATCGACGCCAGCTTGCCTCCATTTTGATCGAACTTGTTAAAACGCCATGTCAAAAACATTGAAATACCTAGTCATTACCCTTGCAGCAGTGATCGGTCTGTTGGCGATCGGGATTGGTATCATCGCCGCGACCTTTGATCCGAATGATTACAAACCCCAGATCATCGAGCTGGTGCAGGAAAAAAAACAGCGTACGCTGGCTATACCCGGAGACATCAAGCTGACTTTCTTTCCGCACCTGGGCGCCGATCTCGGCCAGGTCAGCCTGTCCGAACACAAGGGCAAGGCCGAATTCGCCTCGATCCAGCATGCCAAGGTAGCGCTGGCCGTGATGCCCTTGCTGAGCAAGCAATTCGTGGTGGACCGTATTAGTATCGACGGCCTGAAGGCCAGCATCCGGCGCAACCAGGATGGCACGACCAACTTTGACGACCTGTTGTCGAAGGAAACACCGCAAGAACCGGGTCAGCCGATCCAGTTCGCCATATCCGGCATCGACATCAGCAATGCGCAGATCCACTTCAACGATTTGCAGCAGCAGCGCACGATCGACGTGGCCGATCTCGACCTGGAGACCGGCGAAATCGCCAATGGCGTGCCGAGCAAGCTGACGCTGGCGGCCAAGCTCAAGAGCAGCAAGCCGGTCGTCGATGCCCAAGTTGATCTCAGCAGCGGCTTTACGATCGACCTGGAGCAGCAGCACTACATTCTGCAAGGCGCCGATGCCGAGATAAAAGGCCAACTGCTCGATTTTGCCGATGCCGTGGTCAGCTTTGCCGGTGACGCCGACTTGCAACCGGGAACCAAGCGCTTTGTCCTCGATGACGTCAAGCTTGCTGCCAGCGGCAAGCGCGCCGCGCAAACCATCGAGGTGCGGCTGGATGCGCCCAAACTGGCGGTGACCGACAGCGCCGTCACCGGCGGCAAGCTGCAGGTCGATGCCAAAGTGGTCGAAGGCGCGCGCACCCTGAGCGCCAAGTTTGCCGCGCCGTCGTTCGAAGGCTCGCCGCAGGCATTCAAGATCCCGTCGGTGGTGTTCGATGCCGTGGTCAAGGAAGGCGCACTGGATGCGACGGCAAAACTTGCCGGCAGCATCAGCGGCGACATCGACAAGTTGTTGTTCAGTTCGCCGCAGTTGAAACTGGTATTGTCGGGCCGCCAGGGCGAAACCGCCATTGATGGTTCGCTGACCACGCCGCTGGCGATCAACCTGAAAACCCAGTTGATTGACTTGCCGAATATCGTCGCTGCGTTTGCGCTGCCGAATCCGGCCGGCGGCACGCTGAAACTCAATGCCGCCGGCCGCGCCGGCATCAACCTCGGCAAGTCCAGCCTGTCTGCCGCATTGAAGGGCAAGCTGGATGAGAGCAGCTTTGATGCCAAACTCGGCATGGCGCAGTTTTCCCCGGCCGCGTATACCTTTGACATCGGCATCGACCAGATCGATGCCGACCGCTATCTTGCCAAGTCTGGCGGCACGCCGTCGGCCAAGACCGGCGCTGCCGGCGCGGCACCGGAAAAACCGATCGACCTGTCCGGCTTGCGCGATCTGCGCGCCAATGGCAATCTGCGCGTCGGCGCGCTGAAGATCAACAATATCAAGGCATCGAATCTGCGCGCCGAGCTGCGCGCCGGCGCCGGCAAGATCGAGGTCAGCTCGCTGTCGGCCAAGCTGTATGGCGGCAGCGCCAATGGTGCATTCTCGGCGACCGCCAGCAATGCGCCACGCTTTGCCGTGCGCCAGGAACTGGTCGGCATTAATGTCGGTCCGTTGCTGAAGGATGCGATCGACAAGACGCCGATCGAAGGCCGCGGTAATGTGACGCTGGATGTCACCAGCGCCGGCGGCAGCTTTACGCAGATCAAGAAAAGCTTGAATGGCAGCGCACGCCTGGCATTGCAGGACGGCGCAGTGCATGGTGTCAATGTGGCGCAGGTGGTGCGCAATGCCAAGGCCAAAATCGGCGAATTGCGCGGCAACGAGCAAGCCCAGGCCGGCACCGGTGCCAGCACTGAAAAAACCGATTTTAGCGAGATGACTGGCAGTTTCCGGATTGCCAATGGCGTCGCGCGGAATGACGATTTGAGCGTCAAGTCACCATTGATCCGGCTCGGCGGCGCCGGCGACATCAACCTGGGCGAGGACCGTCTCGATTACCTGGCCAAGGTCACGGTGGTGTCCACCCTGCAGGGCCAGGGCGGCCCGGAATTGCAGGCATTGAAAGGCTTGACGATTCCGGTGCGCTTGACCGGGCCGTTTACCGCGATTGGCTGGCGGGTCGACTTTGCCGGGCTGGCGCGTGCTGCAGCCAAGGAAAAAATCGATGAAAAGAAGGAAGAACTCAAAACCAAGGCGCGTGACAAAATTCAGGAGCAGTTGAAAGACTTGTTCGGCAAGTAGCCGCCAGTACTCACCGCCTTCCATATGCGATTTCCATATATGCATAAGCAATAAAAGTTGTTGTGCCGCGCGCATGTGCCCGGTACTCTATGGCAATCGCTGATAAATTGTCATTCGGGCAATCATCGCATGCGGCGTCGACCTCATGCGGCGTCGCCCTATATGTCTTTAGGCATGCTTTGGGCAAGTCTTTTATAATGCTTGGCTTTTCCGCAACGGGAAATGGTTTCCGATGAAGCTGTCTTTTAACAATATTGCAAAAACTTTTTCCGGGCTGAAGGTCATTGATCAATTCAGTTCGGAAATGAAAACCGGTGAACTGGTGGCGCTGGTCGGCCCCAGCGGCTGCGGCAAGTCGACGCTGCTGCACATTGCCGCCGGCCTGGAAAAACCGAGTGGCGGCAGCATGCTGGCAGATGGCCGCCCGGTGGCTGGCCCGCATCCGGAACGCATGCTGATGTTTCAGGAAAATGCGCTGTATCCATGGCTGACGCTGATCCAGAATGTCTCGATGGCGCTCGAATTCCAGAACGTCGGCAAAGCCGAGGCGCGCCGGCAAGCCGCTGCCTGGCTGGCGAAAGTCAACCTGCAGGGCTTCGACGATTATTATCCGCATCAGGTTTCCGGCGGCATGCGCCAGCGCGCGGCGCTGGCGCGTGCCTTCGTGACCCACCCGAAGGTATTGCTGCTCGATGAGCCGTTCGGCGCGCTCGATGCATTGACGCGCATGACGCTGCAGGATGCCTTGCGCGAACTGATTCGTGAAGTGCGCCCGACCGTGCTGCTGGTCACGCATGATGTCGACGAGGCATTGTTTCTGGCCGACCGCATCCTGGTATTCAGCGCGCGCCCGGCCACGGTGCTCAAGGAATTCAACCTGGCGCATTACGCCAAGACGCATGATTTATCGGAATTCGCGGCAGTGCGCCGCGAAATTCTCGGGCTGCTCGGGATTCACGCCGAGCATGAAGAATTTACACCAACACTGTAAGGAACTGAGAAATGAAACTGTCAAAATTCATGTTGGCCGCACTGGCGGCATTGGCCTTTGCCGGCCACGCGGCAGCAGCTGAAAAATTCAAGGTCGGTTACCTGCGCGTGATGGATGATGCGCAGGCGATCGCCGCCTTTGAGGGCGGCTTTTACAAGAAGCATGGCCTGGATGTCGAACTGGTTGAATTCAAGTCCGGCACCGACCTGATCAAGGCGATCGTCGGCGGCCAGCTCGACACCGGCGTGCTCGGCTTCACCAATGCAGTGGCATGGGCGTCCAAAGGCGCGGACCTGAAAGTGGTCAGCGGCGCCCAGCATGGCTATCATGCGATCCTGGTGCGCGAAGAGACCGGCATCAAGACCGTGGCTGACCTGAAGGGCCGCACACTGGCGTCGCAAGCCGAGGGCAGCACCGCCGATACGGTGTTGAAGGGCGTGGTGCTGAAGAATGCCGGCTTGAAAGTTGATGACGTCAACGTGATGGGCGTGAGCCCGCAGGTGGCGGTGCAGTCGCTGGTGGGCAAGCGCGTCGATGCCGCCTTCCTGTTCGAGCCGCAAGCCAGCATCGCGCAGCTGATCGCGCCGGTCAAGCAGATCTACGAGGTCGGCGAAGTCTGGCCGTTCCCGTGCATGGTCGTCATCACCTCCGGCGAGACCCTGAAAAAGCGCCGCGCCGATGTCTGGAAATCGCTCGATGCGCAAAAGGAAGCGATCGACTTGCTGACCAAGAAACCAGCCGAGGCATCGAAGCTGATTTCCGGTTATTTCATTGCCGAACCAACCCTGAAAACCCTGAACAAGGGCGAATTGCCGCGCGACGAAGTGATTACGGCCGCCATCAAGAGCCAGACTTTCAGCCCGGTGTTGACGGTTAAGGAAGAAGCGCGCATGCAGGAAATCGCCGACATCCTGCAGGCGCAGGGTTCGCTCAAGACGCGCGACGGCAAGCCGTTCGAAGTCAAGTCAATCCTGGACCTGAGCTGGCAAAAGGACCGCAAGCTGTAAGCCGCATGCCCGCGTTGCCTGCGCCGCAATTGCTATACTGCGGCTTTCTCCACATTGAAGATGGCCGGCGACCTGCCGGCCATCTTGTTTTCATTTCATCATGAGCACGCAAAATCGTCTATCAGGTAATCAAAAGAAGTCGGCCTTCGCACTGGCAGTCGGTTTAATCCTGCTCGGCTGGCAAACCGCCGCCTGGTTCTTGCCGGACTTCCTGATGCCGGACGTGCCGGTAGTGATGATGCGGCTGTGGGAAGAGGCTCAGACCGAAGCCTTCCGTGCCGCCCTGTGGGGCAGCCTGGTGCGGCTCGGCACCGGCTATGGGTTTGCATTGCTGTTCGGTATCGGCTTTGGTTTGGTCGGTGCAGTGATGTTCTTTTTCCGGCATGTATTGAAATCGGCCATCATCATCCTGCAATCGATTCCATCGATCGCCTGGGTGCCGCTGTTTCTGATCCTGATGGGCTTCGGCAACTTGCCGATGATCGTGGTGGTGGCGATCGCCGCGTTCTTCCCGGCTGCGCTGTCGGTGATGAATGCCACCGAAAGCGTGCAAAAGGTGCATGTGGCAGCCGCCCGTGTGATGGGCGCGTCGCGCTGGGACATGCTGCGCCGCGTGTATCTGCCAGCGGTGATGCCGGAATTGATCACCGGCGCTCAGCTCGCCTTCGGCAATGCCTGGCGCGCACTGATTTCCTGCGAAATGCTGATCGGTTTCGGCAAGGGGCTCGGGCGCAGCCTGTCGTATGCCGGCGAAACCGCCGATATGGTGGGCGTGATGATGAATATCCTGGCGATCGCGATCCTGGCGCCGCTGATTGATCAATTGATCCTGGAAAACCTGAAGCACCGTTTGCTGCGCTACCAATACGTGTAAGGATGATGGATGCAACTGCCGCTCTCTTCCTATCTGCGATTATTGCCGCGCCTGCTATGGGCAGCGGTGACAGCGTGCGCGTCGATGAGCGCCCTGGCCGCGGTCGCGCCCGGAAGTGAGCGGCCGCGCGACGACCTGAAGATCGGCATGCAGTATGTGGCGGCGCCATATGTGGCCGGCGCCAAGTTCCGTACCTCCGAAGCGATCGAGTCGGTGCTGGCGGAAGATCTGGCCCGGCGCCTGCCGGCCAGACTCGCCAGCGTGCGCACTGAAGCCGGCCAGTTGCAGCAAGCTTTGAAAGCCGGTAAAGCCGATCTGCTGCTGGCCGTACTGCCGGAGCAGGATCCGCAGCGCCAGTCGCTGGCCACGGTCGCCACCGGCTACGTTGCCCGTCCCATGGCCATCATGCGCACCGACACGAGCATCAAGTCCTGGGAGCAGTTGAAAGGGCGCACCGTATGCGTCGCCGAAAGCGGCCGCTATGTCGGTTCGCTTGCAGCGCAATACGGCGCGCTTGAGAAAGTGTTCAAGGCGCCGGCCGACGCGCTACTGGATTTACGCATCGGCGGCTGTGATGCGGCGGTGCACGACAGTGCCTTGCTGGAGGAATTGATCAAGCTGCCGGAGTGGAAAAAGTTTTCCGCCAGACTGCCGGCCGGCCCGCGCCTGTCGCTGGATTTCGTGATGCCGGCAGGCGATGCCAAGACCCGGGCCAGGCTGCAGCAAGTCGCCCGGCAATGGCAGGCGGATGCATACCTGCAACAGCAAATCAGCCTGATGGTGCGCAATATCGCCTTCGAGGTGTATCTGGACCAGAACGTCCCCGACTGCCACTAGGGCAGGCACTAAAGCGCATTGCTGCCGCAGCAAGCATTAATCCTATTCCAGGTATTGCGCATTCCAGCGCTGGTACAGCGCATACGCGGCTGCCTTCATCGCATACTTGTCCGCATAATCCTTCGGATCGATCGGGTCGAACACATAATAATTGGCGCGATTGTTGACTGTCGCCGCCATGTGCCGGATCTTGTCCGGCAAGGTGTACGGCGGCTGCCATTCGAAATCATCCTGCGCTTCGTAATGCAGGAACACCGGCAGGATCGGCACGCCGGTGCGGATCGACACATCGAATGCGCCCGACTTGAATGCCGTATACAAACGCCGTCCCTTGCAGCCGCCTTCCGGATACAGCGCAATGTTTTGTCCGGCGTTGACGGCGTCGACCATGGTCTGGATCGACTGAAGGCGCGAAGCTGGATCGTCGCGGTCGACGAACAGGGTGCCGGCGGCGCGGCTGATGCGGCCGACCACGAACCAGTGCTGCACCTGCGTCTTGGCCAGCGAGACCACATCGAACAGCGCCGGGATGCCGATATCCTCGAAGGCGCTCGGATGGTTGGCGATCAGGATGAAACGCTGCGGCAGCGCTTGCCGGTTTTTTTGATGCAGCCGTAAATCGACGTCGAGCGCGCGCACGAAAGCGCGGCACCAGGCATGGAACAGATGCGTCGCCGGATGCCTGCCGCGCCATGGCAGCCAGGTCAGCAAATACAGCAGTGCAGTCAAGCCAATGAAATCGATCCAGCCGACGATTTTTCGCGCGAGGCGCAGAATTAGCAACATCTGGGTAATCCCTGTTTTTTTACTAATCGCCAAAGGCACGCAAGCTTGCCTGAATGCGGCCCGTCCAGCATTGCCTCCTTTATACACGCGGCAAGCGCAGAAGGCAAAAGCCGCAAGCGCTTCGTGGTACAAGCGTCTTGCGGCTGGATGAGCGGCCTGGTCTATTGCGGCAAGCCGATGACGCGGCCTTCCTTCGGATAGGTGATGGTGTAATCGACGCCGAATTTCAGGCTCTGGTTCGGCGCGATGGAAGTTTCCCAGCCGACCACGCCGCGCCGCTTCTCCCATGATGCGGTGCCCGGCTGCGGCTGATACACGGCCTGCACCTTGATTTCATCGGACGTCGACACTGGCGACGATTCCAGCACCAGCAAATCGACCGGCGTCTTGTGGAAGCTGGTGATGGTATAGACATCGGCGATCTTGCGTTCGTTTTGCTGCGTGAACAGGCCGGTGCTGCCGGATTGTTCGTTGGCGCGATCGACCGTGACGCGGATCAGGTCATCGCGGCCGAACGGGAAAATAAAGTTGTCCGACGCCTGGGGCTGCCAGTGGGTCGCGCCGACGTAGCTGCCATCGCGAAACAGCTGGATGCCACCCGACAGCCATACCCCTGCCGGTCGCACCGCTTCTGCAGTGACGATGGCGGACTTGTCGATACGCGGCGCGGTCCGTACCCGCTGCTTGACCGGCACGGTTTGAGTGGACAGCGCCACTGAAATTTCACGACCATCGGCCGGCAGGCTGACCTGCGCCGGCACCGCGAATTCGGTAGTGAAGGCGCCCTGGGTTTCGATTACCGGCGCCACGTAGTCGTCGGCGGCTTCGGCCTTGGCCAGTCCTCTCGGGCTCGGCGCGGCCATTGGTGCAGATGACGTGGCAAGTGCAGCACGGTTTTCCATCTGCGTCGTGACCGGTTTGCGGTAGCTGAGCAGCCACGGGCGCGGTTCGGGCGCCTGCGGCGACAGGCGTGGCTGGCCGGTCGACAGCGTCAGTTTTACATTCGACCAGTCTTCGCCGGTCTTTTGCGACACCGTGGCCAGCCGTTCCAGATTGACTGTCGATGCGCTTGAATCGAGCAGCGCGCGGTAGGTCGGCTGCCATCCGGCGCCGTTGACTTGATAACTCACCGTGAGCGTGCCGCCCTGGCGCGCGGCCAGGTTGATGGTGACATTGCGGGTATCCCGGGCGCCACTTTTCACCTTGGCCAGGTCGCGCTCCAGCGCAGCGACCTGTTTATGCAGTTCGCGCTTTTGCACATCGGCCTTGTGGATGCGCTCGTAGGCATCGCTGCCGCCGCGTCGCATCGCTTCCAGCACGGACGCCATCGACTTGGCGTCGATATACGGCTGCTGCCTGTCGGTAGCCGCCGCATCCGCGCCGCTCAGGTTTTCCAGATATTTCTGCACCAGCACCGCCGACTTGGCATCGACATCGATGACAGCCAGCTTGTCTTGCAACGCCTGGATTTTTGCTTCGATTTCCGCCTCGCGCGTGCCAGCACTCTCGGTGCGACCGACGTCCTGCGTGACGATCTGGCCGATCTGGATGCCTGGACCGGCTTGCGCGCGCAAGGTCTGCAAATCGAAGTTAGCCGGCAATCCGGTGATCTCCAGCCGGGTCATGCCGGGCGTGATCCGGGCCACCCGCTCCACTGTTGCGCTGCCCGGGTACAGCACCACGGCAGTGATCGGCGTCTGGCTGGCGGCGGCTTGGCCAAGCGAGCAAAAGCACAGTGCAAGGGGAAGGGTGATCCGGGTCGGTTTGAGCATGGAAGAATTTCCTGAAAGGTCGATGATTTGAGTGGGTGCAGATGCGAACCGACAGATTAGAGCGCGCACGCCGGCATTGACGAAATGCAATTTACAAACTATTACAAGAATTGCGCGAAATGGCAATGGCTGTATGGGTCGGCCAGATTGTTGCGGCTGGCTGCGGAGCGCGGTGCCAGGGATAAGCGCCACTGCGGTAATGTGCAAGCTGCGACAGGAGATGAGGCGGAAAGAGACGCCGCATTAGGTGAAGCAAATTTTGCCCCCAATAGTTTGTTGCCAAATGAATAATTAATCCCTACACTGCCATGAAAAGAACAGAAGGCAGCAGCTGCCTGCTTTTCAGGTTTTATTACTGACGCCTAATCCGGCAAAAAATGGCAAAGCAAGCTGTGGCGGGGTTTTCCGGCGGGTAGCACGCCAAAGTAGACGGACATTCTATCGAATTCGGCGGACGTTAGGTTTCATCATGAGCAAATCGCATCTTGCAACGGCATATGAAGAAGCAGCACACCATGTGCTCGCCGATCTTCGTAAAGTCCTCGGACTTTCGCACGTTGAAGGCAAACAAACCTTGGCTGGTTTAAGTGGAACCGAGTGGGAAATCGATGCGAAGGCGTGGCTTGAAGGGCAAGCAGGGTTTTTGGTAGTGGAGGCTAGAAGATATGTCTCATCTAGACTTAAGCAAGAGGCACTTGCTGCAATCGCCTATCGAATTCAGGATCTCGGTGCAATTGGAGGTATAGTCGTGTCGCCATTACCGCTTCAAAAGGGTGCAGAACTAGTTGCAAAGGCATCGGATATTGCGCACGTACTACTGACACCTGAAAGCACAACTGAAGACTATGTGGCCGAGTTTCTTGGTAGGCGATTCATCGGAGCGACGGTGCGCGTATCAGCGATCGCAACGTCGACAATGGATGCGGTTGTTGTTAAGAGAGGTTCGCGAAATGAAACCTAATTTGTTGTTCAATGCAGACATGCACCAGAGAGCTTGCCGCTTCGCGGCCCATGGCGCATGCTGGTCAACACGGCGTTCAGGCTGTGTAAAAACCCGTTTCCTTGTAAAAAGATGGAATGTAAGCCCATGATTTTAAAGACACTTAAAAATTTATGGACCGGTAATGCAGGACTTTTAGGACAGCCTCGTTAACCGTCATGACCCGTATTGCACTTGCGCGAACACTATCAATCGCTGGCCACCCAGCGCTGCTTATGCCGGTTGCCGTTAGTTGGGCAAGCACTGCCAATGGCGGATCTCAGCGAGGACTGCAGGTTGCGGTAGTGGCATCAGTCATCATTGCAGTAATCGTTGTTATCTACAGCGTCATTCAGGTGCGGGCAGGACGCTGGGGCCATATCGATGCATCTACACCAGGCGAGCGCAATCAGCTTAATCTTTTCTTGGCCTTTTTGCTGCTCGGCATGGCGAGCCTGCTCTGGACAGGTTCGCAGCCCCAGTCGATTTCCGTGGGCTTGGCGATCGGCGGCGGCCTCGTCGTAGCTGCGCACGTCCTGCGCGCTTGGTTGAAGATGTCGTTGCATGTGGCATTTGCGGTATACGCGGCTTCCCTGCTGTGGCCCGACTGGATTGCTGTTGCCGGCACTGTCGCACTCGCAGTGAGCGTTGCCTGGTCGCGGTTGGTTCTGCGTCGCCACACCGTATTGGAGGTGATCACAGGGTTTATGGCAGGCTGCACTGCAGGTCTGGGCTTTCACTTTCTAGCGTCCTAAGAATGACGGTTGACTCTTTGTTCAAGCCAGACACGCACCAACAAGCTTGCCGATCCGCGGCATATGGTGCATGCTGGTCAGCGGGGCGTTGGGCCGCGGGGCATGACGGAGAAAATCGCGGATGATGGATTCTGCTGAAGCATACGAGGCTCACGCACACGAGTTCTTGCGAGGACGAGACACGTCACCAATCGGCACGCAGATTGTAGATCAATGGTGTCGAAGTCTCCGTAGCGGCGCCACGGTCATTGAGTTGGCATGCGGTGGTGGATATCCAATAACACGCGTTCTCGATGCTGCAAGACTGCAGCTTTGGGCTATTGATGGCTCGCCAACTCTCGTCGCTGAGTTCCGGTCTCGTTTTCCGCAGATTCCGGTTCAATGTGCGAGAGTACAAGAGAGCGACTACTTCGGCCGGGAGTACGATGGCGCTGTCGCAATCGGCCTACTCTTCTTGCTGACAAAAGCTGACCAAGCTGCCTTGATTACCCGAGTTGCGGAGATACTGGTGCCGGGAGGCCGATTTCTGTTCATGGCTCCAATCCAAGTTGGTACCTGGAGAGACCTGAATACGGGACTTGAGTGCTCTTCCCTCGGGCAAAAGCGTTACGAAGAGCTTATGAAGAAGGCCGGCTTTCGAGTTATCGCCACGTACACAGACAAAGGCGATAACAATTACTACGATGCGGAAAAGATTGGGTAAGCGCGGTGGAATTCAGCCCAATTCATCATTCCAGTGGGTCACCTCCCGCGTCCGCTGAACTCAATCGTTAAACAGATCCTTATGTGGAAAACTGATAAATCGACATCGGAAAATGCTGCTGAGTTTGCTTGGCAAAAAGACGATGTGTTTGGGAGGATTGCGGAGCGATACGACTTATTGTGCGATTTATTCAGCTTTGGGATACACAGACTTTGGAAGCGCCGCGTAGCAAAAATAATAGCCAATGAAAAATGGTTAACGCTACTTGATGGGGCCACAGGTACTGGGGACATTATCCTTCGTGTGATAAAACAAGACGCATCATACGAACGCACTATCATTGCCGCGGATATCAGTGAAAAAATGCTCGGTATTGCGCAGCGCAGGTTAGCTGCGCATTCGGCAAAAATCATGTTTCGTCAGATCAATGCAGAGGCAATGACGAACGTTCCCAGCAACAGTGTTGATGCATATTCAATTTCGCTATGCTTGAAGATCTGCAATAGAAATCTAGCACTAAAAGAAGCAATGCGTGTTCTTCGACCAGGAGGGAGAATCATTATTCTTGAAGCTTCCAATATTCCGTGGCGACTATTAAATCAGGCATATTTAAGCTATATGGCATTGTGTATGCCGTTATTGGGATGGATCGCCACTGGAGGTGATGCATCAGCGTATAAGTATCTATTGCAAGGCGTAAGAGATTTTCCCACAGCTGAAATGTTGGCCAGCGAGCTGAAGGCGCAGGGGTTTGATGAAGTCGAGTATGAACGACTTTCTTTTGGGATAGTAGCCATTCATACAGCCAAAAAGCCAGAGGAATGAATGGTGTTTAACTTGTCGTTGCACGCCAACCCTACGGGCCGATGAACTTCATCTTTAGAGCGACATGAGAAATTTGAATATTTTGGCGGCTATCCTGGTTGCAACTGGTCTGGCTGTAGGCGAAACGATTAGACGTGGCGGAACAGATTTTTACTTGCCTCTTTTCGTGGACGACTACATCATGGCTGCGTTGCTGATTGTTGGTGCGTGGGTCGCATATCGTTCCACATTTTCTGATCTGCGTTTTCTTCTTTTGGCTTGGGCTTTCACGTGTGGACAACTGTACCTCAGTTTTTTCCTCAACTTACAAAAGTATATGGCGAACAGTGAAGACCCGGGAATTTCGTCACCAGTTTGGGTAATTTTAATTTTCATCGCCTTTTTTGTATCTATTATTGGAGCGTTTGAAACGATTAGACAGATGCGCATGCTCGGTTCTAACTTGCCGTTGCACACCGACGCCGAACGGTGCCGGTGAACTCAGTCGTTGAGCATCGAGAAATCATGACAGAATCGATTAGTGCTCAGGAGGCATTCTATGCCGAGTATGACTGGTTCATTGGGCACGTCAAATCGCTTGCGATGAGCCCAGAGGCCTGTTCGGAGGATCAAGGGAACTACAACGTGGCGCACGAGCTTTGGTACTTTATTTCAAGAGCGGATCAAATGATCCACGATCCGATCAAAGTTATGTCTGAAGAGCAGCAGGCTGCGGTCGAAGTGCTAATCCGAACGGTTGAAGCGATCCCTGAAGAAGCTCGCGGATGGACCACTGCCGCGCAGGAGTCAGTTGAAAATATGCGCCATGGCGCGTGGGCTGCTGCTCGAGTCCAAGCCCAAAAGTTGTTGGTGACTCTTACTTCAATAGCCAAGTTAAGAGACAGGTACTATGCGTGAGTGCCGTTCTGACATGATGGTCGACTAGGAATCGCCGATGGCGAATTTGTGCTTGTTTATACCCGTGGCGGCTGACTCCGTCAGTTTTGCGTTATGCATAAAGGAGAAATGATGTCTAGCCAAGTAACAGGCGGTGTTCGCGTGATCCTTCGGCTTGAAGGCTTGGTCGTTCTTGCTGCGGCATTACTTGCGTATGCCAAGTTCGGAAATGGTTGGGCCATCTTTGCGATTTATTTTCTAATGCCGGACATTTCGTTTCTAGGCTATCTGATTGGGCCAAGGGCAGGTGCGGCCGCCTATAATTTCGCCCATTCTTACATCGGCGCAGTTGCTTGCCTGGCCGCCGGCTTATTGCTTTCCATTCCCTTGTTGTTAACCATCGGCTTGATTTGGTGCGCCCATATTGGTTTTGATCGCGTGCTCGGGTATGGCCTTAAATATCAAGCAGGATTTAGTTTTACCCACTTCGACCGGATCGGTAAGCATGCATGACACCTCAAGCGGTATTGTTGCGCAAGCGTGCCGGTTTTTTTAATTCCTGAATTCTTCGAGAGAATATGGACGGCATAAGATATCTGCTGGCGATTTTATTTTGCTGCCTTGGGTTTTACCTGGCATTTGATCTTTTTGTGACGGGCTTCGATGTGCTTGTGTTGGCGGCTGTAATTGGCTGCTTTGTGATTGCGCATTACATTAAGCCGGAATCGGACCGGGATAAGGATGCAAATGACTGGGTTGATCTGCTGGATATCGTGATTGATTTTCCGTTCAAAATGGTCGCGCTGTTCGTGCGCTCACTCAGCGGCATTTTTCGCCGTGATGGCGGCGGCATTGATGTTGACTAAATATCCAATTGCGCTTTCCGCTGCATGACAAGCAGTCGTTCAAGCGGCCTCTCTGTGCGCTAGTCCTGCCCGTCAGGCATCGTCGAGCGACAGCGAAGTCTTGCTGAGCACGCGGCGCAGCACGAAGCTCGAATGCACGCCGGTCACGCCTTCAATGCGGGTGATCTTGTTGAGCAACAGCTCCTGGTAAGCATCCATGTCGCGCACAATGACTTTGAGCTGGTAATCGGCATCCTGGCCGGTGATCAGCAGGCATTCAAGCACTTCCGGCAAGGCGCCGACGATCGCTTCAAAATTGGCAAAACGTTCCGGCGTGTGCCGGTCCATCGAGATGTGGATCAGCGCCATCAGGGACAGGCCGAGGATTTTCGGCTCCAGCAACGCGCGGTAGCCGAGGATCAGGCCGGATTCCTCGAGCGTGCGCAGCCGACGCAGGCAGGAGGACGGCGACAGGCCGATGCGGTCGGCCAGGTCCTGGTTGCTAATGCGACCATCCTGCTGCAACACTTCCAGCAGGTGGCGGTCGTAACGGTCAAGTTGCACGGATCTGGCCTCTTTTGTCATATTTTCGTATATTATGCGGACATTCTAACAATAGCCGCAATTTAATTGCATTTACATCGAAAATCAACGCATATTTGCAAGCACATTGCATGGCGATTGCGTTACTCTTTCACTTGTCCGTTATCCACGGTGTCGTCCGGTAAAAGGACGACAGCGACCGCCGCGCCCGCCCCACAAGGAACGGCGCGGCCGTCATTTTAGCCAGGGCGGCTGGCAGCGCCCACCATCATTACAGGACCATCATTCATGAAACCGTTTGACCACAGCAAATACCGTCCGGCCCCGGCCGTCGCCATGCGCAACCGCCAATGGCCAAGCCGCACCATCACGCAGGCGCCGCGTTGGGCCAGCGTTGATCTGCGCGATGGCAACCAGGCCTTGCTGGAACCGATGAATGTCGGCCAGAAACGGCGACTGTGGGCATTGCTGGTCAAACTCGGCTTCAAGGAAATCGAGGTCGGCTTTCCATCGGCTTCGCAGCCGGATTACGACTTCGTGCGCTGGCTGATCGAGTCGAACCAGATCCCGGACGATGTCACGGTGCAGGTGCTGGTGCAGGCGCGCGAGGATTTGATCGTGCGCACTTTCGAGTCGCTCAAAGGTGCCAAGCGCGCGATCGTCCATGTCTATAATTCGACATCGACCGTGCAGCGTGAACGGGTTTTCGGTTTGGACCGCGCCGGTATTGTCGCGATTGCCCGGCAGGGCGCGGAACTGGTCAAGCGCGAGGCGGTGAAACATCCGGCCACCGACTGGACCTTTGAATATTCGCCGGAAAGCTTTTCCAATACCGAGATGGATTTTGCCGTTGAAGTGTGCGAAGCGGTGATGGCGGTGTGGCAGCCGACCGCTGCCAAGCCGTGCATCATCAACCTGCCGGCGACCGTGGAAAGCACCACGCCGAACGTGTTTGCCGACCAGGTCGAATATTTCGCCACGCATATCGGCAACCGCGCCGCAGTGATCCTGTCGGTGCATACCCATAACGACCGCGGCTGCGCGGTAGCTGCCGCCGAACTGGCGCTGCTGGCCGGTGCCGACCGGGTCGAGGGTACCTTGCTGGGCAACGGCGAGCGCACCGGCAACATGGATATCACCACCATGGCGATGAACCTGTACAGCCAGGGCGTCGATCCGCAGCTGGATTTGTCGAACCCGGATGAAATCATCCAGGTCGCCAACGAATGCACCGGGATTGCGTTGCATCCGCGCCATCCATGGTTCGGCGAACTGGTCTATACGGCGTTTTCCGGCAGCCACCAGGATGCAATCCGCAAGTGCCTGCACCAGCAGCAGCCGGACGAGCATTGGCAGGTGGCGTACCTGCCGATTGATCCAAAGGATCTGGGACGCGATTACCAGGCAGTAATTCGCGTCAATAGCCAGTCGGGCAAGGGTGGCGTCGCTTTCGTGCTGGAGCGCGACTATGGCTTGCTGCTGCCGCGCTGGGTGCAGGTCGAACTGGCGCAGCAGGTGCAAAAGGCCAGCGAGGCCAAAAGCGGCGAAATCGATGGCGCCAGCATCCACGCCATCTTCATGCGGCATTTTGTAGCCGACGGCAATGCGATCAGCCTGCAGGGGTACCGGCTCAATCGCAGCGGCGGCCATGACGTGATCGAGGCGACGATTGTCGATCAGGGCGTCACCCACCAGCTGCGCGGCGAAGGCGAAGGCGCGCTGTCGGCCTTCGTCAATGGCTTGATGCAGTACAGCGGCCGGCAAATCAATGTGGTCGACTATAGCGAACACGCAATCGGTGCCGGCAGCGATGCCGAAGCGGCGGCGTATGCGCAACTGAACGTCAATGGCCAGCGCATTGCCGGCGCGGCATTCGACCATGACACGGTCAGCGCTTCACTGAAGGCCGTGCTGGCGGCGCTGAACCGGGCGCAAGCCAGCGGCAGCAAGCAGGCCGAGGCGCTGGCGGCCTGAGTCCGCCAGAATTTTGCCTGGCTGAAAAGTAAAACGGCAAAATTCAAACAGCAACATTACAAGGCTCCGCGAGGAGCCTTTTTCATGGGGCATGCAAGTCAACCAGAGGTTTTGTCAGGTATGGGCCGCCAGGAATTTCTGCAGCACCGCATTGAACTGGTCCGGTTCTTCCATCGGCAGCGCATGCCGCGTATCGGGCACGACGGCCAGCTTCGCGCCGGGAATCCTGGCGATATAGGCTTCTTTGAATGACACTGGCGTGTAATCCTGGTCGGCTGCGATCGCCAGCACCGGGCAGCCGATGGAGGCGATCTGCGACGCCACGCTCCAGCCGATCAGGGCCTGGAATGCATGCAGGTAGGCGGCCGGATCGTTGCGCGACAGCCGCTCGATGAAGCGATCGCGCTGCGCCCGGTGTTCCGGCTTTGGGAACAGGCGCGGGGCGACGATGTCGGCCAGCTTGGCCATGCCCTTGCGTTTGACCACATACGTGCGCATCCAGACGGCGAATTTTTCCTTCAAGCTGCGCACCAGCGCTTCCGGGCCGCTGTTGACGATAGTAAGCGTCTTGACTAGCGCCGAATGGTCGAGCGTTAGCTGGAAGGCAATTGTGCCGCCGAGCGAAATGCCGACCACATGCGCGCGGGTGATGCCAAGCGCTTGCAGCAAGCCGGCAGCGTCATCGGCAAACATCGGGATGCTGTACGGGCCGGCCGGCTTGTCGGACTGGCCGTGACCACGCAGATCGAAGCTGATCACCTGGTACTCGCGCGAAAATGCCGCCACCTGCGGCTCCCAATCCTGCATGCAAGAACCCAGGCCATGAATCAACAACAATGCCGGGCCTGTACCGCTGACTTCATATGCCAGCTCGATGCCATTGACTTTGATACGCGCCATGAGCGGTAATCCTTTGTGTGAATAGCAATGATGTGAGTACGTACTTCGTCAGTGTCCTGCATCGATTGCTGGCTTTTTTGTCTAACTGCACTATACCGCGCTTGTCGTATGGGCCGCCACTCGCCGGGCAGGGAGGCGGCAAGGCTTGACAGGGGACCGAATGAGTTTCTTGTTAGCCAGATTTTTGCAGCGTCGATCGCCTTACAGATACATTTGCTTACTTTTCTTACCGAATTAGCCTGTTGCGCGCGGCTGCTCCAGTGTTTAATGAAGCCATCAACCACGGAGAATCATCATGAAAAGAATCCTTACT
>JAKFFK010000080.1:0-22230 GCA_036675285.1 Paucimonas sp. | reverse complement strand
ACTGGTCGGGGTGAGAGGATTCGAACCTCCGGCCTCTACGTCCCGAACGTAGCGCTCTACCAGGCTAAGCTACACCCCGATTGCAGCGCCGCACCTAGTGCATCAGGCATGTCTATTCCTTGTTACTTAATGATTGCGGCCGACTGCGAACGCAGATAAGTTTAGCAAAGAATCCTTGAATTGACTATCTGGCAAGCCCTTGATTGCATCCGCTGCAGACTGGGCAGCACGCTCGGCAGCTTTCCTGGTGTAATCGAGTGCGCCAGAAGTCGTCACTGCTGACAGGATCGCGTCGAAATGGGTCTCATCGCCATTTTCAATGCAGGAGCGCACCAGCGCACGCTGGCTGGCAGTTCCATGCTGCATCAAGTAAATCAAAGGCAGGGTCGGTTTTCCTTCGCGCAAATCATCACCGACGTTCTTGCCGATATCTTCCGCATTGCCGGAATAATCCAGAACGTCGTCGATCAATTGGAAGGCAGTGCCGAGCGAGCGGCCATATTCGGCCGCTGCTTCAGCTGCATCTTCGCTCGCGCCGGCAATCAGGGCGCCAATTTGGGCTGCGGCTTCGAACAATTTAGCTGTCTTGGAGCGAATGACTTGCAGGTAGCGATCTTCGGTGACATCAGGGTCGTGCATATTCAATAGTTGCAGAACCTCGCCTTCGGCAATCACATTGGTGGCATTGGCAAGGATTTGCATGATGCGCAAATCGGCAACCGCAACAATCATTTGAAACGCACGGGTATAGACGAAATCACCAACCAAAACCGAGGCTGCATTGCCGAACAGCGCATTGGCAGTTTTGCGGCCGCGCCGCAGCGAGGATTCATCTACCACGTCATCATGCAAAAGTGTTGCAGTGTGGATAAATTCAATCAGCGCAGCCAAGGTGTGATGCGAGGTGCCCTGATAGCCATGTGCATTGGCCATCAGCAACACCAGCATCGGTCGCAAGCGCTTGCCGCCCGCGCTGATGATGTAGTCGGCTATCTGCTTAACCAGCGGAACGTCCGAATGCAGCTGGTGGCGAATAATGCTGTTGACCGCTTCGATATCGACGGCAATGGCTTGGGCAATACTGTTTGATTGTGTGGAAAGAGCGGAAGACAAGGGAAATCCTGCGAATTCATGATGGTTTCATCAATTATACGATGATAATCGCTGGGTAATCTGCACTATTGCTCGACGGGCAGCGTGCGCCGAGCTTGATCTGGCTTTGACTGCTTGGCTAAGTCCATGTATAATTTGGGGTTTTCCTAAATCCAAGCTGTTCGTTGTAATAATTATTGGGAAGAAAAAAGCTTTTTAATTCATTTGATGAGGTTCTCCATGTACGCGGTCATAAAAACCGGCGGCAAACAGTATAAAGTTGCTGCTGGTGAAAAACTCAAAATAGAACAGATACCTGCAGACATTGGCGCCGAAATCACCTTGGATCAAGTGCTCGCAGTGGGCGCTGGTGACACCATCAGGTTTGGTGCGCCGCTGGTCGAAGGTGCCAAGGTCCAGGCTACGGTATTGGCGCACGGTCGCCACGATAAGGTTAAAATTTTCAAGATGCGCCGTCGTAAGCATTACCAGAAACGCCAAGGCCATCGCCAAAATTATACCGAATTGCAAATCGTCTCGATCAACGGCTGATTGCCGAACGAGATAATCAACAGATACCAAGGAGTCTGAAATGGCACATAAAAAAGGCGGCGGCACTACGCGCAACGGCCGTGATTCCGAGTCGAAACGACTTGGCGTCAAGGTCTATGGTGGTCAGGCCATCAATGCAGGCGGCATCATCATTCGCCAACGCGGCACCAAAGTGCATCCTGGCGAAAATGTCGGCATGGGCAAAGACCATACTCTGTTCGCGCTGATCGACGGCAAGGTGCAGTTCGTCACCAAGGGCGCAATGCAGCGCCACATGGTGACTGTGGTTCCAGCTTAAGCACAGCTGGAATTAGCAGATAAGGCGCAAGCCTTTGATCAAAAGGCTCTGCCATTGGTAGGGCCTTTTTTAATTTTACTTATTGTGGAGAAGAGGTGCGCATTGCGCTATTCGTTCTCCAACAAATTTTAGCGGCAAGCAAACCATGAAGTTTATTGACGAAGCAAAAATAGAAGTCATTGCCGGGGATGGCGGCAACGGCGTTGCTTCCTTTTGCCGCGAAAAATTTCGGCCGTTCGGCGGACCCGATGGCGGCGATGGCGGCAAGGGCGGCAGTATCTGGGCAGTAGCCGACCGTAATATCAACACGCTGGTCGACTTCCGCTATTCCAAGCTGCACAAGGCAAAGAATGGTGAAAACGGCCGTGGTTCAGACTGCTACGGCAAGGGGGCCGACGATATCATGCTGCGCATGCCGGTCGGTACCATCATCATGGACCATCTAAGCGGTGAAATCGTTGCGGATTTGACCGAGCATGGACAAACTGCGCTTCTTGCTAAGGGCGGCGAGGGCGGCTGGGGCAATATCCATTTCAAATCGTCGACCAACCGCGCGCCACGCCAGAAAAGCGACGGCAAGGAAGGTGAGCGTCGGGAGTTGAAGCTGGAATTGAAGGTGCTGGCAGACGTCGGCTTGCTGGGCATGCCGAATGCCGGCAAATCGACCTTCATTAGTGCGGTATCGAATGCACGACCGAAAATTGCCGATTACCCCTTTACGACGCTGCACCCGAATCTGGGAGTGGTACGGGTTTCGCATGAAAAAAGTTTTGTCATTGCCGACATTCCGGGCCTGATTGAAGGCGCCGCCGATGGCGCCGGACTGGGTGTGCAATTTCTGCGTCACTTGCAACGTACCGGCTTATTGCTGCATATTGTCGACCTGGCGCCGTTCGATAATGTCGATCCGGTCAAGGAAGCCAAGGCCATCGTCAAAGAATTGAAAAAATACGACGAATCCTTATTCGACAAGCCGCGCTGGCTGGTGTTGAACAAGCTGGACATGGTGCCGGAAGACGAGCGGAAAAAACGGGTGAAGGATTTCATCAAGCGTTTTGCCTGGAAGGGGCCGGTGTTTGAAATTTCAGCGCTGACACGTGAAGGTTGCGAAGACTTGGTAATGGCCATTTACGATTATCTGGCCGAACAGCGTCAGCAGGAGCATCGTGCCGAAGAAACGCAAATGGTGGAGGAGGCGCGAGGTATCGTGTCGATCGATCCGGATGATCCACGTTTCAAGGTCATTGATCAATAAAAATAGTGCAGTGGGCACGGCGGACATGACCGGCGCGGCGCAATGACCGTGGACGGTAGGGCTCGCAGTGTTTGCCGTAATGCCAGAAGATGAATTCCGCCATACAAAAAGCCAAGCGCCTGATCATCAAAGTCGGTTCCTCGCTCGTCACCAACGATGGGCAGGGGCTGGATACTGTTGCCATTGCCAAGTGGGCAGCGCAGATAGCCCATTTGCGTGAGCTGGGAAAAGAAGTGGTGCTGGTCAGCTCCGGCGCCATTGCCGAAGGCATGCAGCGACTTGGTTTTACCAGTCGACCGACCGGCATTCACGAATTGCAGGCCTGCGCAGCCGTGGGTCAAATGGGCTTGGCGCAAATCTATGAGTCGAGTTTTCGCGCACACCACTTGCGCACTGCGCAAGTCTTGCTGACCCATGCCGATCTGGCGGATCGGGAACGCTACCTGAATGCGCGCTCGACGCTGTTTACACTGCTGCGTTTGGGGGTGGTGCCGATCATCAATGAAAACGATACCGTGGTCACCGATGAAATCAAGTTCGGCGACAATGACACGCTGGGCGCTTTGGTGGCCAATCTAATCGAAGGCGATGCACTGATCATCCTGACTGACCAGAAAGGCCTGTATACGGCGGATCCGCGTCGCAATCCTGCTGCCGAATTGGTGCATCAGGCCAAGGCCGGCGATCCGGATCTGGAAGCCATGGCGGGCGGCGCCGGCAGCAATATTGGTCGTGGCGGCATGCTGACTAAAATCCTCGCTGCCAAACGTGCAGCGACCTCGGGTGCGCATACCGTCATCGCCTGGGGTCGTGAAGACAATGTATTAACCCGGCTGGCTTCTGGAGAAGCTATCGGCACCCAGCTTACAGCCCAGACCGGACATCTGACGGCGCGCAAGCAATGGATGGCAGATCATTTGCAAACTGCCGGCAGGGTCATGCTGGACGCGGGCGCAGTACAGAAGCTGACTGCCGAAGGCAAATCGCTGTTGCCGATCGGCGTGCTGGAAGTGTTGGGCGAATTCGGCCGCGGCGATGTCATTACCTGTATCGATCCGGCGGGCCGTTCAATTGCGCGCGGCATTAGCAACTACGCCAGCTCGGAGGCGCGCCGTATCATGCGGCGCCCTTCTGCAGATATTGCCGAGATACTGGGGTTTGTCGAAGAACCGGAACTGATCCATCGGGATAACATGGTGTTGCTATAACGATTTCGGATCTGTCTTCGGCAAAAATGTACTGCTGCCTCTCTATCAGGCGTCCATTACAAGAATCACATCGAGATTGCCGCTAGTTAGCTGTACGGCGATGCGCTACAGAGTGGGAAGATGCTGGGCGCGCGGCGTTTTATCCCGGATTCTTCTGATGATTTGTTCGGCATTACCATCGACTACTTTATGCGAGCAAAAGTAATCGCGCGCCAGCGCAGCATGGTGCCGGTTGGCGATGGTGCCGGTGATGGGTTCCCATTGGTCGCGTCGTGAACGTGTCCAGCTGCCATTCTTGTGGCCGAATGCATACAGTTTCTTTTCGAACGATTCGCAGCGAATGCCTTCATAGCTGATGTTTTCTGCCCCGGATGCGCTGCGGCTGACCAGCGTATAGCGCACCACGCCATCGTTGCCGGCGGATAAGGATTCAGCATCCACAGCAAAAGTCTGGGTAGCGATTGGACTGACATAGAACTCCAGCAGATTTGCCCTCTTCGGCGGCGCCGGCAGCTGAACAGCGATTTCTGCCCAAGCTTTTTCCTTGTCGTCAAAATCCTGTTCGAAATGCGATTGCGCATGTGCCGCCATGCTGCCAACGCCAAGCAAGATGCCCAGACAAGCGCATGCAAGCGCCTTGTCAATGCATGCTGATGAGATTCGAGTGGCAACTGACGGCCATTGCCGTAACAGCGCAGTCATGGATAGCGATTGTTTCAGTTTTGCTTGCAGTTTGCAAAGCGGTGCAACTTTAACCGTCATGGGTGCATTCATTCATTGTTGGATTCGGATTCGGGTTGTGCCGGTTCGATAGCCTGAGCCGCTTGCGTGCCATGGGCATGCCGCAGGTATCGCGCATTAGGCTGGCGCGACGATACATGTTGGGATGAGCGCGCCAGAAAGCGTGACAATTCCTGCAAGGCACGCTGGTAAACGTCGCGCTTGAACTCGATCACCACTTCCAGCGGGACCCAGTAGTTGTGCCAGCGCCATGCATCGAATTCCGGATGATCGGTCAGCCGCAGGTTGATATCGCAGTCGCGTCCCACCATACGCAGCAAAAACCAGATCTGCTTCTGGCCTCGGTAATGGCCGCGGATATCGCGCTTGATGAAGCGATCCGGCACCTCGTAGCGCAGCCAGTCGCGGGTGCGCCCGATGACTTTCACATGCTCGGCTTTCAAGCCGATTTCCTCTTCCAGTTCCCGGTACATTGCCTGTTCCGGGGTTTCGCCGTACTTGATCCCGCCTTGCGGAAATTGCCACGAATGCTCGCGCACGCGCTTTCCCCACCACACTTCATTTTGTGTGTTAAGCAAGATAATGCCGACGTTCGGGCGAAAGCCTTCACGGTCCAGCATGATTCCACCTCAAACTTTCCGAGGTCGAGGCGCCTGATTATGAATTCAGCACGTGAGCCTTCATACCTGCAATGTCCGGGAAATCCCGAAAAGACAGGTAAAAACAATCAAATGTGCGAAGAGTGGGCGCATCAACCTGCTAATCCTTTAAAATTGAGTTGATTATAACCCTCTCTTTTTAAAAAGAATTCACTGTTATGCGCGCTTCCCGTTTTTTTATTTCAACTCTTAAAGAAGCTCCGTCCGACGCCGAGATCGTCAGCCACAAACTGATGATGCGGGCCGGCATGATCAAACGCCTGGGTTCCGGGATTTACACGTACATGCCGATGGGTTTGCGCGTGATTCGCAAGGTCGAAAAGATCGTGCGGGAAGAAATGGACCGTGCCGGCGCGATCGAGCTGTTGATGCCTTTGGTGCAGCCGGCCGAACTATGGCAGGAGACCGGCCGCTGGGACAAGATGGGGCCGGAACTGATGCGGGTGAAAGACCGCCATGGCCGTGATTTTGCCATCCAGCCTACGTCGGAGGAAGTAATTACCGATGTGGTGCGCTCGGAAATCAAGTCGTACAAGAAGCTGCCAGTCAATTTTTACCATATTCAAACCAAGTTCCGCGACGAGCGCCGTCCGCGCTTTGGCTTGATGCGCGGCCGCGAATTCACGATGAAGGATGCCTATTCCTTCGACCGCGATGTGGCCGGCATGCAGCAGTCGTATCAGCTCATGTACGATGCCTATGTGCGGATTTTCAATCGGTTTGGCCTGCAGTTTCGCGCCGTCGCCGCCGACAATGGCGCCATCGGTGGCTCCGGTTCGCATGAATTTCATGTGATCGCCGACACTGGCGAAGACGCGCTGGTGTATTGCCCGCAATCCGATTATGCGGCCAATATGGAGGCGGCGGAAGCGCAGCCGCCCACTACCGGGCGGGCTGCCGCTAGCCAGGACTTGATTGCAACACCCACACCGGGAAAGTCCAGGTGCGAGGACGTCGCGGCCATGCTCGGTTTGCCGCTGTCGCGCACGGTCAAATCGATCGTCCTGACGGTAGAGGAGAACGAGCAGGGTGCTGCCGCCAAGGAAGTCTGGCTGTTGCTGTTGCGCGGCGACCATGAATTAAACGAAGTCAAGGCCGGCAAAGTGCCGGGGCTGGCCAATTTCCGCTTCGCTTCTGAAGCGGAAATTATCGAATGGTTTGGTTCGTCGCCCGGTTACCTGGGCCCGATCGGCACCAAAAAACCGGTCAACATCGTGGCCGACCATGCAGTGTCAGCGATGAGTGATTTCGTGTGCGGCGCCAATCAGCCGGATGTTCACTATACCGGCGCCAACTGGGGGCGCGATCTGGCTGAGCCAATCACGGCAGATTTGCGCAATGTGGTGGCGGGCGACCCTTCGCCGGATGGCAAAGGTGCCTTGGCGATCCAGCGCGGCATTGAGGTTGGTCATGTTTTTCAGCTGGGCACCCGCTATTCTGCAGACATGCAGGCCACCTATCTGGATGAAAATGGCAAGCCGCAACTGATGCAGATGGGCTGCTACGGCATTGGCGTCACGCGTATTCTGGGAGCGGCGATTGAGCAGAATTTCGATGACAAGGGCATCATCTGGCCGGCCACGATCGCACCCTTTGAGGTCGTGGTTTGCCCGATGGGCTACGAGCGCAGCGAGGCGGTCAAGCTTGAGACCGACCAGCTGTATGCTGCGCTGCAGGCAGCCGGTGTGGACGTGATTGTTGATGATCGCGGCGAGCGACCCGGCGTAATGTTTGCCGATTGGGAGCTCATCGGCGTGCCGCATCGGGTCGTAATTGGTGAGCGAGGCCTGAAAGAGGGCAAGCTCGAGTACCAAGGGCGCCGCGACACGGAGCCGACCAGTGTGGCAGTTGCCGAGATGGCGGCGTTCATTCAATCCAGGCTGAGCGCATGATGCACGGGAAGGTGCTGGACTGCACGGGATGCGCGGCATGATGCGATGGGTGAGGCCGCCGGTACTGGCTGCGCTGTTGTGCTGCAGCATTGCTGTTAATGCCGGTAACCAAAAAGAAGAAGCCTTGGCCGACTCCGTCCGCATTGCCCTGGCGCGCGCAGTGACCGATGGGCAGCCGCCGAAACCGGTATTTGCCGATATCAATGAGCGCATCAAGTACTTGCATTGGCTCGGTGAAATGTCAGAACGGCTGAAGAAACGGCTCCCGGATTCGCAGGTACGGCTGGATTTTTTGCGAACCACCTGGTACGAGGCCAAGCGTGCAGGGCTGGATCCCGCAATGGTGCTCGGTTTGATCCAGGTGGAATCGGCATTTCGCAAATACGCAGTATCTTCAGTCGGGGCCCATGGTTATATGCAGGTGATGCCATTCTGGACCCGGGTGATTGGTGATGGCGATCGCAGCAAGCTGTTTCATATGCAGACCAATTTGCGCTATGGCTGCTCGATTCTCCGTATGTATATCGATATGGAGCGCGGCAATCTGTATCTGGCACTGGGCCGTTACAATGGCAGCCGCGGCCGGCCAGCGTATCCGAATGCGGTACTGGCCGCCTGGAAGAAGTGGGAATACCAGCACTGATCGGACTACGCTGGTACAGGAACCTGAATTACCAATGGTAAAAACAAAAACGCCCGCGCGATGCGGGCGTTTTTGTTTGGCACCTGGCAAAAATTATTTCAAGTGGCCAGAGATGAGTTTGGTCATCTCGAACATCGACACTTGTTTCTTGCCGCCAAAGACTGCCTTCAGCTTGTCATCGGCATTGATATTGCGCTTGTTTGCTTCATCTTGAAGCTTGTTTTTCTTGATGTAGTCCCACACTTTTTTGGTCACTTCCGTGCGTGGCAGCGGATTGGTGCCAACTACAGCAGCCAGGATCGCCGACGGTGTCATCGGTTTCATGAAGGCTGCATTAGGCTTGCGTGCGGTTTTCGGCTTTGCGGCTTTTTTTGCGACAGCTTTTTTGGCCGGTGCGGCTTTCTTAGCTGGAGCTGCCTTCTTTGCGACTGGTTTTTTTGCGACGGCTTTCTTGGCTACTGGCTTGGCTGCTGCTTTTTTGGCCGGTGCGGCTTTTTTAGCTGGAGCTGCCTTCTTTGCGACTGGTTTTTTTGCTGCTGGCTTCTTGGCGGCCGGTTTACTGGCCGCGGATTTTTTGGCTGTTGCCATCTTCAAACCTCCTTCACAATCAGTGTTGGGAATTGCGCCATTTCACGCACCGCTAATAGTGGTAGTGTTTTAACAGGGACGCAAGTGTTTTTTGCGGGTTTTGACAAGATTTTGTAGACGGCGAGCCACGCCTTCAGCATAGAGAGCGATGGAATAGCAAAATTACGGCTTGCTATCGTAAGGCAGACCGGTACATCCGCACTTGCAAAAGGCCGACGTGCGCTGTGCATCAACGATATGCTGTGCAAGGCAAAAGGGCTTGCTCGAGAAGTGCAGAATTGGTGTTTGATGCTGTGTCGCGTGTTCTATATCGGCGATACTGGGCCGGTCGATAGAGCCTGCTGCGTCGCAGCAGTGCGCACCTGTGACGTCGGGCCTTCAAGAATAGCTTAGCGCATGCCCGGCATCATGCCCTTCATGCTGCGCATCATTTTAGTCATGCCGCCGCCCTTGAGCTTTTTCATCATTGCCTGCATTTGCTCGAACTGGGACAGCATGCGGTTGACTTCCTGAACTTGTACGCCAGCGCCGGCGGCAATGCGCCGCTTGCGCGTCGCCTTGATCAATTCAGGCTTGGCGCGCTCCTGCGGCGTCATCGAATTGATAATGCCTTCCATGCGGCGCACCTGCTTTTCCGCTTGATCCATGCTGGCGTTGCCAGCTGCTTGCTGGAACTGAGCCGGCAGCTTGTCCATCAAGCCCGATAAGCCGCCCATTTTTTTCATTTGCGAGAGCTGCGCCTTGAAATCGTTCAGGTCGAATTTGCCGCCACCCTTGATTTTTTGCGCCAGATCCTGCGCGGCGGCGATATCGACGCCTTTTTTGGCTTCTTCCACCAGCGCCAGGATGTCGCCCATGCCGAGGATGCGATTAGCCATGCGCTGCGGGTCGAAGGCTTCCAGGCCATCGAGTTTTTCGGCGACACCGGCGAACTTGATCGGCTTGCCGGTGATGTGACGTACCGACAATGCGGCGCCGCCGCGTGCGTCGCCATCCAGCTTGGTCAAGACGATGCCGGTCAGCGGCAGCGCATCATTGAATGCCTTGGCGGTATTGATCGCATCCTGGCCCAGCATGGCATCGACTACAAACAGGGTTTCAATCGGCTTGACGGCGGCATGCAGCGCTGCAATTTCCTGCATCATCGCTTCGTCAATCCCCAGGCGTCCGGCGGTATCGATGATCAGTACATCGTGGTAATGCCTTTTGGCATAATCCAGAGCTGCCAGCGCGATCGCAACCGGTTTTTCGCTTGCTTCCGAAGGATAAAAGTCAGCGCCGACCTGATTGGTCACGGTTTGCAACTGACCGATCGCGGCGGGACGATATACGTCGGCTGACACGGTCAAGACTTTTTTCTTTTTCTCTTCACGCAGGTATTTGGCCAGCTTGCCTACGGTGGTGGTTTTTCCGGCGCCCTGCAAGCCGGCCATCAGGATGACTGCCGGTGGCTGGGTGGCGAAATTCAGCTGGGATGCGTCCGGCCCGAGGTCGGCCCCCATCAGTGCCGCCAGTTCGCGTTGGACCACCCCGACCAATGCCTGGCCCGGCGTCAGTGAGCCGATGACTTCCTCGCCCAGCGCTTTTTCTTTCACCTTGCTGATGAATTCGCGCACCGCCGGCAGCGCCACATCGGCTTCGAGCAAGGCCAGCCGGACCTCGCGCAACATGTCGGCAGTGTTGGATTCGGTCAGGCGCGCCTCGCCGCGCATGGTTTTGACGGCTTTGGCAAGGCGTTGGGTCAGATTGTCGAGCATAGGTGGGATACGTCAATTAAGTAATGCGGGAGTCATACGGAAAGCCAGACGGGGATTATTCCTGGTCGAGCACAAGATCCGTCATTTTAACCGATGCGGCAGTGCCGGTTCATCCCGTTGGACGCCATACTTAGGGAAATTGCAAAAGCGGGCAGGCTGGTCATACAACTGCTTTTCATATTGCCGTACACGCAACGGTTTTTATAAATATGTCGCAGGCAGCGCCACGCCGGGCAGGATAGCGCTGGTCGGAAGCGTTACATGGTGTAAACTTAAATCATGCACACCTATATCTTGATTCTGGCTGCCGTGTTGTATGGCGTTTGCGCCGTATTGCCAACAAAACATCGCAAGATCATTGCATTGGCTACCGCAACCGGCTGGCTGTTGCATGGGGCGGCTTTGGCGATGGATGTATTGTTGCCTGATTCGCTGCGGCTTGGATTTGCAGTGATGTTATCGGCTACCTTATGGATTTCCGTGGCTGCTTATTGGTTGGAAAACCGGAATTTTTCGCTGGATGGCTTGCGCGTCCTGGTTTTGCCTTGCGCCGCAATCGCTGTACTCTTGCCGGTGGTATTTCCTGGCAGTGTGGTCTCGCTGGAAGGAAAGCCGGCGCTTTTTTCCTGGCATATCGCGATTGCGATGCTGGCCTATAGCACGCTGACGATTGCTGCATTTCATGCAGTCTTGATGGCGTTGCAGGAATCAAGATTGCACACGCGAGCGTTGGCCGAGCGCAGCGGCTGGCTGGCATCGGCGCTGGACCGGTTGCCCGCCTTGCTGACCATGGAAAAACTGTTATTCCGCTTGATCGGCTTTGGCTTCGCACTGTTGACACTGACAGTGTTTTCCGGCGTCGTGTTTTCCGAACAATTGTTTGGCCAGGCAGTGAAGTGGGATCATAAAACCCTGTTCACCATGCTGTCGTGGCTGCTGTTCGGGTTGCTGCTGATTGGGCGTGTGTGGCGCGGCTGGCGTGGCAAGACTGCGCTGAGCTTCACCCTGAGCGGTTTTGCCACATTGTTGCTGGCATACGTGGGTAGCCGCTTTGTGCTGGAAGTGGTGCTGCATCGAGGATTGGCATGAAATTTTTGATATGGCTGGCAATCATCTTTATTATCTTTGCCTGGGTAATGCGCAGTAAAAAAAATACAGGTCAAGCAAGCGATAAGCGCAAGCCGACTGCGCCAAGCCAGGCTGACACGCCGGAACTGATGCTGCAATGCGCGCAATGCGGCGTGCACATTCCAGCTTCCGAAGCGCTTCCCCATGGGTCAGGTGTGGTGTTTTGCAGCGAAGAACACCGCCGCCAGATCTTTCCCTCCTAGCCCCCTGTCGTCGGGATTGCCTTGAACCTCCCATTTCAATCAGCCACTTTGCAACGCCTGGTCGTGCCCATCAGCGGCAAGGCGCCGCCGCTGCCTGCCTGGGCTGCCGCCTCCCGTGAAACCTTTTGGCGGTCGCTACAAACATTTACGGTAACGCGCGTCGTCATCGCAATCGTGTTGCTGATCTATATCAGTTTTAATGCCAAGCAAGCGTTCGGGGAAGTTGATCAGCAGGTTTATCTGATCGTCTGCATTGCCTATTTGCTGCTGGCAATGGCTTTTTTTGCCTTGGTGCTGAACTACCGGCGACGTTTTCTGGTGCAATTGCTGTTCCAGATTGTGCTGGATATCGGCGTGATTTCGCTGTTGTATGTCACGGCAGGTGGCGCCAAGAGCGGGTTGGGGATCTTGTACCTGTTTCCGTTGGCCGGGTGTGCGATTTTGGCGCCATTGGTTTGGGCCCTGTTTTTTGTGTCGGTGGTGACCTTGATTTTGCTGGGCGAGGCGGGTTACCAGATAACGCAAGCAGGGTCCGAGATTTCCATTTCGCAATCTGGATTGTATGGCGCCGCTTTTTTTGCAGCCGTGCTGGTAATTAACCGGCTGGCGGCAAAATTGATCAAACAGGAAGAACTTGCAGCGCGGCATGGCAAGGACTTGCAGTTGCAGCAAGCGATTAACCGGTTGATTATTGCCGATATGGGCGACGGTGTACTGGTCATCGCAGCCGATGGCGCCATCCTGACGGCGAATCCGGCAGCCGAACGGATGCTCAGCATGAATTTCACCGAGACCGAGGCACGCCCGCAATTGCTGCAAATTGCGGCGCTGGTGCCGATTGCCGAGGCTTTTTTTGCGTGGAGCGAAAAAGCAACGGGCGACAGTGCCGCGGATGCCCGATCAATCGCGGAAAATGCGGCATTCGTCATGATCAAGCCGTATGAGGAGTCGCTATATCAGGCAGGCAGTGTGCCACGAGAGTCGCGCCGCGATCTGGCCGTGCATTTGAAATTGCGGTTTGCTAAAGTGTACACGCAGGGACAGGTCACTGACCGGACCGTGATTTTCTTGCAGGATGTCAGTGAAATTGAAAGTCAGGCGCAGCAGTTGAAGCTGGCATCGATGGGACGGCTGACTGCCAGCATCGCTCATGAAGTGCGCAACCCATTGTCTGCTATTTCCTATGCGGCAGCGCTGCTTGGTGAAGACGAAGTGAGGCCGGCCCAGGCAAGGCTGTTGAATATTGTTGGCGATAATGTCACTCGCCTGAACCGGATGATTGAAGATATCCTGAAGCTGTCGCGCAAGGCGCAGCCGCAAAATGCGCCCTTGGTGCTGGCTGACTTTTTTGAGGAAGTCCTGGCGGAGTTTCAGGAAACCCATGCGCTGGCGCCGGAGCTGATTTTTCTGGGTAAGATGGAGTCGTTTCTTGTCTGGTTTGATCCGCTGCACTTGCGCGAAGTGATCGTCAATTTATTATCGAATGCATTGCGCTATGCCAGCGGCCAGAGCGGCAGCATCCGGGTTCGTGCGGTGCCGAATGCAAATAGCCGGCTTGAATTGCATGTGCAAGACGATGGGCCGCCGATCACGCCGGAAGTCAGGTCGCATTTGTTTGAACCGTTTTATACAACTTCCAGCAAGGGAACCGGGCTGGGACTCTATTTGGCGCGCGAATTGTGTTTGAATAACGGCGCAATGCTCGATTATGAGTATCACATGGACGAAGCCGGCGCCGGCAAGGGGCAGGCAGGTGGCCGGTTCGTCATTACGCTGGCCATGGCAGTTGCCGTTTGATTAGGTAGAAAACAAGAATATTTATGACAGCACCTCGAATTCTGGTAGTTGACGATGAAGCAGACTTGCGTGAGCTGGTCGAGATTACTCTCGTCAAAATGGGACTGGATGTCGATAGCGCTGACTGCCTGTCATCTGCACGCGCGTTACTGCAGCAGAAAGAATATGCATTGGTGCTGACCGATATGCGTTTGCCGGACGGTTTGGGCATTGAACTGGTGCGTGAAGTTGCCAGCGAATGCAAAAATACGCCGATAGCAGTGATTACCGCATTTGGCAGTGCCGACAATGCCGTAACCGCCTTGAAAGCCGGGGCTTTCGACTACTTGACCAAACCGGTCGGACTGGATCAGTTGCGCCTGCTGGTGCAGTCTGCATTGCGCACCAGTACCGCGCATGCCGCTCCAGGCAAAGCGCAGCATGCCGCAGAGATCGCGCCTTCACTGCGCTTGATGGGACAATCGGCCTTGATGCGGGATTTGTGCGCGCAAATTGTGCGACTTGCACGCAGCATGGCGCCGATCGCGATTAGCGGCGAATCCGGCAGCGGCAAGGAACTGGCGGCACGCGATATCCATGCGCAAAGCGCACGATCCGACAAGCCGTTTGTCGCGGTCAATTGCGGCGCGATTCCGGAAGCCTTGATGGAGGCGGAATTTTTCGGCTATCGCAAGGGCGCCTTTACCGGCGCGACCGATGACCGCGATGGATTTTTTCAGGCGGCCAATGGCGGCACGCTGTTGCTTGATGAAGTGGCCGATCTGCCACTGGCGATGCAGGTGAAGTTGCTGCGGGCAATCCAGGAACGGCGCGTACGCAAGGTCGGGGCGACTGTCGAGGAACCGGTGGATGTGCGGCTGATCAGCGCAACTCACCAAAACCTGGCGGAATGCGTCGAAAAAGGAAAATTCCGGCAGGATTTGTATTACCGCCTGAATGTCATCGAGTTGCGTCTGCCGCCGCTGCGCGAACGCCTGGACGATATTGCCTTACTTGCCGACGCGATTCTGGCCAGGCTGGCCTTGCCGAGCGGCAGGGCAGTGCTGGCGCCTGCCGCGCTGGCCGCGCTGCAGAGCTATGCCTTTCCGGGCAATGTGCGCGAACTGGAAAATGTCCTCGAACGGGCGCTGGCATTCGCCAATAACGATGTAATTGAAGTGTCCGACCTGGCATTGAAATCCGCTGCTTATGCACACGAAGAACCGGCTGCAATCGGGCACTTGCCAAGTCCATTGCCAGTCCCTGTGCTGCAGCCGCTGGCGCAGACCACGCCAGTCTGCACCGCCCAAGACCTGGTAGCCACAGCGGAATTGCCGGCTTCGCTGCCTGCACATCTGGATCAGGTCGAGCGGGAAATCATTTGCCGGGCACTGGCAAAAACCCAGTTTAACCGGACTCAGGCAGCCGAATTGCTCGGCATGAGCTTTCGCCAATTGCGCTACCGGATGCAAAGGTTGAATATCCATGAGCCCGAGTAAGCCGGTGCCCGACCCCTGGCTGGTCGATGCTGCCGGCTGGTGTAACCGGGCGCAGCATCAACCTTCGTCGAATTTTGATGCACGGCCGGAGCCGGAGCAGATCGACTTGCTGGTGATTCATAATATCAGCCTGCCCCCTGACCAGTTTGGCGGCTCTTATATTGCCGATCTGTTTGCCAATTGCCTTGACTACGAAGCGCATCCGTATTTCGACCAATTGCGTACATTACGCGTCTCGGCGCATTTCCTGATTCGCCGTGATGGCAGCGTGATCCAGTTTGTCTCTGCCAATGATCGCGCCTGGCATGCCGGCGCATCGTCGTTCTGCGGACGGGAGCGGTGCAATGATTATTCAATCGGGATTGAATTGGAAGGCAGCGATTTTGTGCCGTTTGCCGACATTCAGTATCCGGTATTGGCGGACTTGACTGCTGCGTTGCAGCAGCGTTATCAGCTATCAAGTGTTGCCGGACATGAACATATTGCACCAGGAAGAAAGACCGATCCTGGTCCGTTTTTTGACTGGCATGCCTATCGTAAGGCCTTGACGCAACTGCAAAAGCCCAACCTTCCCGGCATTTCTTTGCAGTTTCCCCTTTAAACAAAAAACGGTCGGATTCTCTCTCGCAATGCAACATAAAAATTATCTTTTTGAAGGTAAAAATATATTGCGCGTGGCAGTGTCAGGCACTAGAATTAGTTCAAGCCGCAAATAAAACTACTATATCTAGTAGTTATCGGTAATTTCCTTTTGAAATAAAAATTGATCCAATCATCCGGCAGCAGCTGGATTTCAGGCGCGCTGGAGCAGTTTTCCTTTTCAAAATACACCGCATAGACAGATATAGGGCGCTACTGTCCAGGTCCATTCAGACGCGGTGCAAGATGGCAATACTTCACTGAAGCCTGTAGTTCAGGCTTCTCAAGATAAACATATGCAGCATCAAGCTGCTAGCAAGAAAGCTTCAGGAGGCTACGTGCATTCAAATCAAGAAATTTCCGTTAAATCCCCCGTAGAATTTGGTGTGGTCCCTCCTGTGGCCAATCCGTCTTCGGTGACTCCGGCCAATTTGCCGGTCAGTCTTGGCGATTATCGCGTCATTCGTCGGAATGGCGCGGTTGTGGGTTTTGAACCGTCGAAAATCTCGATTGCCGTCACCAAGGCATTTTTGGCTGTGAATGGCGGCCAGGGCGCAGCGTCTGCGCGGGTGCGCGAACTGGTCGACCAATTGACGGGCAACGTGGTCAACGCGCTGGTGCGCCGCCAGCCAACTGGCGGCACTGTCCATATTGAAGACGTGCAGGACCAGGTCGAACTGGCGCTGATGCGTTCCGGTGAACATGATGTGGCGCGCGCCTACGTGCTGTATCGCGCCAAGCGTATGGAAGAGCGGGCACAGCAACAGGCTGCCAAACCGGTTGCCGCATCGTTGCAGTTGCATGTGCTGGAGGATGGGCAGCGTCGTCCACTTGACCTGGAACAGGTGCGTCGCATGATTGCCGCGGCCTGCGTTGGCTTGGAAAAGCATGTCGATGCCGACGCGATCCTGTCCGAAACCGTCAAGAATCTGTATGACGGCGTGCCGGTTGAGGAATTGCACAAGTCCGCCATTCTGGCGGCGCGCGCGCTGATGGAAAAAGACCCTGCCTACAGCCAGGTCACCGCACGCCTGTTGATGCATACCATCCGCAAGGAAGTGTTCGGTCTGGAAGTGGCGCAAGCCGATGCGCCAGCCCAGTATCTTGACTATTTCCCGAAATTCATCAAAAAGGGAATTGCAGCGGAGCTGCTGGACCCGAAGCTGGCCCAGTTCGACTTGAAAAAACTGGCCGAAGCCTTGCAGCCGGAACGCGACTTGCAGTTCGGCTATCTCGGTTTGCAAACCCTGTATGACCGCTATTTCCTGCATATCCGCGACATTCGCATCGAAATGCCGCAAGCCTTCTATATGCGTGTGGCGATGGGCCTGTCCCTGAACGAGATTGACCGTGAAGCCCGTGCAATCGAGTTTTACAACCTATTGTCTTCGTTCGACTTCATGAGCTCGACGCCGACCCTGTTCAATTCCGGCACCTTGCGCTCGCAACTGTCGTCGTGCTATCTGACGACCGTCGCGGACGATCTGGACGGCATTTACGAAGCCATCAAGGAAAACGCCTTGCTGGCCAAATATGCCGGCGGCCTGGGCAATGACTGGACTCCGGTGCGCTCGCTGGGCGCCCATATCAAGGGTACCAATGGCAAGTCGCAAGGCGTGGTGCCGTTCCTGAAGGTCGTCAACGACACGGCGGTGGCGGTCAATCAGGGCGGCAAGCGCAAGGGTGCGGTCTGCGCCTATCTCGAGACTTGGCACATGGATATCGAGGAATTCCTCGACCTGCGCAAGAATACCGGCGACGATCGCCGTCGTACCCACGACATGAATACCGCGAACTGGATTCCCGACCTGTTCATGAAGCGCGTGATGGAAAAGGGCGAATGGACCTTGTTCTCGCCTTCCGACGCGCCGGATCTGCATGACAAGTTCGGCCGCGCCTTCGAGCAAGCCTACCTCGGCTATGAAGACAAGGCTGCGCGAGGCGAGCTGCGCCTGTTCAAGAAAGTACAGGCGCTCGATCTGTGGCGCAAGATGCTGTCGATGCTGTTTGAAACCGGCCATCCGTGGATCACGTTCAAGGATCCATGCAATATCCGTTCGCCTCAGCAACACACAGGGGTCGTCCACAGTTCCAACCTGTGCACCGAAATCACATTGAACACCAATGATTCCGAAATCGCGGTGTGCAACCTGGGTTCGGTCAACCTGCCGGCCCACATGAAAGATGGCAAGCTGGACCACGTGAAGCTGCAAAACACGATCCACACTGCCATGCGCATGCTCGATAATGTGATCGATATCAATTATTATGCGGTCAAGAAGGCGCGTGACTCCAACCTGCGTCATCGGCCGGTCGGCTTGGGCATCATGGGTTTCCAGGATTGCCTGCACATGATCCGGGTGCCGTATGCCTCTGCCCAGGCGGTCGAGTTTGCCGACCGTTCGATGGAAGCGGTGTGCTATTACGCCTACCTGGCATCGACCGAGCTGGCAGAAGAACGTGGTCGTTACAGTTCCTACCCGGGGTCCTTGTGGGATCGCGGCATCCTGCCGCAGGATTCGCTCAAGTTGCTGGCAGAAGAGCGCGGCGGCTACCTGGAAGTCGATACGAGCGAAACCATGGACTGGCCAGCTTTGCGCAGCCGCATCAAGCAGTATGGCATGCGCAATTCGAACTGCGTGGCGATTGCGCCAACCGCAACCATCTCCAACATCATCGGCGTATCGGCCTGTATCGAGCCGACTTACCAGAACCTGTATGTGAAGTCGAATCTGTCGGGCGAATTTACCGAGATCAATGAATACCTGGTTCGTGACTTGAAAAGCCGCGGCTTGTGGGATGAAGTGATGATCTCCGACCTCAAGTATTTCGACGGCAGCCTGGCCAAGATCGACCGCATTCCACAGGATTTGCGCGACATTTACGCAACCGCCTTTGAAGTTGCGCCGAAATGGCTGGTCGAAGCGGCGTCACGCCGTCAGAAATGGATCGACCAGGCGCAGTCGCTGAATATTTATATGGCCGGCGCATCCGGCAAGAAGCTCGATGAAACCTACAAGCTGGCTTGGCTGCGCGGCTTGAAAACCACTTATTACCTGCGCACGATGGCGGCGACGCATACCGAGAAATCGACTTCCAAGACCGGCGCGTTGAATGCCGTGTCGACCGATGGCGCACTGACCGGCGGCATGGCGGCCGGCGCGGCGCCGGTGGCGGCAGAGGATGTGGCAGGGCCTGCCTGCATGCTGCGCCCGGGCGATGCGGGATTCGAAGAGTGTGAGGCTTGTCAATAAACAATTTTGCCATTGCGCGATCATTGGGAAAATTAAAAAGCCTGTCAAAACAAATGCAGCATCTCCAGGATAAGAAATAAGGATCACTATGTTAAGTTGGGACGAAGAAATCACTCCAGTGCCGCAAGCTGCGCCAGCGCTGCAGCCGCGCTTGCAGCCAGTCACACCAGCCATGGCACGGCCACAGCAGTCAACCGCGCCGTTTCAGGATGTTGCCCTGAATCCGGCGCTGGTCGCCCGGCCGGATGCAGTTGAAGGTGGTGAAGAGCGCCGCGTGAATGCCGCTGACAAGCGCATTATCAATGGCAAGACCGACGTCAACCAGTTGGTGCCGTTCAAGTACAAGTGGGCTTGGGACAAGTACCTGGCCGGTTGTGCCAACCACTGGATGCCGCAAGAAATCAACATGCAGCGCGATATCGAATTGTGGAAAAACCCGAATGGCCTGACTGAGGACGAGCGCCGCCTGGTCAAGCGTAATCTCGGCTTTTTCGTCACAGCCGATTCGCTGGCGGCTAACAATATCGTGCTCGGCACCTACCGCCATATCACGGCGCCGGAATGCCGCCAGTACCTGTTGCGCCAGGCATTTGAAGAGGCGATCCATACCCATGCTTACCAATACATCGTCGAGTCGCTGGGGCTGGATGAAGGCGAAATTTTCAATGCCTATCATGAGGTAGCTTCGATCCGCGACAAGGATGAGTTTCTGATCCCGTTCATCAATACGCTGACCGACCCGCAATTTACCACCGGCACCACCGAGAATGACCAGGCGCTGCTGAAGTCGCTGATCGTGTTTGCCTGTCTGATGGAAGGCTTGTTCTTCTATGTCGGTTTCACCCAGATCCTTGCGCTTGGTCGTCAAAACAAGATGATGGGCGCGGCAGAACAATACCAATACATTTTGCGCGATGAGTCGATGCACTGCAATTTCGGGATCGATCTGATCAACACGATCAAGATGGAGAATCCGCATCTGTGGACGCCGGAGTTTCGCGAAGAGATCAAAGCGTTGTTTTTCCGTGCAGTAGAGTTGGAATATCGCTACGCAGAGGATACAATGCCGCGTGGAGTACTCGGATTGAATGCGCCAATGTTCAAAGGTTATTTGCGATTCATCGCTAATCGCCGCGCACAGCAAATCGGTCTTGACGCCATGTTCGCACAAGAAGAAAATCCATTCCCATGGATGAGCGAAATGATCGATCTGAAAAAAGAGCGAAACTTTTTCGAGACACGTGTAATCGAATACCAAACCGGCGGTGCGCTTAACTGGGAATAGGTAAATCGAACAAAGCGTGGTACAACGTGGCAGGTGAAAAATTAAAAGCAGTCGCGACAAAAGCGCAAAACTGAAAGGCACTACCCGAATTAATGAACAGTAGAAGACCGATACGATCTTACCTGTCAATGCCGCTCTTCCCGATTCTGTCGGGGATGGCGGCTTTTTCTTTGAAAAATCGTTTGATTTTTTTGAAACAGAATTCCGACGCTGGCCTCGTGCCGGCGTTTTTTTTGGGTTAGAACGCAGCTTTGCTGCGTGCCATGCGTTGCATGGTCTCTCTTAATTGTTTGCGTTTAATCAAAGAGAGCTAGCCGAAGATGGCTGAAGTGCTGCATAAGTGAGGGGATGCAGCAGTTCAGCTGGTGCCGAATTCATTAGCGCAAGCAGACGTTTGCTTGTGCCGATGAATAATCCGCCTGCGTCATCGCGATGACGTCGGCGGGTTTCAAACCTAGTAGCATGATTTTTTCCATCACGTGAAGGAGAAACAAAATGGCAACAGCCGCTAAAAAATCCGCAGCCAAGAAACCCGCTGCAAAGAAAGCCGCTGCTAAACCAGCAGCCAAGAAAGCAGCAGCTCCTAAAAAAGCCGCCGCCAAAAAGCCAGTAGCTAAAAAAGCAGCAGCGCCTAAAAAAGCCGCCGCCAAAAAGCCAGTAGCTAAAAAGCCAGTCGCCAAGAAAGCTGCTGCTAAAAAGCCAGTCGCCAAGAAAGTTGCTGCTAAAAAGCCAGTCGCCAAGAAAGCTGCTGCTAAAAAGCCAGTCGCTAAAAAAGCTGCTGCTAAAAAGCCAGTCGCCAAGAAAGCTGCTGCTAAAAAGCCAGTCGCCAAAAAAGCTGCTGCTAAAAAGCCAGTCGCTAAAAAAGCTGCTGCTAAAAAGCCAGTCGCTAAAAAAGCTGCTGCTAAAAAGCCAGTCGCTAAAAAAGCTGCTGCTAAAAAGCCAGTCGCCAAAAAAGCTGCTGCTAAAAAGCCAGTCACCAAAAAAGCCGCTGCTAAAAAGCCAGCCGCCAAGAAAGCTGCTGCTAAAAAGCCGGCTGCCAAGCCAGCTGCTGCTCCTGTCGTAAAGACTGTGTTGAATCCGGCTGCTGCTTGGCCGTTTCCAACTGGCACACGTCCGTAATTCCAGGTACGCTTGGAAGCCTGAGTAAGTTCAGGCACAATTCCCGCTGTATGGCTATCGGTCATACAGCGGGTTTTTATTTGGGAAGGAGAAGTCACCGTGCTGCATAGCATTGTTACGCTGATTGTCGATACCGTTGCCGGCTTGCTTGCGGTCGTGTTGTTGTTGAGATTCTGGATGCAAGTGGTGCGGGTGCGGCCACCCATGTCGGTTGCCCATTTCACGTTTCAACTGTCTGACTGGCTGGTCAAGCCTCTGCGCCGGGTGGTGCCTGGCGCCGGTGGCTATGACTGGGCCAGTTTGGTCGGTGCGCTGTTGATTTCCTTGTTGTCGATACTGATTAGTGTCTGGCTTTTTTCGCCTCTGCCGGTGCAGCTGATCCTGCTGCTTGCCGGGTTACGCTTTGTCCAGTGGATATTCTATGGATTCATGGGCTTGATCATTATTGAAGTGATTTTCAGCTGGGTGAATCCACAGGCGCCGCTGGCGCCATTCATCCGTGCTTTGGCTGAACCCTTACTGCGCCCGCTGCGTCGGGTGATCCCATTAATCGGCAATATTGATTTAAGTCCGCTGGTTGCGCTGGTCTTGCTGCAAATCGGCTTGCAACTGATATCCGGCATCCTTGTCAGGGTGGGATGA
>JAKFFK010000214.1:0-4052 GCA_036675285.1 Paucimonas sp. | reverse complement strand
GCTGGTTAGCCTTCTGAATGAAGAACGGCCCGGTCGAAAATTCGACCGGGCCGTCAAAGCCAAACCAAACCGCTATGCCGTCCGTGTTCTACGAAAATCTGCTTAACTGAACGGCATTACCGCAGCTGCGGGCGTTTTTATTTTGTACGTTCCGGCGCGATGGTTACCAAACAGAAGCCGTCAGGCTGGCACGGCCAAATGCATGCGTTTGGCTGCGGGCTTGCCGATGTCGGTTCAGGCATAATGGCCGGTCTGAAGATGATGGTTTTTATGGAAAGGAAATTCATGCCCTGGTTAATACTGCTGCTGGCCGGCCTGTTTGAAATCGGCTGGGCCATCGGCCTCAAATACACTGTCGGATTTACCCGCTTCTGGCCCAGTGTCGGCACTGCGGCGGCAATGGTGATCAGCGTCGTGCTGCTGGGAATGGCGATGAAATCGCTGCCGGTTGGCACCGCTTATGCCGTCTGGGTCGGGGTTGGCGCAGTCGGCACCGTGATTCTCGGCATCGTGCTGCTCGGCGAGCCTGCCAACCTCGGGCGCATTCTCAGCGTCGCCCTGATCATCGCCGGCATCGTCAGTCTCAAGCTGAGTACGCCGACGTAAAAAAGCCGGTGCAGCTTGTGGCTGCACCGGCTGGCGCGATCGCGGCAACTGCTTATGCGGCAATCGCCAGCGGCACCGGGCTGCCATCCATCATTGCCTTGAATTCCTCGATATCGGCAATATCGAGTTCTTCCTTTTCCAGCAGGCGCATTACCATTTCTTCCATCACATTCTGATGGGTCGTCAGAATCGCCGATGTATTTTGCTTTGCATGGGCCATGATCTGCATGGCTTTTTGCTCGGACTCGTAACGCAGCTGCGGGCTGGAATCTTCGGTAATGGTCAACAAGCCAAAGTCGGACATGCCGTGACGGCACACCAGGTTCAGCGCAATTTCGCTGGCACGCGACAAGTCGTCGTCGGCGCCGGTAGTCATCGATTGCAGGAACAGTTCTTCGGCGACCCGGCCGCCCAGCAATACATGCAGACGGTTGACCAGATCGGTGCGCTCGATTAGCAACTGATCCTTGGAAGGCGTCATGAAAGTCTGGCCGAGCGACTGGCCGCGCGGCACGATGCTGACGGCCGTGACTGGATCGGTGCCGCCGACAATCGCCACAATCGCATGACCGCATTCGTGAATCGCCAGGCGGCGCCGGCCATCCTGATCGATCAAGGCCAGTGTCGAGCGGCGTTCTTCGCCCATCAGCATCACATTGCGCGCGCGCAGCACGTTTTCCAGCACCACTTGCTCTTCGCCGTTATGCACGGCAATCATGGCTGCCTGGTTCATCACGTTGGCCAGGTCGGCGCCGGAAAAGCCGATCGTCTGACGGGCGATTTCGCTGTAATTCATCGGGTCCTGGACCCGCACCTTGCGTCCGTGGATACGCAGAATCTGCTCGCGTTCCTTCAGGTTCGGCTTGCCGATCTGGATCCGGCGGTCGAAACGGCCGGAGCGCAGCAGCGCCGGGTCGAGCGAGTCCAGACGATTGGTCGCTGCCACCACGATCACGCCATTGTTGTCTTCAAAACCATCCATCTGCACCAGCAACTGGTTCAGGGTGCTGCTCATTTCGCGCGCTGCGGCCGAACCTTCATTCATCCGTTTGCCGCCAACCGCATCGATTTCGTCGATGAACAACACGCACGGCGCCATGGCGCGCGCCTTGGCAAACAGGCGCTTGATTTTCATGGTCGATACGCCGACAAACATCGAGCCGAATTCGGAACCATTGGTGGCAATGAAATTGGCGCCGGATTCGCCCGCCAGCGCCTTTGCCAGCAATGTCTTGCCGGTGCCGGGATCGCCATGCAATACCACGCCGCGCGGGAAGGTGGCACCGATCATTTCATAGATGCCCGGCGACTTCAGGTATTGGGCAATTTCCATCAGATTCTTTTTCGCTTCCTCGGCACCTGCCACATCGGCAAAGCGCACTTGCGTCTCACGTTTCTTTTTCTTCAACAGCAAGGTAAGCGGTTCGGGCCGCGACATCACCACGCCGATCAAGCCGAGCACGGCAAGAAACAATATCATCGGCAACAGGCTGTCGATATTCACCGCGCGCGGATCGATTTCGACATTTGCACCCTTTTTGGTGAAGCCATTGGCCGCTGCCAGATCCGTGACCGGCAATTGCACGCTGTAGCGGCCGCCATCCTTCAATTCCACTTGCGCTTTGCCACTGTCGCGATGCGGAGCAATCCGGATCGTGCCGACCTTGCCAGCCTCGAGATCGCTGCTAAAGCGGCTGAAGGTATGGGTTACCTGGTTAATCTGTTGATAGGCAAAGAAGCCGGCACCGGCGCCCAGGATGACAAAGGCGGCTAGGACGATGATGACTTTGCGCCAGAACTGGCGTTTTTTGATTGCGGAAATACTGTTGGACATGAACGATTGCTCCTGGATGCAAGACTGGCAAGACGCAACATGGCTTGCCGAAAAAGGACTCTTTGTTAGTCCGATTAATCTTGCTGCGGTTCAATCGAAGGTTGGATAAATGCCGGCTTTTTCAAAGAAAATAGGCGAAAAATCGGCAAAATTGACAACAATTGGTGCTTTGTTAAAGCATTTATGAAGATTTGATATGGAATTGACAGTACATTGTCCCGGTCGCCAGCCGCAGGCGGCGACCGGTCATGGCTTACATCGGCAGCTCGCCATCGCCCAGCGTTCGCACGCTGGTAATGGCATAGCCCTTGGACGTGATCTGTTCCACGGGATCATCGATCGAAAACTGTGGCAGCCGGTCCACACTCTCTTCCAGCTCGACGCTGCGTTCGGCTGATTCCCAATCCACGCTCGTGGCTTCATTGGGAATTATTTTCCCTTCCGGGACAGCCAGATAAGAAAATTGCCCGCCGGTTTCAGGACGCCTGTAAATATCGACTCGCATATGTAGTTCCCCTTGTCAAAATTGATACTTGATTTTGACTGCCGCTTGCTGCAAAGGTTGCAACAATGGCCAGATACCGATGAATCATTTGTAATCTGCATGGAAAACCAGCAAGCGTCGAACATGCACCGGTTGCAGGGGCAAACCGATTCTATGCAGATTCAGCCAACAGTGAAAAATGCTCGACCGCCGGTGGCACGGCGAAAAAGGGCCCGACAATTGCGCGCCATGTCTGAAATGCCGCTGACTGGCGAAAATCCACCGTATGGTTTTCCAGCGTTTCCCAAAAAATCATCAGCACATAGCGTTCGGGCGATTCTATACTTTTGTTGATCTTAAAGCCGCGAAAACCCTTGGCTTGGGCAATCACCTGGGTAACGCCTTGCATAATGGCGGCATCGAATTCAGCTTGGCGGCCGGGCTGGATATGAATATCGGCGATTTCTAGAATCATGGTGCACCGTTCAAAAAATGGGGACATAAAATTATGCCATTTTCTTGTGGCAAGAAACGAGTTTTATCGTAATTGCCCGGAGCGGTGTATTTGTATTGCGGTGGTTTGGTGCCGGGCTTGTTTGCCAAATAGCGGCGACGCGATTGGTGCATTATGTGGCACGTCATGTGGCACAAGGAAAGCCGGGTAAGTTTCCGGCTGGGCGCCAACAAGACAACTGCCGATGCACTTGCATGCATCGGCAGTCGATTCGGCAAGAATACTGATCCGCGATAGCGGAAATCATGCCATTGGTGCTGAAGCTAGTTACATTAGCGTGTGCGTCCGCGTCGCAGCAAATTGACCACCATCAGCAAGACAATCGCACCGAGGAACGATACCAGCAAAGATGAAATACTGAAGTCATTTTGATTGATGGTGCCTGTGCCAAACAATGGCGCCAGCAACCAACCACCAAGCAACGCGCCGATAATGCCAACGACGATATTTAATATCATGCCCTGCTCTGCATCAGTCTTCATGACAAGACTTGCCAGCCAACCGATGATGCCACCTACGACAATCCAGATAATAAAATTCATGTTGATCTCCAATAGTGTGTGCAATGACATGTAAAACAACTCGCCTACTCTAGGGATGCTAGCAGGGGAAGC
>JAKFFK010000140.1:0-22352 GCA_036675285.1 Paucimonas sp. | reverse complement strand
AAGGGTGGAAGGCAGTATCTGGTAGGCGTATGTTTTGCACATCACAAGCAAGCGGAATCACCACAAACCACATCCACCCTGCTAATCTCTCGTTATGGGAGAGCAAAAGAAAATCGGTTTGGTGTTGACGGGGGGCGGTGCGCGGGCGGCCTACCAGGTAGGAGTCCTGCAGGCCGTGCAGCAGATTCTGGCAGATGCCGGCTGGTCCGGCAGGAATTCTCCGTTCGATATCATTTGCGGCACCTCGGCTGGCGCCATCAATGCCACTGCGCTGGCCTGTCGCGCCGATAATTTCGAAGAAGGCGTCGCCAAGCTGCTGGCCGTGTGGGAGCACTTCGAAGTCGCGCAGGTATACCGTGCCGATTCGCTGGGTGTGCTGCGCTCGGGCGCCAGGTGGTTGTCGTTGTTGTCGTTCGGATGGCTGTTGCGCACCTGGCACGCCAATCCGCCGAATTCCCTGTTGAACAATACGCCGCTGGTCAGCCTGTTGCACCGCATGCTGGACCTGCCACGGCTGGACGCTGCGCTTGCCAATGGTGACTTGCATGCGCTGGCGGTGACAGCTTCTTCTTATACGGCAGGGCATCACATCACGTTTTACCAGAGCGCCGCCGAAATCGAGCCATGGAAGCGCATGCAGCGCATCGCGCTGCAGACGCAAATCAATGTCGAGCACTTGTTGGCCTCGTCCGCCATTCCGCTGATTTTTCCGGCGACCCCGCTTTACTGCAATGGCCATCGCGAATATTTCGGTGACGGCTCGATGCGCCAGCTGGCGCCGATTTCACCGGCGATTCATTTAGGGGCCGACAAGGTACTGGTGATTGGCGCGGGCCGGCTGGTCGAGCCGGAGCCGGCTACGGCGCAATCGGCATCCTATCCGAGCCTGGCGCAAATTGCCGGGCATGCGCTATCGAGTATTTTTCTCGATAGCCTGTCGGTGGATATCGAGCGCTTGAATCGCATCAATCACACGCTGTCGTTTTTGCCGGAAGAGCACAGACGGAAAACGCCGCTGCGCCCGGTCGAGATGCTGATCATTGCGCCGTCAGAACGACTGGATACGATCGCCAGCCGCCATATCGGCAGCCTGCCAATGCCGGTCAGGACACTGCTGCGCGGCATTGGCGCAACCGAAGTACGCGGCGCTGCGCTGGCATCGTATTTATTGTTCGAAGCCAGTTATACCTGCGAATTGATCCGTTTAGGACAGCACGACACACTGGCGCGCCGCGACGATGTGCTAGCCTTCTTTGGCGCCGATCGCCGCGCCAGCCGGCGTTCCACGCCAGCCCCTTCAATTGCCGATCAAATGTCGATAGGGGCGGAATAAGGAGCCAGCTCTTATGCTGATCCGCCGCTATTTCTTAATTACGTCCGTGTCCACCATGCCTGCGGCCGTGATGGTGGTGCCTGTCGTGATGCCTGAACCTGTGGTGGTCTCGCGCCTCGCCGTAATGCGGCCTGTCATAGGTGACATAGCCCGGATGATCATATATGACCACAGGCGGAGGATTGACAAACACCGGCTGCGGCTGCACATACGCAGGATGCGGCTGTACATATACTGGCGGCGGCTGGACATAGACGCCCGGAGGCGGTCCATATGCACGTCCATATACAGGTCCATATACTACTGGCGGACTGGGTGTGCCGATACTGATCGACCAATCGACCCCCGAGCGGCCGCCGGCGTAGGCGGATGAAGCGCCGATTAACAAGAGCAGGCCGGCGGTCAGCGCTGCAAAGCTTGGCAATAATGAGGGTTTCATTGCGGTTCCCTTTAAGATGTATCTGTATTTAACGATAAATCACCGCAGATTTCCAAAACTAATGCGTCAAACGCCCGTAATTTTTGAAACAATTTGTATCATGATGACTTTGACACGAAATTAGCCGTCAGGTTTTTACTTTGTCAAATGGGCCAATTAAGAAAAAACTGTTGTTTTTAAGTCAATTATTCCAGGGCTTGAATCAAAGGAACATTTGATCGGCCTTACTTAAAATGAAACCGGTTGATTCCTTTTAACCAACACGTTACCCTACTGCATCAAGATGAAATGCGATCTGCTCAAGCATAAATCGATGTGCAATTGGAATTATTCCAAAATGAAGTTACTTAAAAGCGCCTTTTTTGTTTTCATTGGCTTACTTCTTTCCTTCGCTGTCTGGGCTAAGGGTGCCGTCCCGCTGGGCGAGATTGCATTCGCCAAGCTGCCGCGCGAAGCGCAGTACACGCTTGCGCTGATCAAAGAAAACAAACCATTGCCGTATGCGCGGGATGGCATGGTCTTTAAAAACTATGAAGGGGTTTTGCCAAAGCAAAAGCGCGGGTATTATCGCGAATACACTGTCAGAACGCCGGGTGTGCGCCATCGTGGCGCGCGGCGTATCGTTGCCGGCGGTACTCCCCGGCAGGTGCAGGAATATTTTTATACTGATGACCACTATGTCAGTTTCAAGCGTATTAGAGAGTAATGGGGCAGACAACGGGGATTTGAATTTGTTAATCACCGTATCGCCCAATGTCGTGCAATCCATCCGTGCTTTTCGGGCCACCGATTTGCGCCAGGAAGCGGCTCGTCTCGGCCAGCATTTTCTTTATGCGTATTGCGCAGATGCAACGACCAAGCAACAGGTTTTGTCGATCATTGCGGATGCATTCCATTTTCCCAAGCATTTTGGCAAGAATTTCGATGCGTTGGGAGATTGCCTGACCGATTTGGCGCATAAATCCGGTCAGCAGCCGGGTTTTTTAATCGTACTGGAACAGCTTCCGAATACGCCGAAGTTTGACAAGGAAGCCCGTGAAACCTTGCTGGACGTATTCCGGGATGCCGCCGATTTCTGGGCCGACAAGAAAATTCCATTCCGGGTGTTTTATTCATTTCAATAAAATTTCTACAATTTCTCGCTCGACTAGCCGGTCGCCATACCGGCTTTTTCATGCCTGAATTCCATGCCGCAGGGCAATTCTGGTATCCCGATGGCATAGCGGGTACGGTACAATGCGCGCCATGAAAAACATTGTGATCCTGATTTCCGGACGCGGCAGCAATATGGAAGCCATCGTCCGGGCGGCGCAATCCGAACAATGGCCGGCAAGGATTGCCGCCATTATCAGCAACCGCGCCGATGCCAAAGGCTTGCTGTTTGCGGCAGAAGCGGGCATACCCACGGCTACCGTAGTCAGCAAGGATTATTCAAGCCGGGAGGCATTCGATGCAGCGTTGCAACTTGCAATCGATGGCTTTCAGCCGGATTTGGTCGTGCTGGCCGGTTTCATGCGTATTTTGACGGACCGGTTTGTCGAGCATTATGCCGGCCGCATGCTGAATATCCATCCATCGCTGCTGCCCAGTTTCCCGGGGCTGGCGACGCACCAGCAAGCCTTGAGTGCCGGCGTGCGGGTGCATGGCGCAACCGTGCATTTCGTGACCGCCGACCTGGATCACGGTCCCATCGTAGCGCAAGCTGTCGTGCCGGTGCTGGCTGACGATACGGAACAGTCATTGTCTGCGCGTGTCTTAATGCAGGAACATATCATCTACCCTCGCGCCGTGCGCTGGTTTGTCGAAGAACGCCTGTCGATCGAGGATGGCCGTGTGCATATTGCACCTGGCACCGAATAGCCCACGGGCCTGTCTGTTACACCAAGTGAAGGATTTTGCATGAGATTGCCTCCAGCAATCATCGGTTTTACCGAAGAAGTTTTGCGCGAGATATTGCGTTTTACCGGCCCTGCCGATGGCACGCTGTCGCGGTATTTTCGCGATCATCCGAAGCTCGGCTCGCGCGAGCGCGGCGCAATTGCCGAGGCGGTGTATACGATACTGCGCAACAAATCGGTGTACATGAACTTTTCCGAGTCCGGCAACGGTCCGACCATGCGGCGCATGACCTTGCTGGGGCTGGCCGAGACTGTTGGCATCGATGCCTTGGGTGGTTTGTCGGAAGAAGAGACGCAGTGGCTGACCCGTGTGCTGCAGATTGACCGCAACTTGTTGCCGGCAGAGTTACGTTCCAATTTACCCAAATGGCTGTTTGACAAGCTGCGGGCGCGTGATGGCGAAGCCGGCATGCTGGAACTGGCCGATGCGCTGAATCGCCCGGCACCGCTGGATTTGCGTGTCAATGCGATGAAAGCCACGCGTGAAGAAGTGATCGCGGGGTTGGCCACAGCGCCGATTGCCGCCGAGCCGACACCTTATGCGCCGCTGGGCCTGCGCATCCAGAGAAAGCCGGTGCTGCAGAACCTGCCTTTATTCAAGGAAGGCGCTATTGAAGTGCAGGATGAAGGCAGCCAGATTCTGGCGCAAGTCGTCGGCGCCAAGCGCGGCGAAATGGTGGTCGATTTCTGTGCCGGCGCCGGTGGTAAAACCCTGGCGCTGGGCGCGGCAATGCGCAATACCGGCCGCCTGTATGCGTTCGATGTCTCCGAAAAGCGTCTGGGCAAGTTGAAGCCACGGCTGGCCCGCAGCGGCTTATCGAATGTGCATCCGGTACTGATCGCCCATGAAAACGATGCCAAGATCAAGCGGCTGGCCGGCAAGATCGACCGGGTGCTGGTTGATGCACCTTGCAGCGGCCTGGGCACCTTGCGCCGCAATCCGGATGTGAAATGGCGCCAGACGCCGCAATCGCTGATTGAGTTGAATGCCAAGCAGGCGTCGATTCTGGCAGGCGCTGCAAGGCTGGTGAAACCGGGTGGACGGCTGGTGTATGCCACCTGCAGTTTGCTGGATGAAGAAAACGAAGCAATTGTCGATCAATTTCTGGCAGCACACGACGACTATGCGCTGGTGCCGATGCGCGACGTGCTGGCGGAACAAAAGATTGCGCTGGACATGCAGGATTATTTGAAGCTGTCGCCGCCCAAGCATCAGACCGACGGCTTTTTTGCCGCCGTCCTGCAGCGTAAAAAATGACCTCGACGTTGTTGAATCCGCTCTGGCAAGATGTATGGCAAGACTTGCAGCATCCCAGCGTGTTGTGGCAAATCGGCACGATTGCATTGTGTATCGGCATTGCCTGGGGGCTGGCGCGGCTGCTCCGTCCCAAGCTGTCTGCGCATGACAGGCGTCAGCGCATCATTCGTCTGGGCGTGGAAAGTTTTGCGCCGGTTTTGTGGCCGTTGCTGGCGCTGTTGTTGATCTGGATTGCAAAACCGCTACTAGGCCAATGGCATCAGGTCAATCTGTTGCGACTGGCGATTCCGCTGATCGGTTCGTTTGCGTTGATCCGCCTGGCATTTTATATTTTGCGCCGGGCATTTGCGCGCGGCGGTCGGGTTGGCAATTTCCTGCTGATGTTCGAACGTGCATTCGCACTCCTGGTATGGGTGGGCGTTGCGCTGCATATCACTGGCTTGCTGCCAGGACTGATACAGCTGCTGGACAACACCGTGCTGCCGATTGGCAGCAACAAGGTTTCCCTGCTTCTCATACTGCAGGCAGCAATCTTCGTCATCATTACACTGGTGCTGGCGCTCTGGGTTGGGGCAACGCTGGAGGACCGCTTGATGCGGCTGGACAGCATGCATGCTTCGCTGCGGGTGGTATTGGCGCGCTTGGGCAAGGCAGTCCTGATCCTGGTGGCAGTTTTGATCAGCCTGTCGCTGGTGGGGCTGGATTTGACGGTATTGTCGGTATTTGGCGGTGCGCTGGGTGTCGGCCTGGGCCTGGGTCTGCAAAAGATCGTCAGTAATTACGTGTCCGGGTTCATCATTCTGCTGGAACGCAGCCTGAGCATCGGGGATGTGGTGAGCGTGGATAAATATACCGGCACAGTCAAGCAAATCAATACCCGCTACACGATATTAAGGGGCGGCGATGGCGTGGAAGCAATCATTCCCAATGAAATGCTGCTATCTAATGCCGTGCAAAACCATTACCTGACTGATCGTTCGATTCGGCAAGTAACCAAGGTGACGGTCGATTATGAAGCGGATGTCGATCTGGTGTTGCAATTGCTGGGCGACACCGTGGCCGCCGTATTAAGGGTCAGTAAAGAAATGCCGCCAACTGTAGTTTTGTTGAATCTGGGCGCAGATGGCCTGGAGCTCGAAATCGGATTTTGGATCCACGACCCCGAAAATGGCAGGGCAAATGTATTGTCCGAAGTCAACATTGCCATCTTGCGAGCCTTGAAGATGCACCAGATCAACATTCCATTTCCACAGCGCGACATCAGAATGCTTGTCAGAAATGAAACTTTAGTAGATGCAGCCTGAGTCCAAAACAAGGTACAATCTTTAAAAATCCAACAAAAACAGATAGATAAGCGCGGCCTTGCATCGATTCGCAAAGGCTGAAGAGATGAATTTTTGGAGCGACGACTTTTGAACATGATTATGGATGGAATACTGAATTTTCTGGCGAATGGCATCAGTGATGCGACCGTCTGGCAAGTGGTGATTTTCACCCTGGTCGTGACGCACATTACGATTGCAGCCGTAACGATTTACCTGCATCGCTGCCAGGCGCATCGCGGCCTGGATCTGCATGCCATACCAAGCCATTTTTTCCGGTTCTGGTTGTGGCTAACGACCGGTATGGTCACCAAGGAGTGGGCGGCGATTCACCGCAAGCATCACGCCAAGTGCGAAACCGAAGAAGATCCGCATAGCCCGGTTACGCGCGGTATCAAGAAAGTGTTGCTGGAAGGCGCCGAGTTGTACCGCGCCGAATCCAAAAATGCGGAAACCATGGAGAAATATGGCCATGGCACGCCGGACGACTGGATTGAACGCAACCTCTATACGAAATACAGCGCGCTTGGCGTGTCATTGATGCTGATTGTCGATGTACTGCTGTTCGGTGTACTTGGCTTGACGGTGTGGGCGGTGCAGATGTTGTGGATTCCAATTACGGCTGCCGGCATCATCAATGGCATTGGCCATTACTGGGGTTACCGCAATTATGATTGCGCCGATGCAGCGACCAATGTTTTCCCGTGGGGTATTTTGATTGGTGGCGAAGAACTGCACAACAACCACCATACTTTTGGCACATCAGCCAAGTTGTCATCGAAGTGGTACGAGTTCGATATCGGCTGGATGTATATCCGTATTCTCGAAACCGTGGGCCTGGCGAAAGTGAAGAAGCTTGCGCCTGCCCCGAAATTCGATCGTGAAAAGCTGGTTGCGGATTTTGAAACCCTGCAATCGGTGATTGCCAACCGCTATGATGTGATGGCGAAATATGCGAAATCGCTGAAGCAGACATGGCACGACGAGTTGGAACAGTTGAAGACCAAGTCGAAATTCGAATCCAAGGCCTTGCGCTCGTCCAGGAAGCTGCTGCAGCGGGAACCGGCCAAGCTGGCCGCGCCGCAAATGCAGCAATTGTCGGAATTGCTGGCCCATAGCAAGCCACTGCAAACCATGCATGACATGCGCGTTGAGCTGGCTGCCATCTGGGATCGTTCCCATTCCAGCCGCGAGCAATTGCTGCAGCAGTTGCAGGACTGGTGTGCGCGGGCGGAAGCCTCGGGCATCAAGGCGCTGCGAGAGTTTTCATTGCGCTTGCGCAGCTACGCCTGACCTTATGGTGTGGCCGAGCGCCTGAACTAAACCTGTATTACTCAAGAACCCGCGCGCAGCGATGCGACGCGGGTTTTTTTATGCCGCTTTCCAGCGCGCCTGCCTTATTGTTGTCCTGCGTTGGCATTCGCGCTGGGCGACAACGGCAGGCTTAAGGCTGGGAAGGAGCCGATTTGCCAATCTGGTACCAATCCACTTTGCGGGTGGCGATCATGATGGCCGACAGCACGCCGAACAACAGAATGCTGCCCATGACCAGCGCATTATTTTCCGATCGCAGCAGGCCGAACAGCACGCCATACAGCACGGTCAGCGCAACCCCAAAGCCTAGCCCGCGCTTCCAGTTGCGCAGTGCATAGGCCAGATAAAAGCCGATCAGCAGGATACAGGCACAACTGGCCAGCAAATACGCCTGCACAAATTGCAGGTGTTCCGACAGGCTCACCAGCAGTAAAAAGAATAAGGCCAGGGCCAGTCCGACCAGCATGTATTGCACCGGATGGATGGGAAGCTGTTTGAGCATCTCGAACAGGAAGAACGCGGCAAAGGTCAATGCGACAAACAGCAAGCCGTATTTGATCGCGCGGTCGGCCTGCGAATAGATATTGACTGGTTCAATGAAGCCGACACTGAAGTAATCGAGCTTCTCCAGGGGCACCGTGCTGGCCGCAGAATTGTCTGCAAGCAGGCCGGACTGCTCAAGCCGGGCAAGCTGGTGCTGCGCATTGGTCGCCAGCGAAGAGATGTTCCAGGTAGCGGAAAACCCGTTCGCATCGATCGTGCGGGCCTTGGGCGAGGGCAGGAAACGCCCGCCAAATTGCGGATGCGGCCATTTCGAGGCCAGCGTGACCTGGTTGTTTTTCGCAACCGGCACGAAGTGAAGGCGTTCAATGCCATCCAGCCCCAGATCGAATGAGAAATTTACCGGTCCAGGATTTTTGAGCTCTTTTACATCGACCGGCGCATGCAAGCCACTTTTGAATGCAATCAGCTCGGCACCCTGCTCGAATTCCGTCTGCTGACCATCCCAGGTAAGGGTCGGGATATTGCGAATGCCCCTGACGTCGTCGATGGAAAGTGCGATGAAGGGTTTGCCGATGGTCAGCAGGGAGTCGGATTTTTCCCGCGCCAGACTGTCTATGCCCGGCAGCATGAAATCGCCGGATACTGCATGCTGACCGCTATAGACCAATACTTTATGGATGCCCCGATACCGGTGATCGGTATCGATCGCACCCTTGACCTGTAACTCATTGGGGAAGACAAGGACCCGCTTGCTGACGGTGCGCTTGACCATCTTGGTGGCTTTGGGTTCCGCATTGACCAATTGCTCTTCCTGATACTCGTCGGTATAGGGGATGACCAATACCGGTCCAATGATGGTTTGCTCGCGCACCGAGTCGGAGGCAATGCTGTGCACTGCCTGGTCGTGGAACGCCATGCGCTCGGAAATGGTGGACTGGATCATCGTCAGCGGCAGGCCAATGATCAGGATGAGTGCCCCGACAATCAGGATTTTAAACAAGAGGGATCTTTGCATGGCAGTTTCCTTTTTTAGTAAGCTGCTGCCAGTGTAGAAACCCTATGTGAAGCAATGATGCGTTTTATGTGAAGTGGAGATTACAGAGCTGGCACCTGCAAGCGTGCACACACGCCGCCGCCTTCCCGGTTGGTCACGTCGATTGCGCCGCCATGCAAAAGTGCGACTTCCCTGACGAATGGCAGTCCAATGCCGGTGCTTTTGGCGCCGTCCGGGCGCGGCAGCGAATAAAACCGCTCAAAGATGCGTTCGTTCGCATAGCCGGGTATGCCGGCGCCCAGGTCGCACAGCGCAATGGTCACTGTGTTTTCGCTCTGCTGTGCGGTGATGGTAATGGTGCTGCCGGCCGGCGCGAAATCGATTGCATTGTCCAGCAGGTTGCCTAGCGCCTGGCGCAGCAAGAGCGGGTCGCCTTGCACCGACAGCTCATCGACATCGATCTCCAGTTGCAGCATCTTGGCTGAAAGCCGCAGGGAAAAATCCGCACGTACCCGGGCCAGCAAAGCCGGCAGGTGTACCTGTTCGGCTGTCGCCAGTCGCTGCTGCTTTTCGAGCTTGACCAGGGCCAGTACCTTGTCGATTAGTTGTTTTTGCCGTGAATTCTGGTCCAGGATATTGCTCAGGAAGTGCTGGCGCTGATCGGCCGGCATATCTTCCAGCAATAACTCGGCCGAACCCTGGATGGCGGCAATCGGGCTTTTCAATTCATGCGCCAGCGTATGCACCAGTTCTTCAACGTATTCCTTGCCTTCGAGCTTATTGCGCATCGCTTCCAGCGCGCGCCCGAGTACGCCGATCTCATCGTTGCCGAGTTTCGGCAACACGGCTTTCTTGCCTGATTCGACCGCGGCTGCATAGTGCTGCAATTTGCGCAATGAATGGGTCAGCCAGAAGGCAAACGCCAGGCCGATCAGTAGGGAACCGAGCAGCAGCAAGGCGCCGCGGCGCAGGATTTTTTGCTGGCTGCGTTCGACGAATGGCTGAACCGTGGCATTCGCCTTGGCGACCGTTAGCACGCCCAGGATCCGGTCGCCATCCATGATCGGAGCGGCCACATGCATCACGGAAGAATTGTCATCCTGCGGATCATCAAGCGTGCTGCGGGCGCCATATTTGCCGCGCAAGGTCAGGTACACATCGTTCCAGCGCGAATAGTCCTTGCCGACATCCTTGTCGTCGGAGTCAAACAAAACCAAACCTTGCGCGTTGGTGATGTACACCCGGTAATCCAGAGTTTTCTTTACAACACCGCTGATGGTGACATCCACGCTACGCTGAGCGGACTGGCGTATGCGCTGGACCAAATCCGAGCTTTGCAAGTTGCCTGACTTCAGGTCCTCGGCCACCAGTTCAGCCAATAGCTGGGCCGTATCGACCAGCGTATCTTCGAGCGTGGCGCGCACGCCGGGTTTCACTTCCTTGACAAATACATTCAGGATGAACCAGGCAGCCAGGCCCATCACCAGGAAATACCCCAGCAGGATACGCAGGCCGATCTTCATGACGCAGCCAGGCTGTACCCCATGCCGCGATGGGTCTGGATCGGATCGTCTTGATGGTCGATCATGCGCAGTTTGGCCCGCAATGACTTGATGTGCGCATCCACGGTACGCTCCAGCGTATCCGGCGCATCGGCCCAGACCCGGTCCATCAATTGTGCGCGTGACAAAATATGGCCACGATGCTGGATAAATGTCTTGAGCAGTAAATATTCGTAACGCGTCAAATCCAGCGCTTGGCCGGTAAAGAAAATACGCCCTTCATGCTCGCGCACATCGAATCGGGCAGCGGATGCTGGTGGAACCGCTGGCGAAGGTGCGCCGGATGCCTGGCGTCGCAAGACCGCACGAATCCGTGCCACCAGCTCGCGCGGTGAAAACGGCTTGGTGAGATAGTCATCGGCGCCGATTTCAAGGCCGACAATGCGGTCGATTTCGTCGCTGCGGGCGGTCAGGAAAATCACCGGAATATCGGAAAATTGCCGCAGACGCCGGCAGACTTCAAATCCATTCATGTCCGGTAATCCGACATCCAGCACCACCAGTGCCGGGGAAGTGTCGTGGCTTGAGCGCAACATGGCCAAGGCCTGTTCGCCCAGCGTCACATGCCGAGGAGAAAAATCTTCGGTACGCAACGCATAGATGATGCTGTCTGCAATGGCGGTTTCATCTTCGACAATCAGGATCACTTTAGACATGGGCAGAAGAGGAGAGTCGGAAACAAAAAAAGCCGTTCATGGAGAACGGCTTTTGCCATACAAGATGCCTGTCGATCAAGTTACTTGATCTTGGTCTCTTTGTATTCGACATGCTTGCGTGCCTTGGGATCGAACTTCATGATCGCCATTTTTTCCGGCATGGTGCGCTTGTTCTTGGTGGTGGTATAGAAGTGACCCGTACCTGCGGTCGACTCCAGCTTGATTTTGTCGCGGCCAGATTTCGCCATGATGGTTCCTTTGTTTATCCTGTGGGGGACAGAGTAGCGCTATGCTTAAGTCAGTCCCGCAATTAATTAGACTTTTTCGCCACGGGCGCGCATATCGACCAGTACGGCATCGATGCCAAGCTTGTCGATTACGCGCAAGCCGGCGTTGGACAGGCGCAGGGAAACCCAGCGGTTTTCAGACTCAACGAAAATGCGGCGGTTTTGCAGGTTCGGCAAAAAACGGCGTTTCGTCTTGTTATTTGCATGGGAAACATTGTTGCCGACCATCGGCTTCTTCCCGGTGACTTGGCAAACACGTGCCATGACTGACTCCTTAAAGATTTCCGTAATTGGAAAAAACGTGAGTATAGCGAAAAAATGCCGAGTTTTCAATGACTTGCGGAAAATAATTGTGTCTTATGCTAACTATTGTATTTAACAATTCGTCAGGCGGCTTGACGCTCATGCCGGCTGCAGTGGATTGGTATCAAAGCTGTCCATGTTCGGCAAACGAATGGACATGGCGGCCGGCGATAATGAAATGGTCAAGCGCGCGTACATCGACCATCGCCAGTGCCTGTTTCAAGGCCTGGGTCAGCGTATGGTCGGCAGCGCTTGGGTCCGGTGTGCCGGATGGATGGTTATGCGCAAAAATCACCCCGGCGGCATTGTGCGATAGTGCCGCCTTCACCACTTCGCGCGGATAGACGCTGGTGTGGGTCAGGGTGCCACGGAACAGTTCTTCGGTGGCCAGCAGGCGGTTCTTGACATCGAGGAACAGGACGACGAAAGCTTCATACGGCTTGGCCGCCAACAGCAATTGCAGATACTGTTTGACCGCTTGCGGCGAACTGAGGGCAATCCCGGTCTGCAATTCTTCCGACAGCGCGCGCCGCGCCAGCTCAAGCACCGCCTGCAATTGCGCGAATTTGGCCGGCCCCAAGCCATTGAGCATGGAAAAGTCGCTCAGATTTGCCGAAAACAAGCCGTTCAGGGAGCCGAAGTGGCCCACCATGTCGCGCCCGAGATCCACTGCCGTCTTGCCGGCGACCCCCACGCGCAAAAAGACGGCCAGTAATTCGGCGTCAGAAAGCGCCGCCGGGCCATGCTTGATGAGTCGTTCGCGGGGGCGGTGTTCTTGCGGCCAATCGGTAATTGCCATAAGTTTGACTAAGATGTTGTTATAAGGAAATAGTTTCCCGCGCACCCGGTCCAACATGAATGCGAAGACAGGTTTAAAAGCGACGTTTCGGTAAAACGTGGCTTAAAATATGGGGCTATCCTGCCACCCGGAATTTTTAATGTCAAATTTGCCACAAATTCTTGTTACGGAATCCGCTTATTTAACCTTGCACTATCGCCTTGCTTCGATGGCGGGGGACGATATTGTCAGCACATTTCATGAAAATCCTGCAACGCTGCAGCTTGGCAAGGGCCAATTGGCGCCGTTTCTGGAAGCGTGTCTGATTGGCTTGACCGAAGGCGCGCACCAGACATTCGAACTGGCGCCGGAAAACGCCTTTGGGCCGCGTAATCCCGAGCTGATCCAGTATGTATCGCGCGCCACGCTGGATGAAAATTCTGCACCCGGTGAAAGCTATGCAGTCGGCGACTTGGTAGACTTCGCCGCACCGGGCGGTGGACGCTTTGCCGGGGTCTTGCGTGAGTTGAACCAGAACGATGCATTATTCGACTTTAATCATCCTTTGGCCGGGCAGCCGGTCAAATTTGAAGTCAAGATCATTGGCATACTCTAAATTGATGGCACACCGCTCGATCAACTTGCTGGCGGATTTGGACGGGATGCTAAGGATTCATCATGGATAAAGAAATTTTACTGGCCCAGCCGCGCGGATTTTGTGCCGGCGTCGATCGTGCGATTGAAATCGTCGAGCGGGCACTGGCACAATTTGGCGCGCCGATTTATGTACGCCACGAAATCGTGCATAACGCCTATGTGGTCAACGACCTGCGCAGCAAGGGCGCGATTTTCATCGAAGAGCTCGACGATGTACCGGCTGGCAATATCGTGATTTTTTCCGCACATGGCGTTTCCAAGTCGGTGCAGGCCGACGCCACCGCGCGCGGTTTGAAAGTGTTTGACGCTACTTGTCCGCTGGTAACCAAGGTCCATATGGAAGTCGGCAAGATGCAGCGCGAAGGGCGTGAAATCATCATGATCGGCCACGCCGGCCATCCGGAAGTGGAAGGCACCATGGGCCAGTCGGAGCAGGGCATGCATCTGGTCGAGACGGCCGAGGATGTCGACAGCTTGACGGTGAAAGACCCGTCCCTGCTCGCGTATGTTACGCAAACCACCTTGTCGGTTGATGATACTGCCGATGTGATTGCTGCACTCAAGCGTCGCTTTCCGGATATCGGCGAGCCAAAGAAGGGCGATATCTGCTATGCCACCACCAACCGGCAGGAAGCGGTCAAGTTCATGGCGCCGCAAGTCGATGTGGTGATCGTGGTCGGCAGCCCCAACAGCTCCAATTCCAACCGCCTGCGTGAAGTGGCCCAGAAAAAGGGCGCGCCAGCCTACATGGTCGACAATGCAGAACAAATCAATCCGGCATGGCTGGAGGGAAAAGACCGGATTGGCGTGACTGCCGGCGCATCCGCCCCGGAAGTCCTGGTGCAGGCCGTGATTAACCGCTTGAAGGAATACGGCGCCAAAAGCGTGCGGTCCCTGGCGGGAGCGGAAGAAAGCGTGACTTTCCCGATGCCCAAAGGCTTGAGTGGTCAAGCGCCGCCGTCGGCATGAGCATGCACCACGGCCTGATGCCAATGCCGGCAGGCTCTGCGTAAACAAAAATCCAGGTGCGGCGCCATGAGCAACTCCATGGTGCCGCTTTCATATGGGAACAATTTTTGCTCTGTAAAAACAGCAGCAGAATTTCCGTAAAACCGGCTTCATAAAGAATCTCCAAACCATGGATATATTCATCCAGCAAGTGATCAATGGCCTGGTGTTGGGCAGCATGTATGCGCTGGTCGCGCTCGGCTATACAATGGTGTATGGCGTGCTGAACCTGATCAATTTCGCCCATGGCGATGTACTGATGATCGGCGCCATGACCGGCTTGACGATTTTGAATATTTTGCAAAGTGTCGCGCCCGACTTGCCGGGACCGGTGAAATTGATCATCGCCATCCTCGGTGCGATTCCGGTGTGCGTGATGGTCAACGTGCTTATCGAGCGGGTTGCCTATCGGCGGCTGCGCAATGCGCCACGCCTGGCGCCCCTGATTACCGCAATCGGCATATCGATCCTGTTGCAAACCTTCGCGATGATGATCTGGGGCCGCAACCCGCTGCCGTTTCCGCAAGTAATGCCGTCCCAGCCTTTTGAAATTTTCGGCGCGCTGATTTCATCGACCCAGGTCATGCTGCTGGTGCTGGCCGCGCTGGCGATGGCCATGCTGGTGTTTTTGGTGGAAAGGACAAAAATCGGTCGCGCAATGCGCGCCACTGCCGAAAACCCGCGTGTGGCCGGGCTGATGGGGGTCGATGCCAATCGCGTGATCGTCTTTACCTTCGTCGTCGGCGCTTCGCTGGCAGCAGTCGCCGGCGTGATGTGGGGCGCGACCTATGCGTCGGCGCAGTTCGCAATGGGGTTTTTCCCGGGCATCAAGGCGTTTTCTGCAGCGGTACTGGGCGGCATCGGTAATATTTACGGCGCCATGCTCGGCGGTCTTTTGCTGGGGTTGATTGAAAGCCTGGGCGCCGGCTATATCGGTGAATTGACCGGCGATTTCCTGGGCAGCCAGTACCAGGATATTTTCGCCTTCCTGGTCCTGATCATCGTACTCACGCTGCGGCCGTCCGGCATCATGGGCGAACGCGTGGCCGATCGCGCATAGGGAATCCTGCATGAGCCACTATTTCAACTTTCAAACCCGGCCGCGCCAGGCCAGTGCCGGCTTGTTGCTGCTGGCGGTCGCGCTGATTGCCTTTCCCTTCATTGCGTCCCAGTTCGGCAATTCCTGGGTGCGCATCATGGACTATGCGCTGCTCTACATCATGCTGGCGCTGGGGCTGAATATCGTGGTCGGCTTTGCCGGCTTGCTCGATCTGGGTTATATCGCGTTTTACGCATTGGGCGCCTACATGACCGGCTTGCTGGCGTCGCCGCAATTCGCGACCGTGCTGGAATCGTTCGTCAATCAATACCCACCGGTCGGTGCTGCCCTGGTTGCCATATTCGGGCCCGAAATCGCCCAGAACGGCATTCATCTGTCGGTGTGGCTGATCGTGCCGCTGGGAGCGGCATTCGCGGCCGTGCTGGGTGCCTTGCTGGGCGCGCCGACATTGAAGCTGCGCGGCGACTATCTGGCGATCGTCACGCTCGGCTTTGGCGAAATCATCCGTATCTTCATGAACAATCTGAGCGGCCCGGTCAATATCACCAATGGCCCGCAGGGCATCAACCTGATCGACCCGATCCGCATTTTCGGTGTATCGCTGGCCGGTGAATCCGGTTCGCAATCGACGGTACATATCGGCAGCTTCGCGATGCCGTCGGTGAATGCCTACTATTTCCTGTTTTTATTCCTGTGCCTGGCGATCATTTTCATTTCGTTTCGCCTGCAGCATTCGCGTCTTGGGCGCGCATGGGTGGCGATTCGCGAGGATGAAATCGCCGCCAAGGCCATGGGCATCAATACCCGTAACATGAAACTGCTGGCGTTCGCGATGGGTGCCTCGTTCGGCGGCGTGGCCGGCGCCATGTTCGCCTCGTTCCAGGGTTTTGTATCGCCGGAATCCTTCAGTCTGATGGAATCGATCGCGGTGCTGGCGATGGTGGTGCTGGGCGGCATGGGACATATTCCCGGCGTCATCCTGGGCGGCGTTTTGCTGGCAGCGTTGCCGGAAATCCTGCGCCACGTGGTCGAGCCGGTGCAGCAGCTTTTGTTTGGCAAGATACTGATCGAAGCCGAAATCCTGCGCCAGCTGCTGTACGGGCTGGCCATGGTGCTGATCATGCTGTACCGCCCGGCCGGCATCTGGCCAGCGCCCAGGCATGAAGACCGGCCCGATGCGGATATCGACCAGCCGAACAAATCGACTGATGTCGTGTCAGTGTAAGGGATGACATGAGTACTTCGATCATTCTTGATATTGCCGGCGTCAACAAGCGTTTTGGCGGCTTGCAAGCCTTGTCCGATGTCGCCATCCAGGTCCTGCAGGGGCAAATTTACGGATTGATCGGCCCCAATGGCGCCGGCAAGACGACACTGTTCAACGTCATCACCGGCCTGTACCAGCCGGATGCCGGCAGCTTCAGCCTGGCAGGCAAACCCTATTCGCCGTCGGCGCCGCACAAGGTGGCCAAAGCCGGCATCGCGCGCACCTTCCAGAATATCCGCCTGTTCGGTGAAATGACGGCACTGGAAAACGTCATGGTCGGGCGCCATGTGCGCACCCATCAGGGCGTCATCGGCGCGGTCCTGCGTCACCGGGCGGCGCGCGATGAAGAGGCAGACATTAAAAAGCGTGCGCTGGAATTGCTGCACTTCGTTGGTATTGCCAAGCTGGCCGACCGTACCGCACGCTACCTGTCGTACGGCGACCAGCGCCGCCTGGAAATTGCGCGCGCGCTGGCCACCGACCCGCAACTGCTGGCGCTGGATGAGCCTGCGGCCGGCATGAATGCCACTGAAAAACTGGCCTTGCGCGAACTGCTGTTGAAGATCAAGGCCGACGGCAAAACGATTTTGCTGATCGAGCATGACGTAAAGCTGGTGATGGGCCTGTGCGACCGGATTACGGTGCTGGATTACGGCAAGCCGATCGCCGAAGGCACGCCGGACGAAGTACAGAAAAATCCGGCGGTCATCACAGCCTATCTCGGAGGGACGGATTAATGGAAGAGCAGGCTAGCCTCAATGCAGCATCCGGCAACATGCTCCGGATCAGCGACTTGAAAATTGCCTATGGCGGTATCCAGGCAGTCAAAGGGATAGACCTGGAAGTCAATCGCGGCGAACTGGTGGCACTGATCGGCGCCAACGGCGCTGGCAAGACCACGACCCTGAAGGCGATAACCGGCACCTTGCCTGCTTGCAGGGTGGATGGCCATATCGAATACCAGGGGCGGCCGATCAAGGGCTTGAGTTCATTCCAGCTGGTCAAGAACAAACTGGCGATGGTGCCGGAAGGCCGGGGCGTGTTTGCCCGCATGACGATCCGGGAAAATCTGGTGATGGGCGCCTATATCCGCAATGACCAGCACGGTATTGATGCGGATATTGATCAGTGGTTTGGCGTCTTTCCGCGCCTGAAGGAACGTGCGTCGCAAATGGCCGGAACCCTGTCCGGCGGCGAGCAGCAAATGCTGGCGATGGCGCGCGCGCTGATGAGTCATCCGCAACTGCTGCTGCTGGATGAGCCATCGATGGGCCTGGCGCCGATCATGGTGGAAAAGATTTTTCAAGTTGTGCGCAACATTTCCAGGCAAGGCGTGACCATCCTGCTGGTCGAGCAAAACGCGAAGCTGGCGCTGCAAGCCGCCGACCGCGGCTACGTGATGGATTCGGGGCTGATCACGATGGCGGGCGCAGCACAGGACTTGCTGGATAATCCGAAGGTGCGCGAAGCCTATCTCGGCGAATTCTGAATGTCTTGCAAAATCAACGCCACTTGGAACGGCGGATGAGAATGGGCAATGGCTAATCGAGCCCACTCCGGATTCCTCAGGCAATGGCATAATTGTTCCACACATCAGGAGGACACTCATGCCGTTCGTATTTGACGCTCAGCCACAGGCAGCGGTTCCGGTTGCCGGAACCGCTACATTATTCCCGGTGCATCGCATCTATTGCGTCGGTCGCAATTATGCTGAACATGCAAAGGAAATGGGCGGCACCGGACGCGAAGCGCCATTCTTTTTCATGAAGCCGGCCGATGCCGTATTGCCTGTGCCATATGGCATGACTGGGGAAATGCCATACCCGCCAATGACGCAGAATTTGCACCACGAAGTCGAGCTGGTAGTGGCAATCGGCAAGGGTGGCAACAATATTGCAGCAGCACATGCGCAGCAGCATGTCTGGGGCTATGCAGTCGGGCTTGACATGACCCGGCGCGATTTGCAAAACGAAGCCAAACAGCAGGGCCGTCCATGGAGCGTTGCCAAAGGGTTTGACCATTCGGCACCGATTGCGCCGATCCATCCTATCCAGGAAACCGGCTGGCTTACCCAAGCCGCGATCCACTTGCAAGTCAACGGCGCGCCAAGGCAGGCCAGCGATATCGCCAAGCTGACATGGAATGTCGCCGAAACCATCGAACATCTGTCACGCTACTATACATTGCAGCCGGGCGACCTTATTTTTACCGGAACACCTGAAGGTGTGGGTGCTGTCAAGCCGGGCGACTTGATTGCTGCCGGCATCGATGGCCTGGGCGAGCTGCAGCTAAAAATGATCTGATCGACGCCGCCCCGGCATGCCGGAGGGGAAGGGAGCGTGCATGAAACTGTATGGTTATTTCCGCAGTTCCGCTGCTTATCGGGTTAGGATCGCGCTCAAGCTGAAAGGGCTTGCCTACGATACCGTGCCGGTGCACCTGCTCAAAGACGGTGGCGAACAACTGACGTCCGCATATCGCGCATTGACTCCGCAAGGATTGGTCCCGGTATTGACCGATGGCCAGAACGACAGCCTCGTCCTGACGCAATCGCTTGCCATCATCGAATACCTGGACGAAACCTTTCCAACACCAGCACTGCTGCCACACTCCGCAGCCGATCGCGCGTTTGTACGCAGCATCGCCTTGTCGATCGCCTGTGACATCCATCCCTTGAACAATCTGCGCGTGCTGCGTTATTTGAAACAGGTGCTGCAAGTCGAGGATGCACAGCGGGATGACTGGTATCGGCATTGGTGCGAATTGGGATTGACGGCGATCGAGGCAATGCTGACAAAAGATCGCCGCGTCGGAAAATTCTGTTTCGGCGATGCGCCAGGCATGGCCGATTGCTGTCTGGTGCCGCAGGTCTTCAATGCGCAACGCCTCAATTGCGACCTGTCGAAACTGCCGATCGTCTTACGCATCACTGATGCTTGTCTGGCACTTGATGCTTTTATACAAGCCGCACCAGACCGACAACCGGATAGAGAATAATGATGCTCGGTGGATCTTGACAACGGTATGTTCAGCTCGGTAGTAAAACCAGAAAGATGAATGACAAACCGGTCAGCAATGCAGCCAGCATCAGCATGACGATTAACGGAATTTTCATTACAAAATCCTTTGATGAAAGAACGCCTTGCGGACACGCAGCACAATGAAGCGCCGGCCATGCATGTCATTTTTAGAAAAATTATTGGCATTCAAGTTCCATTTATTCGCCAGCAGTCATCAATTTTATGTATTAGTCGCATGCAGCCGTGCATCACCGTTGCCATGTGCTAATCGGCTTCATTTGGATAGGTAATGCCATGAAGTGATTCAAGCATGGCTTGCAGCTTGCACGTGTCGGTTACGCTTTCAAGCCATCAATGAAGCGCTCTGGGAAAACGCATATCTTTCATGTATTGGCGTCGCATTTGATGCTCAAATTAAAATTCCTGCCTCATTGCAAATAGAGCACGCTATTTGCATGTTGCTGTTTGCAGCGCTTGATGTTCATCAAGCGGTGTTACAAGGCTGATCTTCCAACTCACGACAAAACCACTAGGCTCAATCTAGCGTTTTCAAGTTTCTGATTGCGCTTTTTGATCGCATTTCGCGCTAGTGGAGATAAAGATGGGAAAGTTAATACAAGTAACTGCTTTCACGGCAATTGCAGCAGCAGCCTCGGCCGCGTGGGGACAGGCTACGCCTGACCTGTATGATTCGGCAGGCAAGGCAATCGGGCAATACAAGGGAGATTCAGTCATCATCCCGTACAACAGCCAGCCTGTCAGGGTTTATCTGGATGCGCATTGGGACTACGGTACAGCTCAGCCTGTTTCCAGTGGCCTGACGTGGAAACATGTGCCGCTCTATTATGAATCTGCGGATTGCACAGGCCAGGCCTATATCGGCACCGCACCAACCGCGCCCGCATCGTCAAGCCCGGCACCTACGACTCCAGCGACAGGTCCGGCCTATTCTCCGCCTGCTTATGGATCGCAGCATCTGGTTGCGCCTTCCAGACAGGGAACACAGTGGACTGCCTATGTGAGTGCGCCGAATCCAACGTATGCGCAGTACGCAATCCAGTCAGAGCGCCAGCATGATGGTTCCTGTGCTGCAAAGTCGTATGCGAACCTGTGGGCCACCCCATCCCAGACCACGGTATCACTGGACACTTATGGTGTACCGCCGTTTTACGCAAGGTAGTTTTTCACATGCTGCCGGTGAGACGGATGCGCATGCATTGCAGTAACGGGGATGCGCAGTCAACCGGTCTGCTGGAGTCGCTCTGACCACGTTGTCAGCTCAGTGCGATCCGCCAGCATTGGTGTTTTTGCCACTGCTGATTGCATCGATGAAGCCATGCTGGCTGTAGCAGGATGGTTTCACCCCTTGCTGCCGGCATCTGCCGCATTTTGCGGCTGCGATCCACCTTCATTATCCCACTTGGCAACTTCAGCCTGCTCAATGTCATAGCCGGGTGGCCGATAAATGGCTGTTTTCTTCACCGCCTCGTCGATTTCCTGAGGGGTCAGCAGCACGGTCGTCTTGCATGCGGCCGCTCCGGCAGAATTCACCCGGAGGGCGAGTGCGGCGGCAGCGGCATTGTCGGGAAGCTCGCCAATGATGTAAACATCCCTGTCACCAAAAGCAAAATAAAACGATTCGACTGTTCCCTCCATCGATTTGAATAGCTCATCGACGGCGGCACGTCGGCTGGTGCCGCCTTCCTTGAGCAAACCGCTGATGCCGTCGCCAATATAGTTGGCTTCAATCAGGTATTTAGGCATGTGAATCTCCTTTTAGGGATGACGTGCCGCTTTGGGCCGTCTCATGCCAGACGCCAGCGTAGCGCACTAATCCCGCTGAAAAGTATCGATGAGAACTATATTGGTTATATGCCTCCTTGCCGCGTGCATAAAGGCAAAGTCGCGGCATGCTTGATCAAACCGTACCTATGGTGAGGACAGGCAATAATGTGATGAATGCGGGCAGTAATGGCATGCCTGCTCTGGGCGGATTACATCACCTGAGTGTAGGGAGAGCGACTTTGGAAGAAAGGCAGCGCGTCAACATCGGGAAAATCATGAACTGTATGTAAGACGATGCATCTAAATACTTTAGGAAAGAATTGAGGATGCCATGTCACGTTATCGTGCCCTCTTGGTTCTCGTGTCCTTTCTTACCGGATGTGCTTCTTCTTCATACAATCCAAATGACGTTCGTCCTCCTATGGCGGGCAATAAGATGATTGGCGTTCCGCCAGGCACGCCATTTCCCGGAACAGGTATCCATGTCGGGGTTGGTGTGGGAAGCTCGGGTCACGGAGCAAGTGCAGGTGTTGGCTTTTAATTGTATTTGCACTCCATCTGGTCAGCATGGACCGCATCCGCATTCTTGCGCATAGCCGTGACTGGCATGCCGGGGAACTGGCTTTGCATACGTTTATCTTGCCAGCGAATGCATGGGCAACAGACATAATGATGGCGAGTTGCATCGCAATGAAGAGGCATGCATCATGCGCATGTCTTAAAATCACGAAATCCAGGGATTGTCGTGATTTTTGTGTTTTATTGGCTTTGTTGAAATTTCTGCTTGGTCCCGCCGGCGAGAATCGAACTCACATCTAGCGCTTAGGAGGCACTCGTTCTATCCATTGAACTACGGCGAGGGACGCTTGCAAACAATAAAAATTGTATTGCGCTCAAGATTATAGCC
>JAKFFK010000275.1:0-4079 GCA_036675285.1 Paucimonas sp. | reverse complement strand
TTGGATATGACGCAGGCGGCAACCGGACGGGTGACGGATCGCCTGAGTCCGCAGGTGGGCACACCGGCATGGGACCAGGCGCTTGGCCAAAAAGTCGTCTGGATGGTCGCCGGCAGCCACCAATCCGCATCGCTGACCCTCAATCCACCCGACCTCGGACCGATGCAAGTGGTGCTGACGGTTACCAACGGCCAGGCTGATGCTGCTTTTTACGCGGCCCAGCCGGAAGTCAGGCAGGCGCTGGAAGGCGCCCTGTCCAAATTGCGCGACATGATGAGCGAGTCTGGCGTGCAACTGGGCCAAACCACGGTCAGCGCCGGCATGCCGGACCAGCATAATCAACCAGGTCAGCCCGGCCAGCATGCAGCGCGACAGGCCGCGCGCGGTCTTGGTCAAGACCAATCCCACACTGATGCAGCGGCTCCGCTTGCCCGCACACAGATCCTGAGCGGCGGCCAAGGCCTGGTAGACACCTTTGCCTGACTCTGCGCCCGGTGACATAACACACGCATTGCCATTGAACGCACCGCCGGTCAAGCCACAACAGCGCAATTCGCTCAGCGCCACCAAAAATTGTTTGGCTGGGCCGGCCACCAGACCGAGCACGCGTGCATGCGTCTGAAATCTGCGTTGGCCGGCCAATTTCGGCTACCATAGCCTTGCCTTCTGGCAGCAGTATTCGATGGGGCTAACCACCAGCCGGCATTTCAGCGTACAAGCGTTGATATGCGCCCTGTTCCCCTCTCTTTTCAACGCATCCAAGCTGCGGTTTTTTCTTGATAATGAACCCAATTGAAGATGCAGGACACAAGGATTTCATATGGCGACAGCACCAAAAGCAGTTCCAAAAGCACCACTAAAAAGTGCACCGGCAGAGCCGCCGGCAGCGGCTGCGCCAAAAAAATCCGGTAAAAAGCTGATGTTGATTGTATTGATTCTTGTGATTTTGCTAGGTGCCGGTGGCGGCCTGGCCTGGTACTTCCTCGGCAACAAGGCAAGTGGATCGACGCCAGCCAAGGTCGAGGCAAAGCCTCCGGTTTTTGTGGTCCTCGAACCATTTACCGTCAACCTGCAGCCGGAAGACAACGGCGACCAGTATTTGCAAGTGGCGTTTTCTTTGCAAGTCGCTGACCAAAAAGATGTCGACATCATCAAGCAGTATCTGCCCCAGGTGCGCAGCCGCCTGCTGTTGCTGTTATCGGGTAAAACAGCCTCGGAAATCTTGACGATCGAGGGCAAAAAAGCCCTGTCGGATGAAATCGTTGCGCAAGTCAAGCTGCCGTTTGTACCGGGCACCGCGCCGCAGAATGTGACGAATGTCTTCTTTACCTCATTTGTGATTCAGTAGAGGGTGTCATGGCTGACAATTTTCTTTCTCAAGATGAAGTTGATGCCCTGCTCAAGGGCGTCAATGGCGACACGGACGATGCCCCGTCGCAGGAAGATGTGTCGGGAGTCCGGCCCTACAATCTGGCAACCCAGGAACGCATCGTCCGCGGCCGGATGCCGACGCTTGAGATCATCAATGAGCGATTTGCGCGGCTGTTGCGCATCGGCCTGTTCAATTTTCTGCATCGCAGCGCCGAAGTCTCGATTGGCCCGGTACGCGTTTCCAAGTACAGCGAATTCATCCGTAACCTGGTGGTGCCGACTAACCTGAACCTGATCCACATGAAGCCGCTGCGCGGCACGGCATTGATGGTGTTCGACCCGAACCTGGTTTTCCTGCTGGTCGATAACCTGTTCGGTGGCGATGGCCGTTTTCATACCCGGGTCGAGGGCCGCGATTTCACCCAGACCGAACAACGCATCATCCAGCGCATTCTCGACATCGTGTTCGAGAACTATGCCAAATCCTGGGAACCGGTCTACCCGGTCGAATTCGAGTACATTCGCTCCGAAATGAACACCCAGTTCGCAAATATCGCCACGCCGAACGAAGTGGTGGTCTCCACCACCTTCACGGTTGAGCTGGGGCCTGTTTCCGGCGAAATGCATTTTTGCTTCCCGTATTCGATGATCGAACCGATTCGCGACCTCCTGACTTCGAGCTTGCAGGGTGAAACGCTGGAAATGGACAAACGCTGGGTGCGCTTGATGACGCAGCAAATCCAAACCGCGGAAGTCGAGCTGGTGGCCAATATGGGCACCGCCCGGACCACGTTTGGCAAAATTTTGAACATGAAAGCAGGCGACATCATTCCGCTCGCAGTCACGTCAACCGTAGCTGCCGAAGTGGATGGCGTGCCGGTGATGGAGTGCAGCTATGGCAAATTCAACGGCCAGTATGCATTGCGGGTGGAAAAATTACTGACACACAGCAAAGAATTTGCGCAAGGAGACGATAATGGCTGACGAGAATATTAACCAGACCAGCGCGGAAGACGATTGGGCCGCGGCCATCGCCGAGCAGGCAAGCAGTGAAGCTGCCGCTTTGCCGGCGCAGGCGTCGACTGCCACGGTATTCCAGGATTTTGCCGGCGGCACCAAGCCTGCCACCCACAATGATATCGATTTCATTCTCGATATTCCGGTGCAATTGACGGTGGAACTGGGCCGCACCAAGATCGCCATTAAAAACTTGCTGCAACTGGCGCAGGGTTCGGTGGTAGAACTCGACGGCATGGCGGGTGAGCCGATGGATGTACTGGTCAACGGCTGCCTGATCGCCCAGGGCGAAGTGGTGGTGGTCAATGACAAGTTCGGGATTCGCCTGACCGATATCATTTCTCCTTCTGAACGTATCCGGAAACTGAATAAATGAAGCGCCTCCGGCTCCTGGTCGCTGCCATGGCATGGGCAGCCTGCGCGGTTCACGCAGCCCCGCTCTCCTCCACTGCGGCCACTGTAGCCTCTCCTGCTGCCACGGCCGGCAGCTTTTTTCAGGTGTTGCTAGGACTGATCGTAGTGCTGGCACTCCTGGCGGTGGTGGCCTGGTCGCTTAAGCGCTTCAATCTTGGCAGGGTTGCCGGCAATGCGCCGGTCAAGATTGTCGGCGGCGTTGCCGTCGGCAACCGGGAACGGGTGATCGTAGTCGAAGTCGCCGACCAGTGGATCGTGGTCGGCGTCGCCGCCGGGCAGGTCCGGGCACTGTCGACCTTGCCGCGCCCACCGGCCGCGCCTTTGACACCGTCCGAGCAAACGCCGGCAGCAAACAATTTCGCCGCCTGGCTCAAGCAAAAAACAGACAAGCGCAATGCTCAATAATCCAACAAACCATCGCCGCATTGCAATGCGGCGCCTGGCCCTGATTGCCGGGCAACGCCTGGCGCGCTGGAGCCCTCTGCTGTTGTTGCTGGGCCTGCCGCTTTTCGCTGCGGCACAGCAAGCCGGCATGCCGGCTTTGACCAGCACGCCGACTGCCGGTGGCGGGCAGACCTATACCCTGAGCATACAAACCCTGCTGCTGCTCACCGCATTGTCGGTATTGCCGGCAGTGCTGTTGATGATGACCAGCTTTACCCGCATCATCATCGTGCTATCGCTGCTGCGCCAGGCGCTCGGCACGCCATCGGCCCCGCCCAACCAGGTGCTGCTCGGGCTTGCGCTGTTTCTGACGCTGTTTGTGATGGGGCCGGTATTCGACAAAATCTATACGGAAGCCTATCAACCGCTGGCAGAAAACAAGATCACCATGATGCAAGCCTTGGACAAGGGCGCCGCGCCATTGAAGACTTTCATGATGAAGCAAACCCGGCAGTCAGATCTGGCGCTGTATGTAAAGCTTTCCAACAGCCCGGCCCTGCAGGGACCGGAAGACGTGCCGCTGCGCGTGCTGGTGCCGGCATTCATTACCAGCGAGCTGAAAACCGCATTCCAGATCAGTTTCGCCATCTTCATCCCGTTTTTGATCATCGATATGGTGGTAGCCAGCGTGCTGATGTCGATGGGTATGATGATGGTGTCGCCAGCGATCGTTTCGCTGCCTTTTAAACTGATGCTGTTTGTACTGGTCGACGGCTGGCAACTGTTGATCGGCTCGCTCGCGCAAAGCTTTTACTAGAGAGAGAACAATGACTCCGGAAAGTGTCATGACCCTGGGCCGGCAAGCCATGGAAATCACCCTGATGGTCGCCGCC
>JAKFFK010000070.1:0-22410 GCA_036675285.1 Paucimonas sp. | reverse complement strand
GCATTGGCCAATACCGGATCGTTGCCGAATGCCAGCTGATGCAGGCGCAATGCTTCTTCGGCGATTTCGAAGACGCCGATGCCTTCGACATTCGATGCGGTACCCTTGAAGTACTTGTCGACCACCGCCTTGTTCAAGCCGATCGCTTCGAAAATCTGTGCACCACAATACGACATGTAAGTCGAGATGCCCATCTTGGACATGACTTTCATCAAGCCCTTGCCGATGGCTTTCTGGAAGTTATAGATGGCTTTGTCTGCTGTCAGTTCGCCCGGCAAACTGCCAGCCATATCAGTCAGCGTGTCCATGACCAGATACGGATGGATTGCTTCTGCGCCATAGCCTGCCAGCAGCGCGAAATGATGGGTTTCGCGGGCCGAACCGGTTTCGACCACCAGGCCGGTCGAGGTGCGCAAGCCTTTCGACACCAGGTGCAAGTGGATGGCGGAAGTCGCCAGCAGGGCTGGAATCGCGATCTGGTCGGCATCGACCAAACGGTCCGAAATGATCAGGATATTGTGGCCGGACTTGACCGCGTCAACCGCCTTGGCGCACAGCGAAGCCAGGCGCGCCTCGATGCCGTCCTTGCCCCAGGCCAGTGGATAGCAGATGTTCAATTCATGCGACTTGAACTTGCCGCCGGTATGTGCGCTGATGTTGCGTAACTTGGCGATATCGGCATAGTCGAGCACCGGCTGCGACACTTCCAGGCGCATCGGCGGATTAATGTTGTTGGTATCGAGCAGGTTCGGCTTGGGGCCAATGAACGACACCAATGACATCACCATCGCTTCGCGGATCGGATCGATCGGCGGGTTGGTCACTTGCGCAAACAATTGCTTGAAGTAATTGTAGAGCGGCTTGTTCTTGTTGGACATGACTGCCAGCGGCGAATCATTGCCCATCGAACCGGTCGCCTCTTCGCCCTGCACCGCCATCGGCGCGATCAGGAATTTCAAGTCTTCCTGGGTATAGCCGAACAGCTGCTGGCGATCCAGCAGCGGCAGCGTTGATTTCGGCTCCGGCGCTTCCGGCTTCAATTCGCCGAGCTTGATGCGCACCGACTGGATCCACTGCTTGTATGGCTTGGCATTGGCGAAGGTATCCTTCAATTCCTTGTCATCGATGATGCGTCCGGCATCCAGATCGATCAGGAACATCTTGCCGGGCTGCAGACGCCATTTCTGGATGATTTTCGATTCCGGGATCGGCAGCACGCCCGATTCGGATGCCATCACCACCAGGTCGTCATCGGTAACGATGTAGCGCGCCGGGCGCAAGCCGTTGCGGTCCAGCGTGCCGCCGATATGCCGCCCGTCGGTAAACGCCATTGCGGCCGGCCCATCCCACGGCTCCATCATGGCTGCATGGTATTCATAGAAGGCACGCCGGTTATCATCCATCAATGCATGGTTTTCCCAGGCTTCCGGGATCATCATCATCATCGCTTGCGCGATCGGATAGCCGGCCATCACCAGTAGTTCGAGCGCATTGTCGAAACTGGCAGTATCGCTTTGCCCTTCATAAATCAGCGGAAACAGCTTTTTCAAATCGTCGCCGAGCACCGCAGATTTCATCACGCCTTCGCGCGCGCGCATCCAGTTGAAGTTGCCCTTGACGGTATTGATTTCTCCATTGTGGGCCAGCAAGCGATACGGGTGCGCGAGCGGCCACTCCGGGAAGGTATTGGTGGAAAAGCGCTGGTGGACCAGCGCCAGCGCGGATACGCAGCGCGGATCCTGCAAATCCTTGTAATACACGCCCACCTGGTCTGCCAGCAGCAGCCCCTTGTAGACGACGGTACGCGCCGACATTGATGGCACGAAGAACTCCTTGCCATGCAACAGGTTCAGTGCCTGGATTGCATGCCCGGACGATTTGCGGATCACATACAGTTTGCGTTCCAGCGCATCGGTGACCATGATATCGGCGCCGCGGCCGATGAAGATCTGGCGGATCACCGGCTCCTTGGCGCGCACGGTCGGCGACATCGGCATGTCAAGGTCGAGCGGCACATCGCGCCAGCCCAGCACCACTTGCCCTTCGGCTTGCACGGCGCGTTCGATTTCCTGTTCACAAGCAATCCGGGAAGCATGTTCCTTTGGCAAAAATACCATGCCCACGCCATATTCCCCTGGCGGTGGCAGTGTCACGCCCTGCCTTGCCATTTCCTCACGATAATGCTGATCGGGAATCTGGATCAAGATACCGGCGCCGTCACCCATTAACTTATCCGCCCCCACCGCGCCGCGATGATCGAGATTTTTCAGGATAAGCAAGCCTTGCTCGACGATCGAATGGCTTTTCTTGCCTTTGATATGGGCGATGAAACCGACGCCGCAGGCATCATGTTCATTGGCTGGGTCGTATAAACCTTGCGCGTGCATACACTACTCCGCTTTTTATGGGATTGATCCCTAAGAATAGTGCACTGCAATAGATAGATCAACCACTATAAAAAGGGGTCAGAGTCAATTAAATATCGCACCATTCTTGCGCATATTTTATTGGGGACAGAGTGAATTGACTGCTTTTCGTAAATTATTTTGCATCTTTTATTTTGCATCTCCGGGCAATGCAGGAGTTTTCCGGGGCCGCCCTTTCCGTGCTGGCTGTACGCGACGATGCAGTTGCCGCTCCAGAACCGACTTGAAATCCGTCGAACCGAGCGCCCATCCCTTGTCAGTGGCATCCTTCAATGCGCGCATCTCTTCCAATGTGAGCGCCTGCTCCGACAATTTCCGGTAGGCGGCTTCACGCTCGAATGGCGTATTACCCAATGCCCAATACAAGGGATGATCGACAATAAAAGGGTCGGCGGCAATCCCAATATGATGTGCATAACTGGACCAGGGGTACCGGGCCGCATCGGCAACCAGATTTGCGCGCAGCGGATTTAATTCGATATAGCGACTGCAAATCAGGAAATAGCGTTCCGAATCAATGACGGTCGCCTTGTAACGCCCTTGCCACAGGGTGCCAGTGCGTCCGTACTTATGATTAAAGTACGGCACATAATACCGTCCCACCCACTGCATCATGCGCCCGAGTCCGGTGACATCTGCAGGCGACACCAGCAGATGCAAGTGATTGGTCATCAGCACATAGGCATGCAAAGCGACTTTGTATTGGCGTGCAGCTTCGCGTAACCATTGCAAGAACACGCGGTAATCTTCCGGATCCCGGAAAATCGGCTGACGATCAATACCGCGCTGCACCACATGGTGCGGTTGATTGGGTACCACCAATCGGGAAAGACGGGCCATGGCAATCCAGGAATAAGAGATCTGCTATTATACTTTTAATCCACTCTGACCCTGTTTATTCTGTAATTTCCAATCCCGGGCCTGGTGATGAATAGTTAAATAGCGCTGCGATGCTAGCCGGCATTGCACGCAAGGGATCAATGCCGGCCATGCATCAAGCTAGGGACAACATGCAGCGCTGAACATGCTGCAATCTGAGTCATTGTGCAACAATTGTCGCGGCAAAGCGTCCGCTACCCATCGCGGCAATTTCAGCTATTCCCGGGAAACGGCCGCTGCCCCACCCACCTCATCCCAGGCAACGCTGCTGTCGTGAACAAAGCGTTGAATAGCACTTTCGAGCGATGGCATGCCGTAGCTGCGCTCACTCGACAAGGCGGTAATTCCGGTACGGCCATTGCCTCCCTTGACCAAGCCGCGCGTATCCAGTCCGACTTCGCGCGCAATGCGTTCGGCAAACTCATGCCAGGAAACCACGCCCTTGTTGGCCAGATGCCATACCCCGGCCGCCCCATCGATCAGCAAGTCCAGAGTTTCATTGACCAAGTCGGGCACATAAGTGGGCGAGACCTTGGCTTCATCGCTGGCTTGCACCTGCCGACCGGCAGCCAAGTCGCGCAATACCGCATAGACGAAATTATGCCGGTCCCAAGGCCCGAAAAAGGCGCTGGTGCGGATCACCAGTGCCTGCGGATGTTCGTGCATGACCAATTGTTCGGCTTCCGCCTTGCTATTGCCATACACACAAACCGGTGATACGCCATCGCTTTCAAGATAAGGGCGCCCCAGTTGTCCGTCGAATACCAGATCCGAAGAAAACGTCACATAAGCAATCCCGAGCCTGGCGCAGGCTTGCGCCAGCACATGAGCGCCGGCAGCATTTTCCCGATTACATTGTTCTACCTCGCGGCCGGCATCGGCTACCCGCACATAGCCGGCAGCATTGATGACCGCCCATGGACGATGCGCCTGCAATACCTGCTCCACCGCTTGCGGATCGGCGATATCCATGTCGGCACGGCTCAGCAAATCATGGTCGAGGCCGCGGATGTCGCAGATGCGGGAAAATGCCTGCCCCAGCGTGCCGGTCGCGCCGGTGATCAACAGGCGCCGGCTTGGGGGCTTGTTGTCTGCAGACAATTGCAGCGGATTGTCGCGATGCCACCAGCCCATTTGGTCCAGCACCGGATGATCGAAGTCACCGGTTTTCGCCAGCGCCGCGACGGCTTTCGCCAGTGCAGTCGGGCGTGGTGGCGTGGTACGCACATCAAACACGCCGGATTCGTAAAAGCCATTCTTTTGCGTCAGTAGCGTATTCCAGTCGACACAGCCAAAAATCGACCAGACCGTCACCGCCCGCAAATCCACATCCTGTTGCCGTAGCCGCCGGGCCACTTGCCACACTTCAAGCAGCCAGCGCACTTGCTCGTCGCGCGAATTGCCATGATGGGCTTCCGTCACAACCATCGGCAAACGATAACGCTCCCATGCCTCGCGCAGGCGAGCTTCTATCCCAAGCTGACCGATTGGAAAATCGGCGCGCATGGCTTCCACATCAACGTAGCGATGACGGCCGTTGTAGTCACGCAAAAAAGTCGGGTAATAGCGTACCCGATGGTCGAGAAAGCGCTCGCTGGTTAGATAATGATTAATGCCGACGATGTCAGGCGGACACTTTTCTGCTAGGAAGAAATCCAACTCATTTCTGCCGATCCCGGCCTGGATGAATGTGTCATGCCAAGGATGTTCAGCATCGATCCGTCCGCATAACAAATCCAGGCTCAACCAGCGGCGCTGATTTTCAAATTCAGCCTGGTAGCTAAGCAACGGCGTACTGAATGCCTTGCCCAGATCTTCTGTTTGCACCAGTTGTGCATCCGGCGTGATGCGCCGGATTGCCTGCATCGACAGCACGATCGCCCGACACTGGGTCACCAGCGCGCGCAGGAAGGTCGGCATGTCACGGCCATGCGGATACCAGTGGCCATACAAGCCGCTGAAGCGCGCCGTCGTCAGCGGCTCATTGATGGGCGTATACAGTTTGATCCATGGATAGCGCTGCGCCACGGCGGCTGCATGCCGCGCTACCATCTCGGGAAAGGCTGGATCCATCAGGCTGGTATAACGTGGCCCGCTGCCGTGATGCACCAGCCCGGCAATCGGTGTGATGCCATGTTCGCGCAACAATAGCAAGCGCTCATCCGACCAGCGCCAGTCGCTCTGCTGCGGATCGTCCGGCGCGATGGTTTCCCACAGTACTGGATAACGCAAGGTGTGAATGCCCAGTGCGGCAATGATACCGATGTCGCCGGGCCGATGGTAATGCCCGGTCTCGACCAATTGGTTACGGAAATCGTCGCCGAGACGTGCCACCGTGCACTCGATGCCTCCCCATAGTTCGAGTGAAGCCTGGCTTGATGACAGGGACTGCGTCGGCGTGAAAGTGGTCATGCGAAATGGTCAATAGTATTTAATGGAAGCAACAAGACTTTGCTATCCATAAAGCCTTGGCCATTGGACAGCAAGCATATTGAAATAGGCAGCAGCACTAATTTGATCAGAGCTTCTATTTTCGACAAGAATCGACAATGCGCCTTGATAAAAATGAACTGCCTTCTGCACTGTAGCGCCGCCCTTGGTCGCTACCGAGAAGTGTCCTGAAGCTTGACTGATGATCGCGAAAAACGTTCCGGAAGTGACGTTAATCTTTCACCGAAGATAGTTTTACTGAGGATAGAAATTTAATTGCGCAAAGGGAATAATCATTAATCCGCCTGAAATAATCATGGCCAATTTTGTATGACTGCAGCAATCCACCGGCTTCCTATCGGCATTTCGTGATTGATCTGCAGACATCACCATGACACTCTGGCCTTGAACACCTCATCGATCAAAATCTTACCAGTCGACCATGCGTTGTTGTATTCCAAACGCAGGATCAAGTGTCAACATCAAGCAGCATCGTCAGAAGTCGCTTACTGCTAGCACTTAATGCCAGCAATATCCGTTTGCCAGGCAATGCCGCCAGACAGCATCATGAATAAAAATGGCCCGGACAAGGCCGGGCCATTTTCAATCGTGAATCCGCATATGCGTCAGAATGGAATATCGTCATCCATATCGGAAAAATTCGGCGCCGGCTTGTTGGCCGCTGGACGGGCTGCCGCACCGCCACCGGCGGGTTGCCGTGCCGGCGCAGCATTACCATAGTCGTCATCCATCGGCGCATTACCACCCCCCATGCCCTGGCGGCTGCCCAGCATTTGCATCGAGTCGGCAATGATTTCAGTGGTGTAGCGCTCGACGCCATCCTTATCGGTCCATTTGCGGGTTTGCAGCCGGCCTTCGACATACACTTGCGAACCTTTTTTCAGGTACTGGCCGGCGATTTCAGCCAGCTTGCGGTAAAACGTGATCCGGTGCCATTCGGTCAATTCCTTTTTTTCACCGGAGGTCTTGTCTTTCCAGCTTTCAGTGGTGGCGACCGCGATATTGGTAACGGCTTCGCCATTGGGCAAATACCGGGTTTCCGGATCCCGCCCCAGGTTGCCCACAATGATGACTTTATTGACCGATGCCATTGATTTCTCCTATTAAGCAGTTGCAGCCGACTGAGCGCGGCGTGGCAGATTTTTCATATTGGCGGCCATTATAAGCCAGACCGCGGTCAGTCCGGCGCCGAAAATGAAGACTGCCGCGCTGTCCACATGCTGCACCAGCCAGCCAGCCAGCGCGCCTCCGCAAAACAAGCCCAGCGACTGCAATGTATTGTAGACGCCCAGCGCCGTGCCCTTGGCTGCTGGCGGCGCCAGCCGCGACACCAGCGACGGCTGACTGGCTTCCAGAATGTTGAAGGCAACAAAAAACGCCAGCAGCAGCGTCAACAGCAGCCAGCCATTGCTGCCGGTCTGCGACAGGCACCACCACAAGCCGATTTGCACCAGCAGCAGCAAGGCCACAGCCGCGACAAACACTTGCTTGATCTTGCCCAGCCGCTCACCGATGAAGATCGGCGGCAGCATCAATACGAACGACGCCAGCACTACCGGCAAATAGATTTTCCAGTGTTGCGTCACTGGCAAATCCAGCGCCTGTACCAGCGCTGCCGGCACCACCACGAAAATCGCGACTTGGGTCAGGTGCAGCACAAATACGCCGACATTCAGGCGCATCAGTTCCGGATTCTTCAATACCTCCGGCAAGGCGATCCGCTGCGCCTTGACTACCGGCACGGCCGGCACAATAAACATCACGACGCCGATCGCCAGGATCGCCAAAATGCCGGTCAGCCAAAAAATGCCGCTCATGCCGATCGATTGATACAGTAATGGCGCGCCGACAATGGACACAGCAAACGTCAAGCCGATCGAGCCGCCGATCATGGCCATGGCCTTGGTGCGGTGCTCTTCCCGGGTGGCATCGGCCACCAAGGCAGTGATCGCGGCAGAAATGGCGCCGGCGCCCTGAATCGCCCGGCCGACAATCACCCCCTCGATACTGGTGGCAGTGGCGGCTACCGCTGCGCCGATGGCAAACATGATCAGGCCGACCAGAATCACGGGTTTGCGGCCGAAGCGGTCGGACGCCGCGCCGAACGGAATCTGGCAAAACGCCTGCGCCAGTCCGTAAATTCCCATCGCCAATCCGACCATCGTCAGGCTCTCGCCACCGGTCATGGTTTTGCCATGCTCGGCAAATACCGGCAGGATCAGGAACAAGCCGAGCATGCGCAAGGCGAAAATCGATGCCAGGGAAACACTGGCACGAATTTCAAGCCGGGTCATGCGTTCACGCGGGACGTTGGAATCTTGAAATGACATAAGCTTAATGAGCTAAGCGGCGTGTTACCGCCAAGTGCAAAACCCGTTATAGTATCAGGTTGCCTCAATTTCACCTGCCATCGTGGTTTCCAGAAGAAACTATTTTTGGCTAAGCCTAGGAAGAATAAAGATTTCATGGAAGAAATTCGTATCCGCGGTGCGCGCACGCACAATCTGAAGAACATCAACCTTGAAATTCCACGCAATCAGCTAGTCGTGATCACCGGCCTGTCCGGTTCCGGCAAGTCGTCGCTGGCATTCGACACATTGTATGCAGAAGGCCAGCGCCGCTATGTCGAGTCGCTGTCGGCGTATGCGCGCCAGTTTCTGCAATTGATGGAAAAGCCGGATGTCGACTTGATCGAAGGTTTGTCGCCGGCGATTTCGATCGAACAGAAGGCGACTTCGCACAATCCGCGCTCAACCGTCGGCACGGTCACTGAAATTCACGACTACCTGCGCCTGCTGTATGCGCGCGTCGGCACGCCGTATTGTCCCGAGCATCCGGAAAACCCGCTGGCAGCGCAATCGGTTTCGCAAATGGTCGATGCAGTGCTGGCCATGCCGGAAGATACCAAGCTGATGATCCTGGCGCCGGTGGTGGCTAATCGTAAGGGCGAGCATGTCGACTTGTTCGAGCAAATGCAGGCGCATGGTTTCGTACGCTTTCGCATCCAAAGCGGCACCCATGCGGCGAAAATCTATGAAGTCGACGACTTGCCGAAGCTGAAGAAAACCGAAAAGCACAGCATCGACGTGGTGATCGACCGGGTCAAGGTCAAGGCCGAGATCAAGCAGCGTCTGGCCGAGAGCTTCGAAACGGCATTGCGGCTGGCCGAGGGCCGGGCGATTGCGCTGGAAATGGACAGCGGCATCGCGCATGTGTATTCGAACAAGTTCGCCTGCCCTACCTGCGGCTATTCGCTGCAGGAGCTGGAACCGCGCCTGTTTTCATTCAACAATCCGATGGGCGCCTGCCCGGAATGCGACGGGCTCGGCCACATCGAGTTTTTCGATCCGAAACGCATCGTTGCGTTTCCAAACCTGTCGTTGGCATCCGGCGCGATCAAGGGCTGGGACCGGCGCAACCAGTTTTATTTCCAGATGCTGTCGAGCCTGGCCGAGCACTACGGTTTCGACCTTGATGTGCCATTCGAACAGTTGCCGAATCCGGCGCAGCAGGCGATCCTGAACGGCTCCGGCCGCCAGACGATCCCGTTTTCCTACGTCAATGAACGCGGCCGCACGGTGATTCGCGAGCACACTTTCGAAGGCGTGGTCAACAACCTGCAGCGCCGCTACCGCGAAACCGACTCGATGGCGGTCAAGGAAGAACTGGCCAAATTCATCAATGAAAAAGAATGCCCGCAATGCGCCGGCGCGCGACTGCGGATAGAAGCGCGCCATGTCAAGGTGGGCACCGGCAAGCAGCAGCGCGCCATTTATGAAGTGGCGGCAACCCCCTTGCGCGAAACGCTGGCATTTTTCGAACGCCTGAAGCTGACCGGCGCCAAGCGCGAAATTGCCGATCGCATCATCAAGGAAATCGTGTCGCGCCTGAAATTCTTGAACAATGTCGGCCTCGATTACCTGTCGCTGGACCGCAGTGCCGATACGCTATCCGGCGGCGAGGCGCAGCGCATCCGACTGGCATCGCAAATCGGCAGCGGCCTGACCGGCGTCATGTATGTGCTCGATGAACCATCGATCGGCTTGCACCAGCGCGACAACGACCGCCTGATCGACACCCTGAAGCACTTGCGCGACATCGGCAACAGCGTGCTGGTGGTAGAACACGATGAAGATGCGATCCGCTGCGCCGATTTCATCATCGATATGGGCATTGGCGCCGGCGTGCATGGCGGCGAAGTGATTGCGCAAGGCACATTGGCCGATATCCTGAAAAGCAAGAAATCGCTGACTGCCCAGTATTTGAACGGCAAGCTGGAAATCGCGGTGCCGAAAAAACGCAGCAAATACGACCCGGCGCGGGAATTCGTGATTACCGGCGCGTCCGGCAATAATTTAAAGAATGTCACGATGAAGTTGCCGGTCGGTCTGCTCACCTGCGTAACCGGCGTCTCCGGCTCCGGCAAATCGACGCTGGTCAATGACACGCTGTACCATGCCGCCGCACGCCATTTGTATGGTTCGCAAGCCGAGCCGGCACCGTTCGAGTCGATTGCCGGTTTCGAATTTTTCGACAAGGTCATCTCGGTCGACCAGGCGCCGATCGGCCGCACGCCGCGCTCCAACCCGGCCACCTACACCGGCTTGTTCACGCCGATCCGCGACTTGTTTGCGACGGTGCCGACCGCCAAGGAACGCGGCTACTCGGCTGGGCGCTTTTCATTCAATGTCAAAGGTGGTCGCTGCGAAGCCTGCCAGGGCGACGGCGTGCTGAAAGTCGAGATGCACTTTCTGCCGGATGTGTATGTGCCATGCGATGTCTGCCACGGCAAGCGCTACAACCGCGAAACGCTGGAAGTGCAATACAAGGGCAAGAACATCACCGAAGTGCTCGCCATGACGGTCGAGGATGCGCATGAATTCTTCCGTCCGGTGCCGGTGATTGCGCGCAAGCTGCAAACGCTGCTTGACGTCGGCCTCGGCTACATCAAGCTGGGCCAGAGCGCCACCACTCTGTCCGGCGGCGAAGCGCAGCGCGTGAAACTGTCGCTGGAACTGTCCAAGCGCGATACCGGCAGAACCCTGTACATCCTGGATGAACCGACCACCGGCCTGCATTTCCATGACATCGATTTGCTATTGAAAGTGATACACCGCCTGCGTGACCAGGGCAATACCGTGGTCATCATCGAACACAATCTGGATGTGATCAAGACCGCCGACTGGCTAATCGACCTGGGGCCCGAAGGCGGCGCCGGCGGCGGCAAGATCATTGCCACCGGCACGCCGGAAGACCTGGCGGTGAATTCGGCCAGCGTCACCGGACAATACCTGGCGCCATTACTGAAGAAAAAGTGAAGCCGCTCATGTAGAGTAAGTAGCGTATGTAGCAGCACCGATTCACCGCAAAGGACCAGCATGGCCAAGCATTTACGCATTGTCGGAATCGTCCAGGGCGTCGGCTACCGCGCCTGGTTCCAGCAGACAGCGCGCAGCCTGCATCTGTCGGGCTGGGTACGTAACCGGATGGATGGTTCGGTCGAAGCGATGGTTGCCGGCGATACGGATGCAATTGATAAAATCATTGTCTGGGCGTGGTGCGGCCCGGCCGGCGCACGGGTCGACCAGGTAGTCATTGCCGACGCCGCAGAATCGCAAATTACCGACGGCAGATTCGATCTTTTGCCAACCGGCTAGCGCCGGCGTACTATTGAACCTGCAGCCGGAACAGGGACAATAATAATGACAACGACAAAGCACCGGATCGCCATCATTGGCGCCGGCACGGCGGGCGCCGCCAGTGCGCTGTTTCTGGCGCGCGCCGGCCACCACATCACGCTGTTCGAGCGCGTCGCGGCACCTGGCGCCGTCGGTGCCGGCATTTTGCTGCAGCCGACCGGCATGCATGTGCTGCAGGCGCTGGAACTTCTGGATGACATCCTCGCACATGGCGCGCGCAATACACAGCTGTTCGGCACCAATTCCCGTGGCCGCACGGTGCTCGATATCCGCTACAGCAACTGGAACCAGACCGCCTTCGGACTGGGCCTGCACCGCGGCACGCTGTTTTCAGTACTGTGGAATGCAGTGCGTGCCGCCGGCATCGAGGTTCGCACCGGCGCTGACGTTACCCACATAGCACAGCAGCAAGACAAGGCGCTGCCGTACCAGGGCGATATGCCGCTCGGCGAATTCGATTGCGTGATTGTGGCCGATGGCACCCGCTCTACGCTGCGCCAATCGCTGGCGATCCCGCACAAGGTCACGCCTTATCCGTGGGGCGCACTGTGGGCCGTGGTGCCGGATGACGGGCTCACACCGGGCGTGCTGCGCCAGTGGTTTCACCATGCGCAACACATGCTGGGTTTGATGCCGACCGGGTTCGCTTACGGGCAAATGGCGCAGCCGCTGATCAGCCTGTTCTGGAGCTTGCCGGCAGCGGAGCTGGAAGCGTGGCGCACAGCCGGGCTCGAAACTTGGAAACAGGCTGTGCTGAAGCTCGCGCCGATCGCACCGGTGCTGGCGCGCATTCATTCAGCACAGCAGTTGACATTCGCCAGCTATGCCGATGTCCACATGCCGTACTGGCATGACCGGCGTGTGGCATGCATCGGCGACTGCGCGCATGCCACTAGCCCGCAGCTCGGCCAGGGCGCCAACCTGGCACTGATTGACGCGATCACGCTGGCACAGTGTTTTACGGCAGGCGACGCCGTCCCCGCCGTCCTGGCCACATACTCTGCACAGCGGAAAAGCCATTTGCGCTATTACCAGAATGCCAGTAAATGGCTCACGCCCTTTTTCCAGTCACATTCACGGATCGGCAGCAGCTTGCGCGACGCCGTCCTCGGCCCGGTATGCCGGGCACCTTTTGCGCGCAGCCAGATGGCACAAACGCTGAGCGGCACCAAAGCCGGATGGCTGTGGGGTGCGCTCTCGCTCGGGGACAAGACACCTTAAAGGCCCAACATCGTCAGGATTTCAACAGGCGCGCTTCAGCCAAAGCCAGGCTTTCAGGCGTGCCCCGCATGACCACGATGTCGCCTGCTGCCAGGACAATTGAGGCTTGCATCTCAAGCCGGCGCTTGCCGCGCCGCACAGCAGTCACATCGACGTCCAGCGTCTGCAACTGCAACATGTCGAGCGACTTGCCGATGGCGCGCGCCTTGTCATTCAAGGTCACCGAATGCAAGCGCACCTGCTGTTTTGCATCCTGATCCGAAGCATCGCTGGCGCCACGAAAAAACCCGCGCAGCGCGGCATAACGCTCTTCGCGCGCAGCCTGCACCCGCTGTGCAACCTGCTGTAGCGGCACGCCCAGCTGCAGCAAGGCATGCGAAGCCAGCATCAGGCTGCCTTCGATGGCTTCGGGCACCACTTCGCTGGCGCCGGCGCTGCGCAGTTTATCCAGATCGGTTTCATCATAACTGCGCACAATGACCGGCAAGGCCGGCGCCAGCTCTTTCACCAAATGCAGGATTTTCAATGCCGACGGCGTGCTGGCGTAGGTAATCACCAAGGCCGCGGCACGGTGAATGCCGGCTGCCACCAGACTTTCGCGGCGCGCCGCATCGCCATACGATACATTGGCGCCGGCGGCATGCGCTTCCTGCACTCGGTCCGGATCGAGATCCAGCGCCTGATAGGCAACACCTTCCTGTTCCAGCAGATTGGCCAGGCTCTGGCCGGTGCGTCCAAAACCGGCGATGATGACATGCCGCTGGCTGGCCATGGTGCGGCTGGCAATCTGGGTCAATGCCAGCGATTGCGTCATCCACTCATTGGCTGACAGTTTCATCACGATCGTATCCGACTTAGCCAGGATCAGCGGTGCCGCCAGCATCGACAACACCATCGACGCCAGCACCAGTTGCATCACCAGCGGATCCATCAGTTTCAGGGCCCCGGCCTGGCTGAGCAAAACGAAACCGAATTCGCCGGCCTGCGCCAGGCCCAGACCGGTACGCAGCGCCACGCCCGGAGTTGCACCGAACAAGCGAGCCAACACCGCAATCAAGATAAATTTCAGCAAAATCGGCAGGGTCAGCAACAGCAACACCAGCCACCAGTGTTCGATCACCAGCCGCACATTGAGCAGCATGCCGATGGTGATGAAAAACAGTCCGAGCAACACATCGCGAAACGGCTTGATATCTTCTTCGACCTGATGCTTGAATTCGGTTTCCGAAATCAGCATGCCGGCAATAAAGGCACCCAGCGCTAGCGATAGTCCGGCTTTTTCGGTGATCCATGCCGCACCCAGCGTGATCAGCAACAGATTCAGCATGAACAATTCCTGGGAACGACGCTTGACCACCACCCGGAACCAGCCCCGCATCAGTTTTTGCCCGATAAACAGCAGCAGCAGCAACACCAGCACCGCCTTCAGGGCTGCCCAGGACAGCGTCGCCGCCAAGCCATCGCCCGGCTGCGCCAGCGCCGGCACCAGAATCAAGAGCGGCACGAATGCCAAGTCTTGAAACAGCAAGATGCTGATCATGCGCCGGCCATGCTCGCTTTCCAGTTCGAATCGCTCCGTCAACAGCTTGGAAACGATCGCCGTTGATGACATCGCCAATACGCCGCCCAGCGCAAAGGCCGCCTGCCAGCTGATATCGACCAGTTGTGGCAACAGATAAGCCATCAGCCAGCTGCACAGCATGACCCCGATAATCGTCAGCAACACCTGCGCCATGCCCAGCCCGAACACGGTGCGGCGCATCGAATACAGCTTGGGAAGTGAAAATTCCAGGCCAATGGAAAACATCAGGAATACCACGCCAAACTCGGCCAGGGTATGGGTGGTCTGGTTTTCTTCCGCCAAACCCAGCGCATGCGGCCCCAATAAAATTCCCACAAGCAGGTAACCCAGCATCGGCGGCAAGTGCATCATGCGAAATGCCACCACGCCGAAGACAGCGGAGCCGAGCAATAACAGCGTTAATTCAAGGGCGGAAAACATGTTTGTATAAGGTGGCAGCCAGCTTGAGATGTCTCAAAACAGACGTTTATGTTGTTTCTGGCAAGTTTTTTGCTTACATAATTCGTTTATACTTTCGGCATGAGTGTAACCGATGAAAAAATCGTGCCGAAAATTTTTAATGCAACAAGCGCCCAGCGTGCGCTGGACTTGGCTTGCGAAACATTGCAGATTGAAGCAGATGCAATTATTGCAATACAAAAAAGACTGATCGCCGATGCCAGCCAAAGCTTTGCGCACGCGGTAGATCTATTACTCCAATGCAATGGGCGGGTGGTCGTTTCCGGGATTGGCAAATCCGGTCACATTGCGCGCAAGATCGCCGCCACCTTGGCATCAACCGGCACGCCGGCGCTGTTCGTCCATCCGGCTGAAGCGGCGCACGGCGATTTGGGCATGGTGACCGAAAACGACGCCTTTGTCGCCATTTCCAATTCCGGCGAAACTGCCGAATTACTGGCCATCGTCCCGCTGATCAAACGCATGGGTGCCCGACTGATTGCGATGACCGGCAATCCGGCATCGAGTCTGGCCGAGCTGGCCAATGTGCATTTGAATGTTGCCGTCGACAAGGAAGCCTGCCCGCTCAATCTGGCGCCGACCGCCAGCACCACCGCCACCCTGGCATTGGGCGATGCACTGGCAGTAGCGCTATTAGATGCACGCGGCTTTCGCGAAGAAGACTTTGCCCGCTCGCATCCGGGCGGCGCGCTGGGACGCCGTCTGCTCACCCATGTGCGCGACATCATGCGTACCGGCAACGCCATTCCGGCGGTGACTGCCGATCTGCCGCTATCGGCTGCCTTGCTGGAAATCAGTGAAAAAGGCATGGCGATGACGGCGGTCGTGGATCCGGCATTCCAACCGATCGGCGTGTTTACCGATGGCGATTTGCGCCGCCTGCTGGAACATGCACAAGACTTTACCAAGCTGTCGATTGCCGACGTCATGCATGCCAATCCGCGCACCATCGGGCCCGATCAATTGGCAGTCGATGCGGTACAGATAATGGAACAGTTCCGGATCAACCAATTGCTGGTCACCGATACCGACGGCAAATTGATCGGTGCATTGCATATCCACGACTTGACGCGCGCAAAGGTCATTTGATGAACCAAGCAACCCTGGCCCGCGCCGCAGCAATCCGGCTGATGATTTTCGATGTCGATGGCATCCTGACCGATGGCAGCCTGCATTACGGACCCGACGGCGAAATGATCAAGACCTTCAATGTGCTGGATGGCCATGGCATCAAACTGCTGCAGCAATCCGGCGTGGCCACGGCGATCATCAGTGCGCGCAAGTCGCCGATCGTGGCGCGCCGCGCCGCCGATCTGGGCATCATGCATGTCCAGCAAGGCGTGCATGACAAGCGCGCGGCATTCGAACAGCTGCTGCGCGAAACCGGTGTTGCGGCGCAGGCTTGCGGCTTCATTGGCGATGACGTGATTGACTTGCCGATCCTGCTGCGTGTCGGCTTTGCCGCCAGTGTGCCGCAAGGCCACCCGGAAGTACGAAGCCGGGTGCACTATGTGACCCAGGCGGGCGGCGGCGCCGGCGCTGCCAGGGAACTGTGCGACTTCATCCTGCGTGCGCAAGGTAATTACGACGCGGCGATCGCGCCGTATCTGGCATGAGCGATCCGCGCACCTCATCCTATCGCCTCCGGCTTGGCATGCTGCTGGCGCTGGTGGCGATCCTGGCGCTTGGCAGCTTTTGGCTGCTCGATGTGATGCGCCGGGGCATGGAGGATGCCGGACCCATGGCCAAACGCAGTGAGCCGGATTATTACGTAGAACAATTCAACTTCGTCAGGATGGCAAAAACCGGACAGGTCAGTTATCACATCTCGGGGGTCCGCATGACCCACAATCCGCAAGACGATTCCTATGAAATTCAGCAGCCGGTCATCAAAAGCGTCAGCACTAGCCAGCCGACCACGACTGTGGTGGCAGAACGCGGTCTGGCCGACCTGAATGCCAGCCAAGTACAATTATTTAACGCCGTGCAAATGGACCGGCCGGCCTCGACCACCTCACAACATCTGCACATGACTACCGATTACTTACTGGTGCTGCCGGATGAAGATGTAATGAAAACCCATCGACCGGTCGAAATTACCGCCGGAAAATCCATCCTGAAAGGGATCGGCATGCTTGCCAATCAGGCGACCCGTGAATTCAGTTTGAAAAGCAACGTGCATGGCGTTTTCCCGCCAAACACCGCGCATTGATTCCGGATAAAGCAAGTGCACCATTTTTATAGATTGCCATGAAAAGACTTTTTCTCTTATCGCTGTTTGCGCTCAATATGTCTGCCGGCGGCTTTGCCTATGCTGAAAAAGCCGATGCAGACAAGCCTACCAATGTCGAAGCCGATCAGATGGCTTACGACGATGTCAGGCAAATCAATACGTTTATCGGCAACGTTGTGCTCACGCGCGGCACGCTCACCATGAAAGCGCACAAGGTCGTGGTGACCCAGGATCCTGCCGGATATCAATTCGCAACCCTGTACGCCGCCCCCGGCAAGCTGGCCAGCTTTCGGCAAAAGCGCGATGGCGGCGACAACCTGTGGATAGAAGGGGAAGCCGAACGGATTGAATATGATGGAAAAACCGATATCGTGAAATTGTTTTCAAAAGCAAAAATGCGACGGCTGGATGGCAACAAACCGAGCGACGAAGTTGAAGGAGAATTCATTTCCTATGACAGCCGTAAAGAATTTTTTGCGGTCAACAACACCTCATCCGGCGCCAGCAAACCTGGCGCGGGCCGCGTCAAGGCAGTCATTCAGCCGCGCACCGAGTCGAAGCAATAAAAAACAAGGATCAGCAGCATGACCAGTACCTTGCTTGCCAGTGGTTTGCAAAAAAGTTATGGCGCGCGCCAAGTATTGCGCGATGTTTCGCTCCAGGTCGGCAGCGGCGAAGTGGTCGGATTACTCGGGCCCAATGGCGCTGGCAAAACGACCGCGTTTTACATGATCGTCGGCCTGGTGCCGGCCGACGCCGGCGAAATCCAGTTGAACGGCGTCAGTATTTCTCGCCTGCCGATCCATCGCCGCGCCATGCTGGGCTTATCTTATTTGCCGCAGGAAGCATCGGTATTTCGCAAATTGTCGGTAGCCGACAATATCCGCGCAGTACTGGAACTGCAGCAGGATAACGGCAAGGCGCTGACCAAGGCGGCGATTGAGCAACGTCTCAATTTACTGCTGTCGGAATTGCAGATCGAAAAGTTGCGCGACAGTCAGGCGCTGTCCCTGTCGGGCGGCGAGCGCCGGCGCGTCGAAATTGCCCGGGCACTGGCCACCAATCCACGCTTCGTGTTGCTGGATGAGCCCTTCGCCGGCGTCGATCCGATTGCGGTCATTGAAATCCAACGTATCGTGCGCTTTTTGAAGGAGCGTGATATCGGCGTACTGATTACCGACCATAATGTGCGTGAAACGCTCGGCATCTGTGATCGCGCCTATATCATCAATCAAGGCGTGGTGCTGGCCAGCGGCCGGCCGGATGACATCATTGCCAATGAATCGGTGCGCCGCGTTTATCTGGGCGAACATTTTCGGATGTAAGGCCAAGCCAACCCATTGCCATGAAACAGTCTCTCCAACTTCGCGTTTCTCAGCATCTCGCACTGACGCCGCAATTGCAGCAATCGATCCGCTTGCTGCAATTGTCGACGCTCGAGCTGCATCAAGAATTGGAGCAGATTCTCGCAGACAATCCGATGCTGGAACGTACCGATGATCCGCTGGACCATTCAGTGCGCCTGCTGGCAGACGGTGCGCTGAGCCCGTCAGCCAGCAGCGCTGAAAAGCCATCCTCGGAAGATGCGCCGTCGTCCGAGGCCGAAGCGTCATTCGAAACATCGGATACGCCGGATGCAGGCGCCGGCGACACCGAGTGGAGCTTCGACGATGTCGCACGCACCGCCAAGGCGCCGGAAGACGACGATGCCCGTCCGCAGCTGGAAGCGCATCAGGTAACCTTGCGCGAACACTTGCAGGAACAGATGCGCCTGACAGGACTGGGGCTGCGCGATCGCGCGCTGGTCGAGTTAGTCATCGATGCGCTCGACAGCAATGGCTACCTGGAAGAACCGCTGGAGGAAATCCATGCCAGGCTGCCGGAAGAACTGGGCATCGACATCGAAGAACTGTCGGTCGCCTTAAAGCTGGTGCAAAGTTTTGATCCGGCCGGCGTCGGCGCCCGCAATGCGGCCGAATGCCTGGCCATGCAAATCCGGCGCATGCCCAAAATACCGCTGGTGACGCGGCGCATGGCGCTGGCAATCGTCGAGCATCATCTGCCGCTGTTTGCGCAACGCGATTTCAACAAGTTAAAAAAGCTGCTCGATTGCGATGACGAAGATTTGCGCGAAGCGCAAGTCGTGATCAAACAATGTCATCCGCATCCAGGCGCCATTTTTGCTGCCGATGCATCGGATTATGTGGTGCCGGACGTGATCGTCAAACGCAGCAAGAATGGCTGGCAAGTCACGCTCAATCACGATGTAATGCCGCGACTGCGGGTCAATGCCTTGTATGCCAACATTCTCAAGCAAAGCAAAGGTGAGGGATCGCTCACTTCGCAGCTGCAGGAAGCAAAGTGGCTGATCAAGAATATGCGGCAGCGCTTTGATACGATTTTGCGGGTAGCGCAAGCCATTGTTGAGCGACAACGAAATTTTTTTTCGCATGGCGCTGTCGCCATGCGCCCCCTTGTTTTGCGTGAAATTGCTGATACACTTGGTTTACACGAAAGCACTATTTCTCGTGTAACAACGCAAAAATACATGCTGACACCGCATGGTATGTTTGAACTGAAGTACTTTTTTGGCAGCCATGTCGCAACGGAAGCCGGCGGTGAAGCGTCTTCGACCGCGATCCGGGCACTGATCAAGCAATTGATAGGAGCAGAAGATACCAAGAATCCCTTTTCTGATAGCAAAATCGCAGACATGCTCGGGGAGCAAGGCATGGTAGTGGCGCGACGCACTGTCGCCAAATACCGCGAAGCATTGAAAATCCCCCCAGTCAATCTGCGCAAGTCCTTGTAGTTTTTGTAGCGTTGTTATTATCGGTTGCTGTGTTCCGGCGGCATGTGAAATCAAAGCTACCGTTGCGAACCGCCAGTGACCTTATCTTAAGGAGCGCTGTATGAATCTCACCATCAGTGGACATCACCTCGAATTGACCCCTGCCATCCGCGAATATGTGCAAACCAAACTGGAGCGCATCCGACGCCACTTCGATCATGTCATTGATATTGCGGTCATCCTGACCGTCGATAATCTTCCTGAAAAAGAGAAACGCCAGAAAGCCGAAATCAACCTGCGCCTGCGCGGCAAGGATTTGCATGTCGAAAGCATTGCGCATGATTTATATGCCGCCATTGATACCCTGGTCGACAAGCTCGACCGCCAAGTCATCAAGTACAAAACCAGAATCCAGGATCACCAGCACGAAGCGATCAAGCACTTGCCTGAATCAATGATGAACCCAAGCGCCGCGCCATAATTGCACATGGTTTGCATATGACGGCATGACTAGCAGGGGCGCGCCAACCGCGCCCTTTTTATTTGCTTCAACCCGTCTGCAAACGCCTTCAAGAATTGCCCGCTGCTCCAGCCACTTACCCAATCCCACAGCATGAGCGAACATCTTCTGGCCCGGATTCAAAACCACATCGGGCACCTCACACTCAACCGTCCGCATGCCCTGAATTCCTTGTCACTGGAAATGCTGCGCGCCATCACGCACTGCTTGCTGGCATGGCGCGACGATCCCGGCATTGCTGCCGTGCTCATCGACAGCAACAGCGAAAAGGCTTTTTGCGCTGGTGGTGATATCCGCTTTTTTTTCCAAGCCGGACAACAAACCCCGCAGCAAGGCAGCGCCTTGCTGGAGGATTTTTTTACCGAAGAATATGCGCTGAACCATTTGATCCATCATTATCCGAAACCGTATATTGCGGTCATGGATGGCATCGTGATGGGCGGCGGCATGGGCATTGCGCAGGGTTTTGCGCCTGGACGCATGCGCATCGTTACCGAACGCACCCGGATGGCGATGCCTGAAGTGAATATTGGCCTGTTTCCAGATGTCGGCGCCAGTTATTTCCTGTCTCGTTGCCCCGGCCATGTCGGCACATACCTGGCGCTGACCGGGCAAACCATCGGTGCGGCGGACGCGATTTATGCCGGCCTGGCAGATTTATTCATCCCATCCAGTCATATTGACGGGCTGAAAACCCGGCTTGCAACAAGCACTGTCAGCGATAGCAATATCGACCAGGTGCTGTGCGATTATGGCGTGCCCTTTTTATCTCAGGCGAATCCTGACGACAGTGCGCTGGCTAGCCAGCGCGAACGGATTGACCGTCACTTCATGCATGCTACGCTGCCGGCGATTGTCGCATCGCTGCAGCAAGATGCCGATCCATTTACGCAAGCGGCCCTGGCGGCCATGCACAAGCGCTCCCCATTGATGCAATGCGTGACGCTACAGCAATTGCGTCGCGGCGCCGCAATCGAATTCGCCGATTGCCTGCGTATGGAGCGCTCGATGATGCGCCATAGCTTTGCGCTTGGCGAAGCCTTGGAAGGCATACGCGCTGCGGTCATCGACAAGGATTTGGCGCCGCGATGGACGCCTGCCAGGCTCGAGGATGTCACGGACGCGATGGTCGAGGATTTTTTCAGGCCGGCCTGGCCGGCTTGCAGCCACCCGTTGCGCTGCTGGCTTTAAGCGCTCATTTACCGGCATCCAGTTTAGGATGCGCTAAATTTCGTCGATCATGAACAAGCGACGATGCTCGCGCATCGCATAGCGGTCGGTCATACCAGCGATATAGTCAGCCACTTTGCGGGCCTGCTGCGTTGGATTGCCTGACTTCACCTGATAATCGGGCGCCAGCGAACCCGGCTCCTGCATGAATATATCAAATAATTCGCGCACAATGCGCCGGGCCTTACTAGTCATGCGGTTGACCTGATGGTGCTGGTACAGATTTTCGCGCAAGAAGCGTTTCAGCAGCACGGCTTCGGTGCGCATCGCGTCGGAAAACGTGATCAATGGCGGCGCATTGCGCACATCGTCGACTGTATTGAGCTGCGCTTCCCGGATTTTTTGTTCCGAAGAACGGATCAGGTCAAGCACCAGCGCATTGATCATGCGGCGCACGGTTTCATTGATCATGCGCCGCCCGCCGATGCCGGGAAAAGATGCCAGCACCTGATGCCGGTGGCGCGCAAAAAAATCGATTTCATCGAGCTGCTCGATATTCAACAGGCTGGAACGCAGGCCGTCATCAATGTCATGGTTGTTATAGGCAATCTCATCGGCCAGGTTGGCCAGTTGCGCCTCCAGCGTCGGCTGTTTTTTTTCCAGAAAGCGTTGGCCGATATCACCCAATTTTTTGGCATTCGGCATCGAGCAGTGCTTGAGAATGCCTTCACGGGTCTCGAACATCAGGTTCAAGCCATCGAATGCGCCGTAACGTTCTTCGAGTTCATCGACCACGCGCAAGCTTTGCAAATTGTGCTCGAAGCCGCCGTATTGCTCCATGCAGGCGTTCAGCGCCTCCTGGCCGGCGTGGCCGAATGGCGTATGCCCCAGATCGTGGGCCAGTGAAATCGCCTCCACCAGGTCTTCGTTCAAATGCAGGTTGCGAGCAATCGACCGGGCAATCTGCGCCACCTCGATA
>JAKFFK010000266.1:0-4147 GCA_036675285.1 Paucimonas sp. | reverse complement strand
TTTAACGCATGCATTTGGGGATCTCATGGCACTCGAAAACCTGATGGTTTTTACCGGCAACGCAAATCCGGACTTGGCTATCGGGGTCACCAAGCAGCTCGGCATTCCACTAGGCAAGGCTTTGGTGTCAAAGTTTTCCGATGGTGAAGTGGTGGTTGAAATCAATGAAAACGTGCGTGGCAAGGATGTTTTCGTATTGCAATCAACGTGCGTGCCAACCAATGACAACCTGATGGAAATCATGTTGATGGTGGATGCCTTGAAGCGTGCATCGGCCGGCCGCATTACCGCCGCCATCCCCTACTACGGCTATGCTCGCCAAGACCGCAGGCCGCGTTCGGCACGGGTGGCGATTTCCGCCAAGGTAGTGGCCAACATGCTGCAGGAAGCCGGCGTCGATCGGGTCTTGATCATGGATTTGCATGCCGACCAGATCCAGGGCTTTTTCGACATCCCGGTTGACAATATTTATGCATCGCCGGTTTTGCTGGGCGACCTGGTCAACAAGAAATACGACGATTTGCTAGTCGTGTCGCCTGACGTCGGCGGCGTGGTGCGCGCGCGCGCACTGGCCAAGCGTCTCGATTGCGACCTGGCGATTATCGACAAGCGCCGCCCGAAGGCGAACGTGTCAGAAGTCATGAATATTATCGGCGAGGTCGAGGGCCGCAATTGCGTGATCATGGATGACATGGTCGACACCGCAGGCACCCTGACCAAGGCAGCTGAAGTCTTGAAAGAGCGCGGCGCGAAAAAAGTAGTCGCCTACTGCACTCATGCGGTGCTGTCCGGCCCGGCGATTGAACGCATCATCGAGTCGCCGCTGGATGAACTGGTGGTGACCGACACGATTCCGCTGACCGCCGCCGCCAAGGCATGCAGCAAGATCCGCCAATTGTCGTGCGCGGAATTACTGGCCGAGACGATCCGCCGTATCACCAAGGGCGATTCGGTGATGTCGCTGTTTGCGGATTAATTTTTTTCATTGCGGGACAGAGTTAAGCGGGACCGCCAAGGCGAAGCAGTACTTTGTCCTCAACACGCTGGAAATGCAGGACAACGCCAAACGAAGTGCTGCGCTGTCCGCAACTGATGCATCAAGAATTTCCCCGTTCCTTTGGAACGGGTTTTCAAATTCCCTGGTCGCGGGGGATTTTTACCGTGGGATGTCTATCCTGCATACATTGGAGTATCAACATGAAAGTAATCGCATTTGCACGCACTGAGCAGGGGTCCGGAGCGAGCCGCCGCCTGCGCACTGCCGGCATGACACCGGGCATCATCTACGGCGGCACCACCGCACCGGTCAATATCAAGCTCGATCACAATGCGCTGTACCACGCGCTGAAGAAAGAAACTTTCCATTCGTCGATCCTCGATCTCGAAGTCGACGGCAAAGTGGAAAAAGTGCTGTTGCGCGACTTTCAGGTACACGCGTACAAGCAACTGGTCCTGCATGCAGATTTCCAGCGCGTCGACGCCAAACAAAAGATCCACGTGAAAGTGCCGCTGCATTTCATCAATGCGGAAATTTCGCCTGCCGTCAAACTGTCCGCCGGTATCATCAGCCACGTGATGACTGAACTGGATATTTCTTGCCTGCCGAAAGATTTGCCGGAATTTGTCGAAGTCGACCTGGCCCTGATGGAAGTCGGCACCTCGATCCATTTGTCGAACGTGACGCTACCAAAAGGCGTGACCGCCGTGTCCCATGGCCAGGATGACCCGACCATTGCGACTGCAGCCATTCCTGCCGGTAAAGTGGAAGAAGCTGCCGCTGCCAGCACGGAAGCAACGCCACCAGCCGAAAAGAAGTAATCCGTACCCGTGCTTGCGCATGCTGTGCGCAAAAACACAACCCGCCCTGGTGGCGGGTTTTTTTATGGCGCGACCCGGATCGCAGTCGCAGTGGACGGCCGCTGCAGAGTTCCGGATAATGGCATTCCATTCAAATTTTACGCATACCATGCCCATCCGCTTGATCGTCGGTCTCGGCAACCCCGGCCCGGAATATGAATCCACCCGTCACAATGCCGGTTTCTGGCTGGTCGACAGCTTGGCAGCGCCCCATCGATTGGCACGCGAAGCGCGCTACAATGCGCTGGCGGCAAAGACCTCGATCGCCGGGCAAGAAGTCTGGCTGCTGGAACCGCAAACCTTCATGAACCGCTCCGGGCAGTCGGTCGGGGGGCTGGCGCGCTTTTTCAAAATCGCCGCCGACGAGATTCTGGTTGCGCATGACGAACTCGATCTGCCGCCGGGGACCGCGAAAATCAAGAAAGGCGGCTCGTCCGGTGGCCACAATGGATTGAAAGACATTACCGCTGCGCTCGGCACCCAGGATTACTGGCGTTTGCGGATCGGCATTGGCCATCCGCGTGAACTGCAGTCGCAGCAGCCAGTAGTCGATTACGTCTTGCACCGGCCGCGCCGCGAAGAACAATTGCTGATCGACCAAGCCATCGCCAGCAGTGTGGCGACGATTCCGCTGCTGTGTCAGGGGAAATTTGAAGCCGCGATGATGCAGCTGCATACCATCAAACCATCATGACTGAACCCGCTCTGGAACATTCCCATACCGACGTCATGTCCGCCACTGTGCGCGGACGTTATTTATCCCTGTTGCTGCTTGCGCTTGCAATCGGCTTGATCGTATTTTCTTACCGGGTGGCGCTACCGACCCTCAACGCCGCACTGCAGACGACACCGGCGCCACAGGCGATTGCCGGCATCAAAGGCATTCTGCTGGGATTCACTGTTCTTGTAATGGTTTGCGCCGCCACGCTGATTTGGTCCGGCTGCAGGATGCTGCGCACCGGGCAATCCCCGCCTCTCGGCGCCTGGGTGTGGCGCGATACAAAGATCGTGCGTGGCCGCATGGTCAAGCGACTGGCGTGGACGTACATCGTCTCGGCGCTGGTGTCCTGCATTCTGTGCATTGGCCTGGTGGCTTACATGTGGACGACATTCGACCGTCTGGCCACTGCTGCGCCCTTGCCCGCCGGCGTGAGCGTGGTGCCGCAACCTGCCGCTACCCCGCAGTAAGTTATTCTCTCCAGCCCACGCGTGCGAACCGGATGCACATCGTGCGCTGCCAACCGGCGCTGCGCCCAGCCAATTCAGAAGTATTTTCCGGCATGCAGCAGTGCGGACATGCCGGACGGCGATACTTGAAAAACGCCAATTCCGCACCATAAGTTCTGCCATTTTTACTTGCTCGCGCTGATCCTATTTTCCATCAAACTTTTGCATGGATAAGGCTGGCGAACGCCATGGCAGGGCTCTATACTAAAACCACTCCCGCATAATTCAGCGCTTAATCTGGCGCTTATTCTCGGCGCTCATGTATAGAGAAATATTTATCGGTAAGAAAATATTTTTTGGAGAAATATGATGAAAACATTGTTCGCCATAATCATGTTAGCCGCTATCACCGGCTGTTCGAATATGCCATTTCGCTCCAGTTCTGCTGGGGGCATGGGCATGTCTTCTTCTGCCGCCAGTGACAGTTATTCATCCGACAGTTATTCGCCCGACAGTTTTTCAACTGGCGGTTTTTCATATGAAAGTGGCCGTCCCTTCCCTGCAGGCCCATGATACAAGCAAGCATATACAGCAGCGTACCCCGGCATTCCGGGGCGCAGCTCATTTACAGCCAGCTTTGTCATACTTGCGAGTGCAGCATTGAATCTGGTCCATAATGCAGCTAATCAAACCTTGATCACGAATTTAAGCGAACGGTTCCAGCTTGAGCGTGCCTGAACAGGATGCACCTGCCGGTGCAAAAACATAAGCCGCTTGTTCAACAATGACACACCGCATCTTGTTATATCTCGCATGAACTGCTTGCCGCTATATTTTTTCAATCTGCCATCTTGTCATGTCACTCTTGCTACTGTCGGCGAGAATCTGTCCTGATGAAGTGCCGCAGTATTTGACTGACATGCCATGACTGGATTGCACCGGATTCGGATTGCTATCTGCCTCTGTTCCAGATCCAATGCCGGCCAGAATATGTAATGGCCGTTAAGACTGGCCCAGCTACGGTAAAATAGCGGGTTAATCCTATTCCATTGCACAACACATCATGAGTCTCCAATGCGGCATCGTCGGCCTGCCTAACGTCGGCAAATCCACCCTGTTCAAT
>JAKFFK010000066.1:0-22810 GCA_036675285.1 Paucimonas sp. | reverse complement strand
CACCGAGCAGCTTCTGCCGTAACGTAGAAAACATACGGCGTCTCATGATGCCTCCGGCGCGACTTTATACGCTGCAGCGAGCAGGCGCGCACTAATGCTGAGTTTGCTCAGCAGGGCATTTTTTGGCGCAACTTCGAAGCGTAGTTTGCCACCGATGGTCAGAAAATTTATCATGCTTCCCAAAGCGAGAGCATCTGCCGATTCGGTGACCGTCAGGATTGAATGCTCCCTGGCCCTTGCCAGAATCTCGTTGATCCTGGGATTGTTCAATCGCCCTATGAAAAGCACATTGAGGTCTGCGACCGGATCGTTGCGTCGCATCTTGCGCACGGCGACTGGGCGACCCTTGATCATGCGGCCGGTGGCGATTCTTGCCAGCGCGTCGGCGACGCTGTCTTCTTCTATCACGCCAATGGTAAACACCTTACTCTGACTTGTGGACTTTTGATCCGGCCATTCGATAAAACCGCCAAACTTGAACAAATAAGCAGCTTTGACTTCTTGTTCAATTACTTCCGCCTGATTCATCTCCTGCGCGGCAACATTGCAAAATCCAGCCAGCGGGGCAAGTAACCAGCATGCAAATAAAATCCACTGCACTGAAATGCACTGCGCATTTGCCAAGCTTGTTGTTATCCGCGCCATAAAAGCTTCACGAAAATACTTCGGGGAATTTCACTGCGAGTTGCAACCGGGCCGTACTCGGCGTGGCTATCCAACAAATTTTGTCCCGTTACTGACAACTCAAGGTCAGGCTGCAACTGCCAGCCAAAGCGTGCATCAACTGCCGTATAGGAAGGCACGGCAGGATCCTGAAGCGCTGCGACGTGTCGCACGGTAAAATCCAGTTCACGATCTTCGGCAATATTCCATGTCGAGCGCACCTGCCAGGTATGCTCAGGGTTTTTTCCTGATGCATTCGGCCCGGCGATATCGTTGCTGCCAGGCTTTAATCGGAGACGCTCGTTGAGCGCTGTAAATCCGGCACTCAGGCGCCAGGATGGCAACGCCTGATATGTACTCCACATTTCGATACCACTTGCCTTGCCCTCCATTTCGTTCGCAAAAACCAGGAAGGTACCGCTGGGCGCGATTTCCTGCGTACGCAAGTGATCGTAGACATTATGAAACGCGGTTACCGAGTAGGTTAGCCTGGCTGCAGGTTTGCCCCGGTATCCGATCTCATACACTTGCGCCACCTCGGAACGGGCATTACGGCCACCGTCAAGCAGGAATGGCGGAGCTCCGGGAATATATGCATCCCTGTCGAGTCGCGACGGCGCACGAACAGCACGTGAAGCTGCAGTCCATAGCATATGATCCGGCGCAAACTTCCATGCCAGCCGTGCACTTGGCAGGAACTCATTGCCCGTATAGTCATTGCGTTCAAGCCTTGCTCCGATGGTCAGCCGAAGGTCGTCGCGTAATGCCATCTCGTCCTGGGCAAATATGCTGGCCCATTTTTGATCGACATCGGCAGGCAGGAAAGCAAAATATTGACTATTACTGACACGATCCATGCTATAGCGGTAATTCGCGCCCCAGGTCACGGAATGCATGCCGGCCTGCTGCATCGAGTGCTGGAATTGCAAGTCGACTATGTCAAGTGTTTCGCTAAAGGTGGGGGGTATGGTGCGCTTGGTGCGGTCATAATAAGCTTGGAAGCTCAGATTGGCGCCATCTTCAAGAAAATGCGTCCAGCGTGTCGTCAGATTCGTGCCCGAAACCGAGATTGTGTCGAGCGCGAGATTCACGCCCGAGATGGCAATCGCGCCCGGCTCCGGCTGACCTATGCCACCGCTGTAGGCATTACCTTGCACTGTCAACTGGCCGCCGGGACGATCCCAGTCGGCACGAAACCCAACCTGGTTCTTGTGCCAGGCATCTCGCACTTCGGCCCCGTCTTCCCTTGACGTATGCTTGCGGTCGAGGCGTTTCCCATAGATCCGGTAATTGCCGTCACCACCGAGTGTTCCGCCATAGCGAAACGCAACGTCGCTTCCGCTGTTGCCGGCGCCGGCAATCAGCAATGGTCCCTCCGTGTTTTTCGCTGAATGGGTAATAATATTGATGACACCGTTGACGGCGTTGACGCCCCAAAGTATCCCTCCAGGTCCACTAATGACCTCTATGCGCTCGACGTCTTCCAGCATGACGTCCTGCACATCCCAGAAAACACCGGAAAATAGCGGGGTGTAGACGGAACGTCCATCGATCATCACCAGCAGTTTGTTGGGCGCACTGCTGTTACTGCCGTTCATGCCACGAGCACTGATCGCGTATCCACTGGAGCTAGCTTGTGCGACTTGCAAGTTGGGAGCAAGGCGCAATGCTTCGGGCAAACTAATAGCTCCTGAGCGCCGAATATCTTCCGCTGTAATGACGAATACCGACGCTGCCGCATCGGCAAGTCGCTCTGCTTTCTTTGATACTGAGGTGATTTGAATGTTTGCCAACTCTTCGAAGGACATGTCAGCAAGGTTACTGGCAAGTATTGTCTTTCCAAAAGACGGTAATGCGGTTACAAGAAGTGCTGCGCCAAGAAATCTTGCTTGATAGGCAGTAAAATATGCCTGCGATTTTTGAATATGCTTTGCATTTACCATATGGTCCTTTAACGATGTCCGTCATTGCCATGCCCCATTTTTATTTGAATTATTAGGGTTATTTTTAATTTTATTGCATAAGAATACAAATATAGTATTTTTAACTATTGCAACTTTATAAGAAAAATAAAGTATTCCAAGGAAATTTGGGCACATAAGACATTAGACTTACTTGATTGTTTGCAATGACACGGCATGCAGAGCTGATTGGCACAAAATTCGATAGCTTCGGCAATCAACTTCGATCAACGTCATCCATATTTTGTGTTGATCATTTCCTTTGTTTTTCTCAGGAGATTGAATCGGTTATATTCAGAGAAGGCCAACCAGAAGAAGGCCGTATTAAGTAACTACTGCTATCGGTATCATATGAGATGAATAGGATTCACGGCATCAGCCATTTGCTGATGACATGGGTCACAAATATGACGGGAACATGTCGCATATTTCGCTACAGCAATGTAATTTTCGTTGGTTTCTGAAACGACAGCATGCATTGCCGGATCCATTAGCGATGCTTTTATCGATTTGACTAACTGCACTGGACGGCGCGGAATGCGCAATGGATCCCGGTGTATAAACGGTTCATACACTTTCATTCCACCCCAGAGAAGTATCGGGTCATTCAATCGCATTCGGTGGCTTGACGGGAGATTGAATGCTTAATCGTTGTTATTCGGTCATGTCGTGTTCAATCGCATACCGAATCACGGCTGCGGTTGTCGAGAGGCCCGTTTTGCGAAAAATACGGGCGCGGTAGGTATTGACTGTACTGATACTGATGGAAAGTTCTGCGGCAATTTGCTTGGTGAGTTTGCCGGAACCAAGCAAGGAAACGATTTGAAGTTCACGCCCTGTGAGACGTTCGTGCGATGAAACAGTCAGGGGTTGGCGCACATCCAATGCGAGAAGCTCCGCAAGGCGTGGACTGACATAGGTACCGCACGATATGATTTTCTTGATTGCGCTGATCAGCTCCTCGGCGGCCATGGATTTGGTGATGTAACCGGATGCGCCTGCCTTCAGGGCGCGAATCGCAAACCGCTCTTCCGGATACATGCTTAGGATAAGAATAGGAATAGCAGGAAACCGCTGATGCGTTTCAGCCAATCCCTCCAGCCCGTCCACGCCAGGCAAACTGATATCCAGAACAATGATATCTGGAGTATGTTGCACGGCAAGTTGCAGGGTTTGCGCAATATTGGCAGCTTCGCCGACAATACGCATTTCCCTGGAAGAACGGATGATTTTTTTTATTCCCTCACGAATCAGTTCATGATCATCTGCGATGACGATTCTTATCACGCTGCATCTCCTGTATAGGAAGCCGGATTTAAGCTCACTTCTTTAATACCAGAATTACTTTCTCTGCTTCTAGGCACTCTGACGACCACCAATGTTCCAGTGGGGCGCAGGCGTCCAACCATCAATTTACCGCCGATAAGAGCCGCGCGCTCATGCATGCCCTTGAGGCCCATCGAACCCAGACTGTACACATGCGCAGGCCCGATACCGACACCATTGTCACGCACCCGGAGGCGCACCTGGTTGCCGTGACATGCAAGGCCAATCCACACTTTGGTCGCTTTTGCATGACGAAGAATATTTGTCAGTGCTTCCTGAAATATCCGGAATAGCGCAAGCCTACTTGCATCGTTAAGGCGGATCATCTCGGTCGGCAGTGCGACGCTGCAGACGATTTTTGTTCGGCGTTCGAAATCGCGCGCATGCCATTGTATCGCGGCAGGCAAGCCTTGACCGTCCAGTTCTGGAGGCCGAAGTTCGGTCGCCAATTGCCTTACTACCTGAATCGCTTTTTCTATAGTGTGACTGGCCGATTGCAATTCGGACGCGATGTTATTTCGGGAAAGAGTCGCTTTCGCAGGACGAATGCTGTCTTCAAGCAGCTTGATGTCAATTTTTGCCGCTGACAGAATCTGGCCGAGCTGATCATGCACTTCCCGCGCAAGCGCGCACCGTTCCTGCTCGCGTGCAATTTGCAGCCGGTCGTAAAGCGTACGAAGTTCTGTTTGTGAGGAGAGAATTTCTTGTTCGGCGTTTTTACGGTCTGTGATGTCAATACATGTTCCTATATATCCAAGAAATTCCCCATCCATGCCATAGCGCGGCGTGCCCTCAACCAGTATCCACCGATAACTGCCACTGGCATGCTTGAGCCGGTACTCATGGCTTAAGATTCCGTGTTCATCGAAAACAGTGAAATATCGTTCAACCTCTCCCATATCGTCAGGATGAATCCCTGCAAGCCAGCCAAAACCGATTTCCTGTTCATGCGTTCTTCCGGTAAACTGCAGCCATGTTTGATTTACAAAAACACATGCCTTCGTCGTGTCGGTCATCCATACCAGACAAGGCAGCACTGCCATGACGGTCTGAAATTGATGCTCGCGCTCACGCCGATCAAGTTCATATCTATTTACCCGCCGTACTGCATTTTCAAGGTGTAATCGAATCGCCAGCAAAAATTCTTTCTGAGCCTCATCATTCGGCCGCAGCGGATTTGCTGCAAGCATGATATAGCCATCAGGACGCTGATGATTGGTATAGCAAAGCGGCTTGATAAAAAGCCAGTGTGGATCTGCGAATGGCGGATGTGGCCGCGCCCATTGAAACAGATCAGTGCCAAGCGAACGACAGGACATTGCAGGGATTTCTGTATTAATCAACCCGGCATAGAAATCGTTGCATTTCGGATCCAGCAATTCCGGACTCAGATCGGATCCGCGCTGTATGCCTGCCGCAGCGACAAGATCCAGGCCGGTTCGGTCTTGCCGCACCTCATACCAGAGTCCGAATGGCAGGTCCTGTGGATTTTCCAGGATGTTTTTTTCAAAGGCGGCGCGAATGCTGTCCATGTCTTCTGCACCAGACAGGCTTTGGACCAGCATGCGCAGCGCATTTGCCCGACGATTAGCGATGAACTCGTCAGTAGTTTCCCAGGGGATGGCGAACACGCCAGTCACATTCCCGAGTTCATCTGTTAATGGACTAATGGCAGAGCTAAAATAACATTCTTCCAGGTAACCGTTTCGTAATATCAGCATCAACTTGTGTTCCATTGACACCGCCTGGCCGGATGAGACAACCCTGTTAAACAACGGGTCGACAATATCATCCCAAATTTCTTGCCATGTTTCTGTGGTCGACAAACCAAGTGCATGCGGATGCTTCAATTGCCCCAGAAGCGGAATATACGCATCGTTGTACAACTGAATGAAGTTCGGCCCCCATGCGATATAGGCCGGCCGTGCGCAGTCCAGCATGAGCGCGACAGTAGTTTTGAGACTGCTTGGCCAAAGTGCGGGGTCGCCAAGGCCCGTATTCCTCCAGTTGAATTCTCTGATGCGGGATCTCATTTCCCCTTCCCGCATAAGAAAGCGAAGACTAGGGTCGGCATTTGAAGCATCAGCTAAATAGTTCATGCCAATCGTCTTTCCGTTTAAATTTTAGTCATTTTGACTATAATTTATTTATCCAATGGTTCTTCCTGTTTTTTTCCAGGTTCACTGTCGGTCATGCTTTGCACCATGCTCAATAGTGTATCCATCGCGAACGGTTTCATCAAAAATTGCATGCCGGACGGAAGGGGGTCTTTTTCGATTACGGCTGGATCTGCATATCCGGAGATAAGCAATATTTTCAATTCTGGTTTTATCTGGCGAGCTGCATTCGCCAGTTGACGGCCATTCATGCCGCCCGGCAGACCAATATCGGTAATCAGCAAATCAAGCTGCGGACGAGCCTCAAGCAAGTGCAGGCCATCGTGCCCATCCGTAGCCGCCAGTGGCGCATAACCGAATTGCTGCAGCATTTCTGTCAACATGGTGCGCACAGCCTCTTCGTCGTCGACGATCAGCACTTCCAGGCGTTTTTTTGAGACTGCAGGAATGGCTTCTTGAATCTCATTCAATAACAGCGCCTCACTGAGTGCGACGTGCTTCGGCAAGTAAAGATTGATAGTTGTGCCCTTGCCCAATGCCGAATCTATGCTGACGTATCCATCCGACTGGGTAATAAAGCCATGCACCATTGACAAGCCCAGTCCGGTGCCCTCGCCAAACGGCTTGGTGGTAAAAAAAGGTTCACACGCCTGTTTCAGCACTTCCGGTGTCATGCCGGAGCCGGTATCACTGATGCTTAACCTGACATAGTCGCCCGGCGGGATCCGGGACATGGGCTGATTGGCCGCAGTACCTTGCTGCAAGACGTTGCTTGCATGGATGCTCACTCGTCCGCCCTCCGGCATTGCATCACGGGCGTTAATGACCAGGTTGAGCAGAGCATTCTCCAATTGATTCTGGTCGCAGTGCGTCCACCATAATCCTTCCTCTGCATTCACATGAATTGCAATGTCCGGGCCGACGGAACGCTGCAACAGGTCCATGATGGCTTGCACCAGCAAATTGACGTCGACCGGCTTGGCTTGCAACGTTTGACGGCGCGCGAAAGCCAGCAGGCGGTGCGTCAGTGCGGCGGAACGTTTGACGCCAGAGATGGCGGCGTCCAGATGATGACCAAGTTCGGCGGTCTGTCCCAATGCAATGCGCAGCCGCAGCAGATCCAGGTTGCCCATAATCCCTTGCAACAGGTTGTTGAAGTCATGGGCAATGCCACCTGTCAGTTTTCCGATTGACTCCATTTTTTGGGACTGAACCAGCGCCAACCTGGTTTCTTCCAGCTTAATGGCGGATTCACGCTGTTGTGTGACATCACGGGTTATCTTGGCAAAACCCAATAGATCCCCATGCTGGTCATGCACTGAGTCGATCACTACATGCGCCCAAAATCTTGAGCCATCCTTGCGCACGCGCCATCCCTCAGCTTCAAATTTGCCTTCCCTGCTTGCGGTTTCGAGCGCCCTCGTTGGTGCTTTCTGAAGATTGTCTTCTTCCGTGTAAAAGCGGGAAAAATGCGTGCCAATGACTTCCTGTTCGGTATATCCCTTGATCCGCTGCGCACCCGCATTCCAGTTGGTAATTTCTCCGGTGGGTGACAGCATGTAGATGGCATAGTCGGTAACGCCATTGACCAGGAAACGAAACCGCGCTTCGCTGTCGCGCAGCGCGTCCTGCGCCACCTTCTTGGTAGTCACATCCCGCGTTATTTTGGCAAATCCGATGAATTTTCCAGATTCATCGTGGATCGGGTCAATCACCACATGGGCCCAGAATCTGGATCCATCCTTGCGTACTCGCCATCCTTCGGATTCAAACTGGCCTTGATTCAAGGCGATCTGAAGAGCATGGGCAGGCAAGCCGGCAGCCAGGTCCTCTGGCGTAAAAAAACGGCTGAAATTCTGACCGACAATCTCTTTTGCAGTATAGCCTTTGAAATGCTGTGCACCGGCATTCCAGCTGTTAACAATGCCTTCCGGAGACAGCATATAGATTGCGTAGTCTTTGATACTTTCGACGAGAAGCTGGTAGCGCCGCTCCAGTGATATCCCGTCCGAAGACTTTGACTTATCAATTGACATCAAATTTCCAGATGAATAACACGAATTAATGTTGCAACAACTTGAGTATACTTATTAGATGTAAATCTAAAAGCTAGCAGCCTTACAGAGTGGCATATCTTGCATGCTTGCTCAAATGACTGCCACTCGATGCTGACCTCAGCAGCAATCTGTCCCAAGACCAGCAAGGTTGGCCATGCCTCTTCAACATAGCGATGTGCTATCCGTTCACTTTGTGGCGCTGGCTCACTGACGGTGACATTGTAAACAAGCGCCAATAATATCGATATTGAAAATTTTCATTCTGATGCTTCTGGCTAGCGGGAGAATAATTATTCAATACATCCTCCCACTTAAGAATGGACTTGCGGCATGCTCCGCACGATATCAAGGTATTGCCATGCAGTAATTAATACCAAGTAGTATAATTTTACTGCGGCCTCACTACATTCGCCTACTCGGCCGATGTAGTGAGGCCGCAAGATCTGCGCTTCTGTTTTGCCAGTATCACTACTCTCCAGTGACTGGCATCCCAGTGCCGGCCTTATCGCGATAAATTACTTCTGTCTTTCAAGCTGGGGGCAACTGCGTGATTGTACAAGTCACACTGTATGCATGAAGCCGCCGCACTACCTCAAGGATATTCACAATGCAAACCATTGCCCGGCTGAGCCGCTTCGTCGGCAACACTTTTGCCATTTGGGTATTGCTGTTCGCAATATTTGCGTTCTATGCGCCAGCTCAGTTCCGATGGATCGGCGCCTATATTGTGCCTTTGTTAGGCATCATCATGTTCGGCATGGGTTTGACGCTGTCCAAGGATGACTTTCGGGAGGTGGCGAAGCGCCCCGGCGATGTAGCCATCGGTGTCGCGGGTCAGTTTGTCATCATGCCGGGATTGGCCTGGCTGCTGAGCACACTGCTGCAGCTGCCACCCGAGGTTGCAGTCGGCGTGATTCTGGTTGGCTGCTGTCCCGGCGGCACCGCATCGAATGTCATGACGTTCCTGGCGCGCGGCGATGTTGCGCTATCGGTGGCGATCACATCAGTCACGACCTTGCTGGCCCCGGTGGTGACACCGGCCTTGATTTACCTGCTGGCCAGCCAGTGGCTGGAAGTCAGCGCCGCGGCCATGTTCTGGTCGATCATCCAGGTGGTGGTGGTGCCGATTGCTCTGGGAGTGCTGGCCCAATCGCTGTTGCGCGAAAAAATTACAGCTTGCGTCGCAGTGCTGCCGCTGGTTTCCGTGGTGGCGATTGTAGCGATCGTTGCTGCAGTCGTCGCCGGCAACCAGTCCAGGATCGCCACCAGTGGCCTGATGATCTTCGCCGTGGTGTTGCTTCACAATGGCCTTGGCCTGTTGCTCGGATATTGGCTGGCCAAACTGTCAGGGATGAGCGTGGCCAAGCGCAAGGCGTTATCGATTGAAGTCGGGATGCAGAATTCCGGACTGGGAGTGGCGCTGGCAACTGCGCATTTTTCGCCCTTGGCCGCCGTGCCAAGCGCCATTTTCAGCGTCTGGCACAATATCTCCGGTCCTTTGGTAGCGACGCTGTTCCAGCGATTCAGCAATGATGAACCGGCGGGCACGGTCAATAGTTCGAAAGCCGAAATAGCCCGCAAGCTCTGACCGTTTGTAATTCGTTGAAATAGATCGGCCGGCAAGCTTTCTGGCTGATCCCCGTACTGATGCCATTTGGCTGGACATCCGGCCAAAGCCGGCGCCATCCATAGCGGTGGTGGCAAACATGCGCCAGATGACTGAAGGCTGACTGTATTCAATAAAGAAGCGGACATGCAGGATATTGCATGTGTTGTTCTTTGTGCTGCGATTTTCGATGGCTGCAGCTTGCCACTCACCAATCCATCCCTTATGTCATTGTCAGCAATTTTACACGTGGCAATTTTTCCGCATATAGAAATAACAAACTCAAGTTTTTTACAGCTTCAGCCAATCCGGAAGCTGTAAGTCATCTTCTTGACAGATGTATGCAATAAAATGAGGCAGATCAAGCTTGCTCTCACTGCACTATTGTGTGCCAGCACAATGCAATCATTCATCGGAATAGGTGCCCTTGAATCATATTAAGAGTTTCATATGAAATTTTGATGGCTTGCGGAATATTGCCATAGGGTTGCATCCATTCAATTCTTAAAAACACTCCATCCATTAACTCGTCAAGCTTTACCGATTACTGTAATCAGAGACGCTTGTGAGGCTCTTATCCGGGGCTCTGTATAGATCCCCATGCTGCCGCTTTAAAGCTTCATGCTGCCATGCACAAATGAGAACGATCGTTTATTCTTTTATGTTACACTCCACTCCCCAACGTGCTTACCGAGCGGTGCTTGCCGAGCGCGCTTTCTCCCATTTCGAGGTTCCCATGTCGTCATTCAAACCCTTGTCGCGTTTCGCCACTCTTGCATTGCTGCTTGGCACTGTGATTGTTACCGGATGCGCCAAAGATGAAGCGCCGCCACCGGCGCCAAGTGCGCCGGCAGTGTCGGTGGTGACGCTCAAGGCGCAGGAAGTCAGCCTGACACGCGAGCTGCCCGGTCGTACGAATGCGTTTCTGATGGCAGAAGTACGACCGCAAGTCAGCGGGATCATCAAGCGACGTCTGTTTACCGAAGGCGGCACGGTCAAGGCCGGACAAGCCTTGTACCAACTCGACGACGCCAGCTACCAGGCCGATCAGGCCAGTGCCAGGGCCGCGTTGGCTCGCGCGCAGGCAACATTGAAATCGGCAGAATTGAATGCGCAGCGCTCGGCAGAGCTGGTCAAGATCGATGCCATCAGCAAGCAAGACGATGAAAACGCGGCCGCCGCACTGGGTCAGGCAAAGGCCGATGTGGCCGCTGCGCAGGCCGCATTGCAAAGCAGTCAGGTGACCCTGGGTTATGCGCGCATCAATGCGCCGATCAGCGGGCGCATCGGCAAATCTTCGGTGACCCAGGGCGCGCTGGTTACTGCCAATCAGCCAGCAGCGCTGACAACGATACAGCAGCTCGATCCGATCTATGTCGACCTGACCCAGTCGAGCAGCGAGTTGCTGCAGCTGCGCAAGGAAGTGGCTGCCGGCACACTGACTCGATCGGGCGACCTGCCGGTACAAATCCTGCTGGAAGACGGCAGCCGCTACAAGCATGACGGCAAGCTGGCATTCGCCGACGTCACCGTTGATCCAGGCACCGGCAGCTTTGCCTTGCGCGTGAAAGTGCCTAATCCTGACGATATCCTGTTGCCAGGCATGTACGTGCGGGCGGTGGTCGGCAACGGCGTGCGCCAGAATGCGATTTTGGTGCCGCAGCAAGGTATTGCCCGCGATCCAAAGGGCAATACTACTGCGATGGTGGTCGGCAAGGATGGCAAGGTCGAGGCGCGCCAAGTCAAGGTCAGCCGTACCGTCGGCAGCAAGTGGCTGGTCGATGCCGGTCTTGTTGCCGGTGACCGGGTCATTGTCGAGGGCTTGCAGAAGATCCAACCCGGAGCCCCAGTCAATGCCACTGAAGTCCGGGCACCTGCCGCCAATCCCGCAACACCCGTAGCCGGCGCTGCGGCACCTGCAACTTCACAGCGCTAAGCGGAGAACTTCATGGCACGTTTCTTTATTGATCGACCGATCTTCGCCTGGGTCATCGCCATCATCATCATGCTGGCCGGCGCACTGTCGATCACCTCGCTACCGATCTCGCAGTACCCGACGATTGCACCGCCGACAGTATCGATCAGCGCCACCTATCCGGGCGCTTCGGCCAAGGTAGTCGAAGACTCGGTGACGCAGATCATCGAGCAAAACATGAAAGGCCTGGACGGCCTGCTGTACTTCTCGTCGACCAGCGAAGCCAGCGGCCGCGCGTCGATCAAACTGACTTTTGAAAATGGCACCAACCCGGATACTGCCCAGGTTCAGGTACAAAACAAGCTGCAGCTGGCAATGCCGCTGCTGCCGCAAGAGGTGCAGCGCCAGGGTGTCAACGTCAGCAAGTCCAGCACCGGCTTTCTGATGGTGGCCGGGTTCGTGTCCAAAGATGGCAGCATGGCCAAGGATGACATTGCCGACTATGTCAACACCAACATGGTCGATCCGCTCTCGCGTGTCCCCGGCGTGGGCACCCTGCAAGTATTCGGATCCAAGTATGCGATGCGGATCTGGCTCGATCCGAATAAACTCGACACCTACAAACTAGCGCCCGCCGATGTGATTGCTGCAGTGCAGGCGCAAAATGCACAAGTCGCGGTCGGGCAACTCGGCGCTACGCCTGCATCTCCTGGCCAGCAAATCAATGCCACGATTACTGCCCAAAGCCGCTTGCAAACGCCGGAGCAGTTCCGCGATATCGTATTGCGCAGCAATTCCGATGGATCAGTGCTGAAGCTGGGCGATATCGCCCGCATCGAAATGGGTGCCGAAAACTACGATTTCATCAGCCGCTACAATGGCCAGCCGGCCACCGGCGTGGCGATTTCGCTGGCGACCGGCGCCAATGCGCTGGATACGGCTGCCGGCGTGATGTCGACGCTGGAGGAGCTCAAGCCATCCTTTCCGGCCGGCCTGAGCGTGGTGACGCCGTTCGATACCACGCCATTCGTCAAAGTGTCGATCAAGGGTGTGGTAATCACCCTGCTCGAAGCAATCGCCTTGGTGTTTGTGGTGATGTACCTGTTCCTGCAAAATTTCCGTGCCACCCTGATCCCGACCATCGCCGTGCCAGTGGTGCTGCTGGGCACCTTTGGTATTCTTGCGGCACTGGGCTTTTCGATCAACATGCTGACCATGTTCGCGATGGTGCTGGCCATCGGCCTGCTGGTGGATGACGCCATCGTGGTGGTGGAAAACGTCGAACGCCTGATGAGCGAGGAAGGCTTGTCGCCGCTCGAAGCCACCCGAAAATCGATGGACCAGATTACCGGCGCACTGGTCGGCATCGGCCTGGTGCTGTCGGCAGTGTTCGTGCCGATGGCATTCATGAGCGGATCGACCGGCGTCATCTACCGCCAGTTCTCGGCCACGATCGTGTCGGCGATGGGGCTGTCGGTGCTGGTCGCCATCGTGCTGACGCCGGCCTTGTGCGCGACCATGCTCAAGCCGGTCGCCAAGGGCCACCAGATTGCCGACAAGGGATTTTTCGGCTGGTTCAACCGCACTTTCGAACGTAGCAGCGGCAAGTACCAGCGCGGCGTGCATGGCATTCTGACGCGCAGCAAGCGTTTCATGGCGATCTTCGCAGCCCTGGTCGTGGTGATGCTGCTGTTGTTCATGCGGCTGCCGAGCTCGTTTCTGCCGGCCGAGGACCAGGGCATCCTGTTCGCGATGGTGCAGGCGCCGGTTGGCGCGACCCAGGAACGAACGATGCAGACCATCGAAAAGGTGGAGCAGCACTTCCTGCAAAATGAAAAGGAAACGGTCGAGTCGGTGTTCAGCGTGCAGGGCTTCAGCTTTGGCGGTACCGGACAAAACAATGGCATCGCCTTCATCAAGCTCAAGGACTGGAGCGAACGCACCGCGCCAGAGGCCAGTGTCACTGCGGTTGCCGGGCGTGCCATGGGAGCATTCAGCCAGATCAAGGACGCGCTGGCCTTCGCGTTTGCGCCGCCGGCCATGCCGGAACTGGGTACTGCGGCGGGTTACGTGTTCTTCCTCAAGGACAATGCCAATCTGGGCCATGATGTATTGACCCAGGCACGCAACCAGTTCCTCGGTGCCGCCGCACAGAACAAAATGCTGGCCAATGTACGGCCGAACGGGCAGGACGACACGCCGCAATTCAGCATCGATATCGATACCCAGAAAGCTAGCGCACTGGGCTTGGCGACCGCCGACATCAATTCGACGCTGTCGACTGCCTGGGGTGGCCAGTACATCGATGACTTCATCGACCGCGGCCGCGTCAAGCGCGTGTACCTGCAAGCCGATGCGCCGTTCCGCATGGTGCCCGAAGACTTCAACCAATGGTCGGTGCGTAACAACCAGGGCCAGATGGTGCCATTCACGGCCTTCGCCACCTCTCATTGGGATTACGGCTCGCCACGACTGGAGCGCTATAACGGCATCGCGGCGATGGAAATCAATGGCGAAGCTGCGCCCGGCGTCAGTTCAGGCGCTGCCATGGCCGAAGTCGAGAAGCTGGTGGCGCAATTGCCGGCGGGGGTCGGCATCGAATGGACCGGGCTGTCCTTCCAGGAACGCCAGGCCGGTTCGCAAACGCCGCTGCTGTACTCGCTGTCTTTGCTGATCGTGTTCCTGTGTCTGGCTGCCTTGTACGAAAGCTGGACCATCCCGACCGCGGTACTGCTGGTGGCGCCGCTGGGTATCCTCGGCACCGCACTGGCCGGCTCACTGCGCGGCATGGAACGCGACATTTACTTCCAGGTGGCGATGCTGACCACGATCGGCCTGACCAGTAAGAATGCGATCCTGATTGTCGAGTTTGCCAAGGCCAATCTCGAAAGCGGCATGGAGCTGGTTGCCGCCACCATGCAGGCAGTACGCGATCGCTTGCGGCCGATCATCATGACCTCGCTGGCGTTCGGCCTGGGGGTGTTGCCGCTGGCGATTTCCACCGGTGCCGGCTCCGGCGCGCAGCGCGCCATTGGTACCGGCGTGCTCGGCGGCATGATCGTCGGCACCCTGCTCGGGATTTTCTTTATTCCGCTGTTCTTCGTGGTGATTGAGCGGCTGTTCTTCCGCAAAAAGCCATCGGTATCGGCTGCCAAACGTGCACCAGGAGCATCCCATGACTAGACCCGCACTCGCTACACTGGCGCTGGCAGTAACGCTTGCCTTTTCCGGCTGTGCCATGCTCGAGCCCCAACTGCCGGCTGCAGATTCTGCTATCCCGGCTGACTGGCCACTGCCGCCGACCACTGCCGCAGCCATAAAAGCAGATTCCGGCGCAGCCACACCGTCCGGGACGCCGGTGTCTGCCGATCAGGCAGCCATGGACATCGGCTGGCGCGACTTCTTCGTCGATCCGAAGCTGGAAGAGCTGGTGGCCCGTGCGCTTGAAAACAACCGCGACCTGCGGGTGGCGATCCTCAATGTCGAGCGCGCCCGCGCGCAATACAACATTCGGCGCGCCGACCGCTTTCCCTCGCTTGGCGCGAATGCCACGCTCAACCGCAGTGGCGGCAATGTGGCTAATCCCGGCGACGTCTACAGCGCGTCGCTTGGCATCGCCGCGTTTGAACTGGATTTGTTTGGCCGTGTGCATAACCTGAGCCAGGCGGCGTTGCAACAGTATTTTGCACAAGAAGAAGCGCGCCGTAGTGCACAGTTAAGCCTGATCGCCGAAATCGCCAACACCTATCTGACGCTGGCAGCTGACCTGGAAGCACAGCGCGTGGCGCAGGCGACGCTGGACAACCAGCAGGCCGCATACGACCTGATCGTCAAACGTCACGAACTCGGCGCAGTTTCCGGGCTCGATCTCAGTCAGGCCCAAACCACGGTCGAGACCGCGCGCGCCGATGTCGCTCGCTATGCCGGCCTGGTCGCCACCGATATCAATGGATTACGTCTTCTGGTCGGCGCACCGGTGGAATCGGGCTTGCTACCGAAAGGCTTCGATATGGCGGTGTCGGGCTTGACTGCATTGCCGGCGCAATTGCCGTCGCAAGTCTTGCTGCGCCGTCCCGACGTGCTGCAGGCAGAGCACCTGCTGCGTTCAGCCAATGCCAACATCGGCGCCGCGCGTGCGGCATTCTTCCCGTCGATTTCGCTGACTGGCAGTGTTGGCACTGCCAGCACCGAGTTGTCAGGCCTATTCGAATCCGGCACCCGCATCTGGAGTTTCATTCCGCAGATTAACCTGCCGATCTTCCAGGGCGGACGCTTGCGCGCGAATCTCGGCGCAGCAACTGCTGATCGCGACATCGCTCTTGCCCGCTACGAGAAATCGATTCAGTCCGGATTCCGTGAAGTAGCCGACGCGCTGGCGCTTACCCAAACCCTGGGTGATCGCCGTGCCGCGCAACAGACGCTGCTGAATGCCGCTACCCGCGCCCATGAATTGTCAAAGGCGCGCTATGACCGCGGCCGCGACAGCTTCCTGATCCTACTGGATGCGCAGCGCACCTTGTACGGTGCGCAGCAGGCGCTGGTCGCAGCGCAACTGGCGGAACAAGCCAACCGCGTCACCCTGTACAAGGCGCTGGGCGGCGGCTGGCAAGAGCGTAGCGAAAAATGACCTCGCCGAGCCTGCCTATCTCCAAGATCAGCGAACGCGCCCAGTCCCAACGCGCGCGCATCCTGTGTGCGGCGCAAAAGTGTTTTATCGAACACGGCTTCCATGCCGCCGGCATGGCTTCTATTGCCAAAAACGCAAATATGAGCCCGGGTCTCATCTACCGTTATTTCGACAGCAAAAATGCGATTATCCTTGCCATCGTCGAACGTCAGCTGGAAGATAGCCGCACAGGCATCCGTGCATTGCATGACGCCCCCGATTTTGCAGCAGCTGCCTTCAAGGCCTTCAACCACTGGCGCAATGCCGATCCGCGGGTAATGAATGCCGCACTGTTTCTAGAAATGAGCGCTGAAGCGACCCGCAATCCGACCTTGGCGGCTGCCTTGCGTGCATCCGACCTGGAGCTGCGCAAGGAACTCAGTAACTGGCTTGCCGCCAGCATCGCCGATGGCGGCAAGGGCTTGCCGGTGAAAGTCGCGCAAATACGCGCCATCAGCCTGCAGTGCTTTATGGAAGGGCTGGCGATCCGCGCCCTGCGCGAACCTGATTTGTCGCCTGCGGCATTGAAAGCGGCAATCACACATTTCATGAACGGGTTGTTTGCCGCCTGAGTATGGGCACTGCGACAGCATTTGCACTTCCATCCCGAAGCAATTTATTTTGGCTGCCTGACACACACGGTCAGGCAGCGCCAGAGGATCGTCTACAATACGAAAAATCGATACAATAAAAACATCAGGCAATGCGGTTTGCAGCCATCGCCTGGCCACTTTCTGGTAATTGGAAAATAATATGTCCAGCAATATCGTGATTGTAGGTGGTGGCGCCGGCGGCCTCGAACTGGCCAGTAAGCTCGGCAGAAAACTTGGGCGTGACCGGGTAAGCCTGGTCGATTGCCGCCTGTATCATATCTGGAAGCCTTCCTTGCATGAAGTAGCGGCCGGCACCCTGGATATTCACCAGGAAGGCCTGTCTTACCAGATGCTGGCCCATGACAATGGCTTCACCTTTGTGTATGGCGCGCTCACCGCCGTCGATACGACCAGCAATCAACTGACCGTGTCGGCGATCACCAGCGACACTGGCGAATTGATCGTTCCCGAGCGTGTACTGCCATTTTCATCGCTGTGCATTGCCGTCGGCAGCGTCTCTAACTATTTTGGCGTGCCTGGCGCGGAGCAAAATACCATCTCGCTGAACGCAACCGAGGACGCGGAACGGTTTCGCCTGAAAATGCTCAAGCTCTTGACAATGGCGGAACTGCAGAAAGAAACGCGCCCTGAAGCCGGCCTGGACATCGTCATCATTGGCGGTGGCGCCACAGGCGTGGAACTGGCCGCCGAGTTGCGTGAAGCCAGCGGTGTTTACGCGGATTATGGCTTTCGCAAGTTCGACCCGGTCAAGGATGTGCGCATTACCTTGCTGGAAGGTGCTCCACGCATCTTGGCGCCGCTTCCGGAGCGGGTCTCCAGCGCTGCCACCAGATTACTGGCCAAGCGTCATGTGAGCGTCGTGACCGGATGCCGGGTGGTCGATATACAGCAGGACAGTGTGACCGATGCCAATGACATATCGTATCCAGCCGACATTTGTGTATGGGCCGCTGGCATCAAGGCGCCCGCCTTTCTCGAAACACTGGGTTTACCGACCAATAAGGGTGGCCAGCTTGTCGTCACCGACCGGCTCAACCTGACCGGCTTTGCCAACATTTTTGCGATTGGCGATTGCGCCGCCTGTCCTGACGCCGACGGCAAACTAGTGCCGCCACGGGCGCAGGCTGCTCACCAGCAGGCAGACTATCTGCTGGAGACTTTCCTGCGCCAGGCAAAGGGCAAGCCTGCGCAAAAGGATCCGTACCGGTACCGGGATTACGGTTCGCTGGTGTCGATCGGCCAGCAAACCACCGTGGGCAGCCTGATGGGCTCGCTCAAGGGACTGAGCTGGTTCGTCGAAGGCCTGTTTGCACGCATCATGTATGTCAGCCTGCACCTGATGCACCATCAGGCAATTCTGGGAACGGTGCGCACGGGGGTTCTGGCTGCCGGGCGTTTCCTGGTCAAGCGCACCACACCATTGGTCAAGCTGCACTGACGCATTGATCAACGGATTGAAAATGCCCTTTGACTGGGCATCGCTGCGGCTGACACGGGCTCCGGATCAATAACTGACCACGACCCCTAACCCAATGGTTTTTTGCGAATAGTTATAATCAATCAGGCTTTGTCCGTATCCGGAAAATATCTGTACATAGCCTTTGACCTGATTCGCCAAGGGAAATGCCCAGCCCGCCTGAACTGCACCGCGATGTGTATGAAAATTGTTCCGCGCCAGCAGTGAAAACTCATGCCCATTGACATAATAGGTGCCGAGCAGATCCCCGTGCCCCATATAGTCGATGATGTCGGGATTATCGTCATCCGCCGCATCTTCACCAATGCGTTTCCAGATCCGTGCCAGCAAAGTAAAATTATCTTTTTCAAGACCCGCCTGCGCATACAGCCGATTCCAGCTGCGCGACAGGGTTGAAGTCTGGCCATTGGATTGATGGATGTAACCAAAATTGGCGAAGCGTGCTTTCATCCCCAGAATCTGGAAGTTCAGCGGCATGACCAGCATCAACTCCGGCTGGTAATTAGTTTCCCTGAATGGGCTGGAAGCTTCCTGGTTATTGGCTTGCCAAAAACTTTGCTGTGTATAGGCAAACCACAGGTCGCTGTTCGAATTCAGGATATTTTCCATGCCCTTCATCTTGAAACCTAACTGAAACGTTATTTCTGCATGGGACAGGTTTTCTGTCTCGGGAACCAGTTGTCTGAAGGGGCGATAAGGCGCATCGTTTGGCGAAGTGCTATAGGTGGCCAGCAGGTAATTGGGCCTGTGCGGGCGAAAATCGAATGTGCCACGCTTGTTCTCTTGCCCGATTTCCCAATGCCTGCCAAGGCTGAATTCTTGCTGTGCCACGTAATCTGTCTGCTGCGCTGCTATGGCAATCTCGGGTGCGGGCTGTGTCTGGACCTTGTGTGCGGGCGCGCCGCTGTTCCTGTCATCGCTCGTCGCCAGACGGTCATAGCAGGCAAGCCGCTGGCTGTTTTCAGCAATGCCGGCGCAATCAGCCAGTGTTGCGGGCGAGCCTGACGCAAACGCCGATGCAGAGACAAGGCATAAAAGGCTACATGATTTCATACGGCACATTATTTTCATGAGTTCGATCCTGCAGACTGTTTGACATGGGAAGACTGGCTGTCTTGGATCATGTAATGGCAATGTTGGATAAAGCCATGATCTAGCGCAAATGTTACCGCGTCACCCTGCTTCAGGCATCCGTTTCAAAACAGCACCTCAGACATTGCTGATGCCGCGGCTCAAATCACAATAGCCACTCGATCGGCAAGAGCGACAAGAACCAGACGCCTGCCCGCTGCCAAAAGCCTGTGCCGGGTTCCGTATCATGCCGCAGCAGCTTGCCCCCTCTTGGCTCGACCCAGTATATCTGACCCGACTCGGACAGGCGTACCTGGTAGGCATTGGCAGGAATGTCATGCTTGAACGCAGCTGCGATTTTTTGCGCCAATGCCGGACTGTCGATGACAAAACCGTTCTCGGTATTCAGTTTTGCCGAACGTGGATCGAAGTTGAACGAGCCAATGAATACATGCGCACCATCCACCGAAAATGTCTTCGCATGCAGGCTGGAAGCCGAGCTGCCGAAGAGGCCAGTTTTTTTCTTGCGGCTTGCAACAGGCGACAGGCGGCGTAATTCGTAAAGCAAGATGCCAGCCTGTAACAAAGGCTTGCGCCGCTTGGCATAGCCTGCATGGACGGCGGCCACATCGGTGGCTTCCAGCGAGTTGGTAAGGATGCTGATATTTACGCCGCGCCCAGCCAGCGCCGCAAAGGCATCAACGCCAGCGGCGGTCGGCACGAAATAAGGCGACACCAGCGATACTTCGGCGAGCGGATCGCCAATGATTTGTTTCAGCTTGCGGGGTAAAAACGACTCTGCTTCTGCCAGGCCAAGCCCCTTGGCCGGATCATCGCTGACCATTCGGGTTGCAGCCCATTCGAATGCAAGCCTGCCCTGCACCAGTTCCTGGACAAATAAAGAACTGCGCAAGGCGTTCACATACGCGACCGCGGCAGGATCATTTTCGACTTGTGCCGCAGCCACAGCCAGTTCAGCAATTTGTGCAGGGTCGGCAGCTGGCAGCAAGCGGTCAACCGGATAGGCAGACTGGCTGGCCCAATAACGGTCGAAATCACGGGAGACATCATTGACGACCGGACCGACTGCCATGACATCGAGATCGGCAAACAGCACATCGTCAGTGGCACCGAAGTACTCGTCACCGATATTGCGCCCGCCAATGATCGTGACTTGATTATCGACTGTAAACGACTTGTTGTGCATGCGCCGGTTGGCGCGCGAGAAATCGGTCAGGTAACCGATTGCGCGCAGTTTGCGATGCACAAACGGGTTGAAAAGCCGCACCTCGATATGCGGATGCGCATTCAGCGCAGCAAGCGTCGGGTCGAGTCCGGCGGTGTTGTTGTCGTCCAGCAGCAACCGCACCCGAACACCGCGATCGGCTGCAGTACGTAGCGCCTGGAATAGCATGGTGCCGGTCTTGTCCTTCTGCCAGATGTAATACTGGACATCCAGCGTACGCTCGGCAACCTGGGCCAGCAGTGCCCGAGCCGCAAACGCATTCGGGGCATCCGGCAATGGGTAGATTCCCGATTTTCCCGGGTGCGCGTTAAGCAGTGGAGAAATCGCCCGCCCTAGCCGGGTCTCGGCGGTATCGGTCAATACGTTCGAAATGCTGCGATTTTCAAGCGATGGCAGCGTGCCACAGCCGGCGATCAGCGCTGCACACAGCCCCAGCGCCCAGCGACGGTGCGGCAAGCCTGGCATCCGCACGCCTTAAATCTTAGCCGATTTTTGCCGCAGCGCCTTACGGGCTTTGGCTTCTGCGAACCGCCGTTCCTCGTCGGGCGTTACCGGCTGCAGCGATTGGAGGGGGGTCGGCTTGCCATCCTGATCCACTGCCACCATGGTAAAGAAACAGCTGTTGGCATGACGTACCGTGCGCGCCTGTATATTTTCAGTGATGACCTTGATGCCGATTTCCATTGAAGTCGTGCCGGTATGATTCACCGAGGCGAGAAACGTGACCAGTTCGCCGACATGGATCGGCTGACGAAACGTCACTTGATCGACCGACAGTGTCACCACATAATTGCCTGAATAGCGGCTGGCACAAGCATAGGCGACCTGGTCGAGCAGCTTGAGAATGGTGCCGCCATGGACATTGCCGGAAAAATTGGCCATGTCCGGCGTCATCAGTACGGTCATCGAAAGTTGATGGAGAGGCAGGTTCAACGGTTCTTCCCTGGAAATTCATGCAGTCATTCGGAATATGACATCAGTATAACCGGCTAACTCTTTTCTGGTCAGCGCGCTGTCAGGGACTCCACTGCGCCACGTGGCATGGCATTTCCGGCTTCCCAGCATATGTACGACGATCTGGAGCGAAGCAGCTTTTGCAACACGCCCGGCTTGGTCATCATAAAGCCTGATATGGGGATGGAGCTTGTCAGGCAGGTATCTTGGCAGTAGCGTCCGCGCTGCGAAAACATGCAGTTGCAGGCATGGCGGAAAAGTCTTCATTGCTTCTTATTTCATAGCATCACGGCACCAGGAAATGCAGGGCCGTCTTGACCAGGATGATCATGACGGTAATGAATACGGCAGCGGCCAGTAACCCAACCAGGATGATGTGCTGGGGCTTGAGGGTCTGAAGATCCGAATCAAATGAAGATTTTTTACGAACGCCAAAAAAACTCCACAGAATCATTCTGACTATGCGAAAGAATTCCATACTTTACCTTACACGATGGGTCGCCAGCGACCCTTGATTAATCCATCCTGAATGTTTAGTCCAGGGCTGTCCCCCGATAGCGACCCACTTCTACCGGCGACACCAGTGCGGCCTTGTTACCCCATGAATTGCGCATGTAAGACACGACTGCGGCCACTTCGGTATCGTTTAACTCGTGGGCAAACGGCGGCATGCCATATGGCCGCGGATTACCGCCGGTGCTGGGCGGATAACCGCCATTCAATACTATCCTGATCGGGTTGATCGCGGAATGCATGGTCAGGGATCGATTGCCAGCCAGCGGTGGATAGGCCGGCGGATGCCCGGCTCCGTTGGCCTGATGGCAGTCGACGCAATGCGCATCATACAGCTTGGCCCCTAGCTTCAACACCTGATCGGCATTTTGCGATGACGCAACAGCACTTGCCTGCGGCGGCGCGCCGGTTTGCGGGAGCGACTTCAGGTAGCCGGCCATTGCCTTGACGTCATCGTCAGTCAGGTGCTGCAGACTTTCCGCGACCACTTCGGCCATCGGCCCGAATACCGTGCCGCGCGCCGATACGCCGGTCTTCAGGATGTCGGCAATGTGTCGCTCGTCCCAATTGCCAAGGCCGGCCTCGGCGTCGGATGTCAGCGAAGGCGCATACCAGTTCAGTACC